>CAIKAS010000056.1 GCA_903825445.1 uncultured Acidobacteriia bacterium
CGTTACCGAGGTACTGACTGTGCACGCGGCTGACATCGAGGACACGCCGAAATTCGGAAACGAACCCCCGCCGGCTTACCTGACAGGGATTGCAAAGTCGAAAGACAAGATCAGGATTCTGATGGACATTGAGAGCGTCCTGAGCAGCCAGGAACTGCACGGACTGAGCTCATTGGCTGCATAGATCAGGGCTTATGAAACTCATGAAAGGAATTTTGCTGGCCGCCATTTGCAGTTCGGTATTGCCGGCTCAAAACACGCTCGTGCCGGATCGGCCCGAATTCACAGCCACCAGCACCCTGGTGGAAAAGGGTTTTGTGGAATTTGACGATGGCTTCACGTTCAGCAGCCAGGGAAACGGGTATGGGCTCTCCGCGCCGGAGACCATGATGCGCCTGGGTTTAAATGACAGGCTGGAACTTCGTTTTGACGGTGACGGTTTTCTTTCGGAGTGGACTGCCGGCGGCCACGCAAAGGGACCGTCTGACAGCGAAGTCTCCGCGAAGGTTGGCCTGTTCGGTCAGCGCCACCTCCGTCCATCGGTTTCCATCATTTCCAGCGTCTCGATGCCCACAGGAACCACGAATTTTTCGAGCCGAGGTTATGACCCAACCGTTAAGGTGGCGTGGGATAAGGATCTGATCAGCGGCTTCGCCATGGGTGGCAACTTCAACCTTGGCTCGATTACGACGACCGGTGGCCGAATCACGCAACGGGCAGCGAGCTTTAGTTTGTCCCGTGGTCTGGGAGCGGAATTTGGATTATTTGGCGAAGTATACGCGGTTTCACCCGTGGCGGCCGGCAATTCGACGCTCTGGAGCGGAGACGGCGGCGTCACGCGGTCGATCGGCAAGAACGCTCAGATCGACGTGCGGTTTGGCAAACAAATCAACAGCGCGGAATCTACATGGCTCGTCGGCGCAGGCTTCACGATTCGCGAGCCAATGAGATGGATTTCTCATTGAGTACGACCAGGATCACCTCACAGGAAATTTAAGGTCAGGAAAAGAAAACATCATGCAACGACAAATGACAATCGGCAGTAAAGTCGCATTTACCACTGGCGGACTGGTGGCCACAATGGTACTTCTGGGCGGAATTTCGATTTACAATCTCGCCGGTCTGAATAAGATTACGCAGACGATCATCACCGATCCATTGCCCGGAACGGCGAGGATGGCTATGGCGCAGAACGAAATAGCGAATATAAGAGGCGACGTCTGGCGGCATATCGCCGAGGCAGACGCTGCCTCCAAAACGGCAATGGAGCAAAGCATCGAGAAAGAGGAAGAGTCCGCCGGGCGCGCGCTGCGGGAATACGAGGCAACCATAACGACGCCGGAGGATCGTGCGCTTTTCGACAGACTCAACGCCGACTTCCGGAAGATGAGCGAGGGAGTGCCCTCCGTATTGGCCCTGAGCCGGGATAACAAGAGCGCAGAGGCGAGCATCTTCTGGAAGGACAACCTTAAGCCAATATTCGATTCGGCGACGGACGCGCTGAACGGAGAGATGACGCTGAACCGGAAGAACGGGGACGACGACGCCAATGAATCGCAACACACGTACCGAAATACAGTCTGGTTTCTTGCGGTCGCGCTTGTGTTATGTTCCCTGGGCGGGGCGATCACGGCGTTTATCGTCGTTCGCAGTCTTAACAAGGCACTGCGGCGGGCGGTCACTGAGTTGACGGAGGGCGCCGAACAGGTTGCCTCCGCGGCCGGGCAGATATCCTCCTCCAGCCAGTCGCTGGCGCAGGGTGCCACGGAGCAGGCAGCCTCTCTGGAAGAAACGTCCGCGTCCAGTGAGCAAATCAGTTCGATGGCACACAAGAGCAGTGAGATCTCTCGCGTGGCTGCCGGAATGGTGACCGATTCGCAGCATAAATTCGAGCGAACGAATCAGTCGCTCGAGCAGACCGTGGACGCTATGGAAGAGATCAGCACACAGAGCGGGAAGATTTCGAAAATCATCAAAGTGATCGACGAAATCGCCTTCCAGACCAACATTCTGGCGCTCAACGCAGCGGTGGAAGCAGCGCGCGCCGGTCAGGCGGGCATGGGTTTCGCAGTGGTCGCCGATGAAGTGCGAAACCTGGCGCAACGCTGCGCTCAGGCGGCGAGGGACACAGCGTCGATGATCGAGGAATCGATCGCAAAGTCCAACGACGGCAAAGTCAAAGTAGACCTGGTTGCAGAGGACATTCGGCTGATAACCTCAGAGTTTGGAAAACTGAAAGCGATGGTCGACCAGGTAAATCAAGGGAGCCAGGAGCAGACTCTGGGTATCGAACAAGTCGCTAAGGCCGTGGTTCAGATGCAGCAAGTAACGCATACGACGGCGGCAGGCGCGGAAGAAGGCGCCTCGGCGGCCGAGGAATTGACCGCGCAATCGGAGACGATGAAAGCCATCGTATATCAACTGGCGGAGATGGTTGGCTCAGTTTAAGGCAGGCTCGCCGCACGACGCGGTGCTTGCCGGAGGGGAGGGTGGTTCCGTGAACCGGATCACCCTCCGCGGAATAATATCTGTTTGAGATTGCGCCGAATGGCCCTCCCAGTCCGGCGCTGCGAGGTCAAAAAGAGAAGAATTGGCAACAGACGACCAGGTCACTCCTCATTCCCCGTTGTTTTCAAAGCGCGAAGGGGAACGCTTGCGCACGCTCCAGCTGTATCGAATTCTTGACAGCGAATCAAACGCGATGTTCGACGATCTCACTCGTCTGGCAGCGGCTATTTGCGAATCCCCTATCAGTTTGATTTCCCTGGTGGATCAGGATCGGCAGTGGTTCCTGTCACGTGTGGGACTGGATGTGCCTCAAACGCCGCGAGACATATCTTTCTGCGCCCACGCAATTAATCAGAACGATGTATTTGTCGTGGAAGACGCATCCCTCGACCCCCGATTTGCCACGAATCCCCTGGTGACGTCCGAACCGAGAATCCGCTTTTACGCGGGGGCACCGCTGGTAATGGCCAACGGATCGTCGCTCGGAACACTTTGCGTGATCGATCACAAGTCCAGACATCTCACGGGCATGCAACTGGAGGCCCTGAAGACCCTGCGGGCGGCAGTGGTCACACAACTGGAATTGCGCCGGGCGCTGGAGGATTTGCGGAGTCTGGCACAACTAATTCCGATGTGTGCCTGGTGTCGAAGCGTTCAGAACGCCGAGGGACGCTGGCTTTCACCACACGACTATGTCGCCGAGACCGGACTGGTCACTCATGGCATGTGCCCTGACTGCAGTGCGCAGTTGAATAAATGATTTTGAATAGTTGATTTATGCTGTGAGCACCACATCCCGGCTGTTCGAGTCGAGCCGATAGGGCGGCTGCGGAATCTGAAGAACTGGTGGACGGTTCAGGATCGCGCGAATTTCGAGAAGCGCGCGGCTTGTGTTGCCGATCAGTTCGAAACATTCGATATAGGCGGGGGGCAACACCACAACGGGAAGCTTGTGACCGGAGAAGCGATGGCGGAATTGGGCGGGCTGACCGTTGCATATAACGTAAAAATGTTGACGCTCCAGAACGTGCCTGGACTTCTGCGTGAAGTGGCGGAATTCCTGCGTTACGATAGACGCTATGCCGTCCAGCTACCTGATCGACTCGGAAAACAGAGTTGTTCGATGCCGCGCCTGGGGTGTGTTCACTTTCGCCGAAGCTACGGCGACGCGACTGCAATTTGCAAATGACCCGGCCTTCGCGGATGAGTTTTCCCAGATCTACGACTTCAGTGAGGTCGATCGCCTCGACATGAGGGCGGAGGAGATTCGATCGCTCGCAGGAAGCTCTCCTTTTGCGGCGAGGGCCAGGCGGGCAGCCGTGGCGCCGCAAACCGCTGTTTTTGGGGCGCTGCGCATGTTCTCTATTCAACATGAGGCGAGCGGTGGAAACTCGCAGGTCAGGGTATTTAAGAGCGCGAGTGATGCTGAGACATGGTTGGGGATTCCGGCGGAATGTGCTGCGAAGTGGGAATCGGTATTTGCCGGAAGGGTCGGTGGCGAAGGTGCAGGCCCAGACTGACAGGTTTTACGACACGATCCTCGCTGGTCATTTCCCGAGCAGGAAGTCAGGCATGAGTTCCATTCCCGCCTCGACCATCTCAACGCCGTCTGCCGTTTTACAACCCACGGCTTTGGCAGCCTGTATGAATGGAGTCGCGCCATGCCCGGCCACAACGTCGCCAACGAACATCGAGGAAGTGAGCAGGTTCGCGGAAACCGGCAGCAGGTCTTCGGGAGACATGCCCATCGGGGTCGCGTTGACCACCATGTCGCAACCCGTCGGATCTGGTGGGCCAGCGAGAACGCGGCCGCGGCCCAGGCCGGACAAGAGTCGAACCAGATCGTCGAGTCGCGATTGGTTGGCATCGTGCAAAACCAGTTCCCGGACTCCTGCGCGGAGCAGCGCGACGCCGATGGCGCTGCCTGCGCCACCAGCGCCGATCTGGAGAACCCGCGCCCCTTCCGGCTTAGCGCCCTTCTTCCTCTGGGCTGCGACAAACGCGACGCCATCAAGCATGTCGCCATGCCATGAGCCGTCCCCATTGCGCCGTGCCACGTTCACCACACCCAGCAGTTTCGAAGTTTCAGAAGACGTAGCACAGTACGCGAACATGGTGTTCTTGTGCGGCATGGTAATCAACAGGCCGCGAACGTTAGGAATGGTCCCGAGCCCGCGAAGCACGCAGTCCAACGTTCCGTCCGGGACGAGCATCGGTACGCACATGCCGTTGTGATCCCGCGATTCAAACTCGGCAGTAAGGCGTTGCGGCGATTTCACAAATCTGATGGGATCGCCGATTATCGGATACAGCAATGTCTCGCCGTTCAGGGTTTTGAGCATTTCGCCTCCTACTGTCAGTGTCGCCGTATTGTCAGATTGGCAGTCCCTGGAATGAGTCTCACCCCTGCTGTTGGCCTCATCTCAAAACTCTATTGCAGATAGTCTTGTACTTTTCCGGCTGCCTGACCGCTCGGGACAACGAGCCACTTTCGTTTGTCACCACCAACTACCGATCCGTCTCTTTGCCGAGAAGCGCGCGAACCACAATCTCTCGGCCCGCGAGCAGCTACCGGATTCTCAACACCCGGCCAGCCCGAATCGGGGCCAGTGCGGATGTGGCCGCGACGACACCGGTGGCTCCAGGTCACGTAATCGGTCCGACGGCTCACAAAGAATCCGCAGCGAAACAATGCGACCGATCAGATGTTTTCTATTGTCGCTCAGCACGTCGTGGGATGCATGCGACCCTATCCTGAACTGTCGGCACGCCAGCCAGTACTTAGCGGGCTCTCTTAGACTGAATCGGAAGACTCCGTTGATCGTCTGAAGCAAAGTCACATGGCGCCTTCCCGCGCATGAGTATCGAGGGCCTTGTTCCCGCCGACAGCGACGGAGGTATAGTGGCCAGCCGAGACCAGAAGCTACTACGCCGACGTGCAAACGCCGCTCTGGTCGTCCACAACGACGCTCCTGCGACGCGAAACCGGCACATCAAGGACCTCTCGCACGCGTGCCGCCAGGATCTCCGGCGTAAATGGCTTCTGCAGATAGGCAGTGCCGGATTCGAGTTCGCCGGCGAGGCCGATGCCTTCGTCCGTGTAACCCGACATGTAGAGGAGTTTCACCGCAGGGCGCAGGGCCTTCACTCGTTCCGCCAGCAGTTTCCCGTTCATGCCTGGCATCACCACATCGGTCAGCAGGAGGTGAATCGACTCGCGGAGCATCGCAGCCATGGCGAGGGCCTCATTGGCGTTGGTCGCCCTGATCACGGAGTAGCCGCAGGACTCGAGCGTTTCGGCAACCAGGGCCAGAACTCTGTCCTGATCTTCGACCAGCAGAATCGTTTCGGTTCCGCAGTGGGCAGTTGGTTGCGGGCCTGCGATTCCCGCGTGGGCATCGGCTCGGGCCAGTGGCAGATAAACGCGGAACGTGGCGCCTCTGCCTGGTTCACTGTCGATCCGAATGAACCCCCCGTGCTGGCGGACGATGCCGTAAACCGTCGAGAGCCCCAGCCCAGTGCCCTTCCCTACCTCTTTGGTCGTAAAAAAGGGATCAAAAACCTGCCTGCGGGTTTCCTGATCCATGCCGGTACCCGTATCCGTTACGCTCACGAGAACGTAGCGTCCGGGCAGGATGTCTTTAGCCCCGACAAAATCTTTCGGATCCACTTCGGCGTCATTGGTTTCAAGGATCACGCTGCCGCCGTTTGGCATGGCATCGCGTGCGTTGACGACCAGGTTCATCAGAATCTGGTGGATTTGGCCCGGATCAGCCATGACCTGGTCCCGCTGGGAGCGCAAAACCGTGTTCAGTTCCACGTCTTCACCGACCAGGCGGCTGAGCAACTTCCTGGCATCGGCAACGGCATCGTTGATCTTCAGCAATTGAGGCTGAGTATTCTGTTTTCGGCTGAAGGTCAGGAGTTGTTGGGTAAGACCGGCGGCCTTCTCTCCCGCGTCGAGAATATCCTCTAACTGGCCACGATGGGGAAATTCCGCAGGCAGGCGTTTCAAAAGAAGGGCGCTGTAGCCGTTAATCACAGTAAGAAGGTTGTTGAAGTCGTGGGCGACGCCTCCGGCCAGCCTGCCGACGCTTTCCATCTTTTGCGCCTGCAGAAACTGTTCCTGCAGGTTTTTTCTTTCGGTGATATTGGTATTGGTCCCCACCATTCTCACGGGCTTGCCGCTGGCGTCCCTCTCGACGACCTTTCCCTTGCTGAGAACCCAGATATAGTGTCCTGCCTTGTGTCGCATGCGGAATTCGCGTGAGTAGGTATCTTCGCCGGACTCCATGAATGACCTGAAGCGCGCTTCGATGAGTTTGCGATCTTCCGGATGCACCGTCTCCCGCCAGGCGGCGTAACCCGCCGGCAGTTCTCCGGGCTGGTAGCCGAGCATCGAGTTATAGCGCGGACTCTGTACCGCTTCCGCGGTGACCAGGTTCCAGTCCCAGTAGCCTTCGTCGCTGGCGTCGAGGACCAGTTCCAGTCGCTCGCGATTGAGGCGAAGTTCCGACTCCGCGAGTCTCCGCAAGCGGTCCTGATCCAGAGCGTCGAGCGCATGGGAGACACTGTCCCCTATTTCACAGGCCAGGGAGGCTTCTTCACTATTGAAGAAATTCAGGTCGGAGGAATAGAGGCCAAGGTAGCCGATTTCTTTTCCGCCGCGCCGCAAGGGTAATGCTATTGAGGAGCGGAGCCCGTAGCGGGCGGCCACGTCTTTCCACGGCGCCATGGAAGGGTCATTTGGAAGATCATTGATAACTATCGCCCGCCGTTCCCGCATGCACGTTCCGGCAGGACCCCGGCCACGTGGCTCATCGTAAGCCGTGATCGTGATTCCCTCCAGATACGCGACACTCTCACCGGCCTGGGCGACATGAGTCATGCGCCCGGTCGCCGCATCGGCCAGGCCAATAACCGCAATCGGAAGACCACCCAGTTCCACTGCGATCCGGCAGACTTCGTCGAAAAGACCGAATTCCGTCTGAGCCCGAACCACGGCCTGTCCGCAATGGCTCAACACGGCATACAGCCGGTTCAGGCGTTTGATCTGCAGTTCGGCCTGCTTGCGTTCTGTGATGTCGCGAACTATGCTCTGACAATACTTCTCGCCATCGACTTCCAGAAGTCTGGCGCTGATTTCGGTTGCAAAATTCTCACCGTTCCGGCGCTGGTTGGTAGTCTGGAACACAAGGTTGCCCTGCCGGAAGAGCAACGTCCACGCCTGCTCAAACTCCGGGAGGGTCGACGGATTCTTCAGGTCCCGAACGTTCATTTGCAGAAGCTCGCGATTGCTGTAGCCAAGGGTATCCGTTGCACGATCGTTGGCTTCTACGATGTTGCCGGCCTGATCGAGCAGGAGAATTGTGTCGTTGGCGTATCGAGTGAGGTAGTCGTAGTGGCCCAGCAGCGCGCGGCGTTGCTGGTCGGCCTCGTATTGCTGGCGATAAGAAACCCAGATCTGATGACGCCACATCAAGCCGACACAGGCTCCGGACAACAGAACGAGAAGGCCAGCTATGGAAGATACGAGAATCCCGCTCTTCCGAACCGGGGCATACGCCTCATCTTTATCGATCTTTGCGACCACGAACCAATCGGAGCCGGGAACCTGTCTGCTGACGGCTAACACCGATACCCCGGTCGAGTCGACAGCTTCGACAAGCTGATCCTGCCCGAGGACGGCGCTGACCACCGGCGACGCGCGGTTACCCGGATCACGCTGGAGTTTCATCGCTGAACCGGACCCTCGCCACCGGTCGCTCAGATAAAGAATCTGGCCCTGTTCGCGCCGTACCAGCACTGTCTTACCGGTGCGGCTGACTGCAGGCCAATTGAGGATTGAGGGATAGAGGACAACCCGGGGATCGATCCCGAACAGGACGGCGCCGATGGTTGCTCCGTCAGCGGACTTCAGGGCTGCCCCGAGCACGAAATGCGGACTGAAGGATTCTCCTCCGGCAGGTACCTCCTGGAAGATCACGCCATGGGCGCGGATGGACTTTGTTGAGAGGTCGGCATAAAGTTTCGGAGTGCCCAGAAGCTGACCGCTGGACAGGCGAATTCGACCGTCGACGCCACAGAGAATGAAGTTCGCATACTGGTAGTTCACCCGCATGGTGTCCATCCATTGGAGAACTCGCTTACGCACTGGGGGGATGTCGCCGGATGCCAACAGTTGTTGAATTCCAGGCATCAACTCTGTTGCGGAGGCAGTGACGGTGGCATCGCCGATTCGCTCCTGCCGCCAGGCCGACACCTGGTTCACCTTCAAATCGATGAGTTCGGCAAGTTGTTGCCGTAACTCGAGCGCTAACACGAGCTTTTGGTCCTGATGGGAGCGCCAGGCCGCGAAAATGATGGCCGTCGTCAGGGTAATCAGCACTGCGATATGCAGACTGCCGCGCATACGGCGCGCGTTGACAATGCCGGGATCCGTGGAGCGAATGCCTGCAACATTGATGGCCGGTGTTGCGGCAGGAGATACCTCTTGGATGACCTTGCGCATATGTCTTGTTTCCAACATTTGCGTAAGAACTTAATGTATTTCGAGTTCGCCCGCATAACCCATATCGTCCGTTTTGAATCAATATGTTGGCGATACGTGTGAGGCTTTTCCCTACAAACCGCAAGCCGGTGTAGTACCCATTTTAAAAAAGTGCTCCCCTTATTGTGGATATTTGCCGATATTCTAGATATGAGTCCCGTTGGCTTCGAGATGACCGTTGGCGTGGTGGACGACGACGCATCCGTTCGGCGCTATCTGGGAGACACACTTTCATCGGCTGGATACGTCTGCCGGTCGTTTGAAAGTGGCCCGACGGCACTGCAGTGGATGACTTCCGGGCAGGAAAGTGCCGATTTGCTGCTTTCCGACGTCAACATGCCCGGAATGAATGGCCTGGACCTGTTACGCCGGGTGAAAGCATTGAAACCGCGCCTGCCGTTTATCCTGGTTTCCGGCCTGTGCGACCTCGCGACGGCGCAAGGGGCTCTTCGGGAAGGCGCCACGGACTACTTACTGAAGCCAGTGCTGCCGGATGACCTGATCAACCTTGTCTCAAAGCACCTGGATATTGTGCATTCGGAGCGATTTGAGGCGGTAAGGGAAGCGCTCAAGCGTTCCGTGGCCACAACACCTGGCGCGGAAACCGGGCAGGCTTGCCGGCTGACTCCGATTTTTGACGCGCTCGGATTTAAGCGTTTCGAGACCTTGAAGCATTCGCAGAGGGTCGCGGCGTTTGCTCTGCTGATTGCCCGAAAGCTGGACCTGAACCCCAAGGCACTTAGAGCGCTCGAGATTGGTGCGCTGCTCCACGACATCGGGAAGGCGGGAATTCCGCATAACACTTTGATGAAAGCGGGAAAGCTGAATGACGAGGAACAGGCCATCATGAAGATGCATCCTCACCTTGGGTTGTATCTGCTTGCAGGCGTGCCTGGGCTTGAACGGGAAGCGGAAATAGTTTACTCGCACCACGAACGATTCGACGGAACGGGATATCCCGAGAAACTGGCCGGAGAAGCGATCCCTCTGGCGGCCAGGATTTTCTCAGTGGCGGATACTCTGGATGCGATCGTGAGCGATCGGTGCTACCGGGCAGGGCAACCGCTGGCTGCCGCCCGAGTGGAGATACGCCGTGGCGCTGGAACCCAGTTCGACCCCGCAATCGTCGACCTGTTCGATGAGGTGGAGGATTGCGAAATAGAATCGGTGCTGAAGCGCTTTCCCGATGTGGCCTGGAGACCGTTGGCAGATTGACGGGCTGCCCTGGCCCGTGGCGGGACGGGAAATGCCCGCGCTATTTCTTTTTCTCAGCGGTGCCCGACATCGTATAGGCGCCGCCGGCAAAGGCAAGTTCCGCTGTATATTTTTCGCCTGCGGGAACGAGCGAGACTGACGCGTCGATCGCGTTGCCCTGATAGTCGAAGCTGTATCTCAGGAGCAGGGATTTGCCGTTCAGGGAAATATCCGTGATGGGCTGAGCGTCCTGCTGACCCATCGCCAGTGAAGCAACAACTTTACCTGCATCCACCTTGATCGACAGTCCGATTTGCACGGGACCCTGTTGACCTTCGGCCGAGATCGTCCAGTCGCCAACAAAGGATGCCGCGTTTTCCGGGGTTGCCGGGACAGGCGCCTGACCGAATCCGGGCAGGGCGGTCGAAATGAGTCCGAGGACTAATGTCAGTAGTACGAAGAGCTTTTTCATTGAATTATCCTTTTGGTTTTCGAGGGGAGTACGGTCACCTGGCTGGTCCAGGGTGTCACGCAGGGGACGCAGAGATCCGCGGAGATCGCAGAGAAGAACCCAATCTAGGCGGCGCATTTGTAGCGCCTCAGGAGGTGGGCCAGCATGGCGCGGCCCCGGTTCAGTCGCGATTTTACGGTGCCGATGGGGATGCCGAGACGGTCGGAGATTTCGTGATACTGCAATTCCTGGACGTCACAGAGAGTGATGATTTCTCGGAGTTCGGGGGAAAGTTTTGCGAGGGCGGAGTTCAGGATGCGGTTGGCTTCTCGCTCTGAAAATACCTGATCGGGGCGGCTCCCCGCGTTGGGGATGCTCTCTACCCATGACTCATGCGCGTCGATTGAAACGGTCATGCGGTCTCTGCGGCTGCGGCGATAGTGATCGCGAAGAAGGTTCAGAGTGAGAAGGTTGAGCCAGGAGATGAATGAGACCTGGTCGGCGCGAAAACTGCCGAGAGTGCGAAAGATGCGCATGAAGACTTCCTGCGTCATATCGCGGGCTTCGCATTCTTTACGGGTGAAACGGTAGCATGCTTTGTAAACGCGGCGAGTGTGGCAGGCAACCAGCTGGTTCCACGCGGAGGGGTCGCCATTTTGGCACTCTTTGACGAACCGATTCTCGTGCTCCCGGGCGCTCTGAGATTCTTTGAAATCCAATACCATGTTCAATTTCGAGTAGACAACAAAACGGGATTCCGCGACTCTTAAGATTTGTAAAGTGGCGGGATTACGGACGCGAAATGAGCTACAACTAGTTCAGATGCAAACCGCAACGCGGGTACTGCTGGCCGAAGACGATACGGAACTCTGCTCGCTGATGCGCGATTTTTTCGCCGGGCATGGCCTGCGAGTGGAACCGGTGCATAATGGCCTGGAAGCAGCGAAAAAAGCGCTGGAAGGCGGGTTCGATCTGGTGATTCTGGATGTGATGATGCCGGGGCTCGACGGATTCGAAGTTCTGCGGCAGATTCGTATGCGCAGCAGCATTCCGATCATCATGTTAACGGCGCGGACGTCGCAAACGGACCGAATCGATGGGCTCAACAACGGCGCTGACGACTATCTGCCGAAGCCGTTCGCACCGGATGAATTGCTGGCGCGGATTCGCGCGGTGTTGCGGCGGACGGAGAAACAGCAATCGAGCGAAGTGTTTGAGTGCGGCGGACTGAAGGTGGCGCCGGGGACACGCGAGGTCTGGCTGCGGAACGCGCTGATCTCTCTCACTTCCATCGAATTCGACATCCTGGAGTGCCTGGCGAGGGCTACCGGAAAAGCCGTCTCGCGCGATGCGCTGGCGGCTGCGCTTTACCAACGAGAAGCTTCGCCGTTTGAGCGATCACTGGACGTCCATGTGAGCCATTTGCGGAGGAAGCTGGAAGATGCCGATGAGGTTTTCATTCACACGGTGAGAGGCACGGGTTATCTGCTGGCGCCGCAACGGCGATCCCAACTGCTGGAGGGTTCGCGGTGAGATCGGTCTACGCAAAAATCCTGGCGTGGTCACTGGTGACGCTGTTCATTTCGATGACGCTGCTCTTTGTGATCAGCAGACAGATTGAGATGCATCTTGGGGCTGAAGCGCTTTTCCGTCATCTTCAAACGCTGGTGCTGGAGCAGACGGTGCAGGCGTGGGAGACGGGGGGACAACGGGGCGCGGCCGATTTTATCGCGCGATCGAACCGCGTGCTGGGATGGCAGGATTACGTACTGGATGCGAAGGGGCGCGAATTGTCAACGGGGGTAGATCGTTCAGCGCTGGCCGCGCGACTGAACGGACACTGGGGGCAGGTGATCCCGAACCCCGGCGGGCTGCTGTTTGGAACGCGCACGACGGATGGGCGCTACATGCTGGTGGTGGAAGCGCAGTCGTCATTCACGCCGTGGATATTCGTTATTTTTGACGGGCTGATTCTTCTCAACGTTGCGGTGCTGGCATGGCCGCTGGCTTTCCACATTGGCTCGCCGCTGCGGGCGCTGGCACGAACAGTGGAGCGTTTTGGCCAGGGGGATCTCTCGATACGCGCGCGATCGGCACGGCGGGATGAGATCGGAAATCTGGCGAAGTCCTTTGACCGGATGGCGGACAGAATCGAGACACTGATGACAGCGGAGCGAAGACTGCTGCAGGACGTTTCGCACGAATTGAGATCGCCGCTGGCGCGGCTGAGTTTTGCGACGGAACTGGTGGCGACGGAGCCGGATCGCGATAAGGCGCTGCAGCGGATCCGGAAAGAAGTTTCACGGCTTTCGACGCTGGTGGGTTCGCTGATCGAGATGACGCGGGCGGAGGGAGATCCGGCGGCGGGGCAGCGCAAGGATTTTCCGCTGGATGAGCTGATCGGGGATTTGGTGGAGGATTGCGCGGTGGAGGCGAGTGCGCGCGGATGCAGGATTGCGTATGCGCGCGGCGAAAAAATTGCGCTGACGGGCGATCCGGAGTTGATACGGCGGGCAATTGAGAATGTGGTGCGGAATGCGATTCGGTATGCGCCGGAGGGGTCGGTTGTGAGGGTGCAGGCGGAGATGGATGGCGGTTGCGCTCAGGTTCAGGTTGCGGATAGCGGGCCGGGTGTGCCGGACGAAGAGATTGGGCGCATTTTTCAGCCGTTTTACAGGGTGGATGATTCGAGGACGACGGCGACGGGTGGGGTGGGGCTGGGGCTGGCGATTGCTATGCGGGCGGTGAAGCTGCATAACGGGTCGATTGAGGCTAAGAATTTGCGGCCGGGGTTGCTGGTGGTGATTCGGTTGCCGGTGTCGTGAGGGGGGTGGGCGTTGGGAGGATGTCCCAGAATCGCGTGTCTCGGATATTATCCTTCGCAGCATCTAAAACCAGCCTATTCTCCAAGTGGCGCGTCACGCACCCGGAGGGTTTTGCAGCATCCAAACGTCGCGGGCATAAATGACGATTCGGGACGAGGCCGGGTTAGAATGTTACCCATGAAGCTGAGCGCCATACTCGTCGCATTGCTTGTTGTTTCCCCCACATGGGCCCAGGATTCCGCTGCGATACGGGCGGCGGTTCAGCGGGAGAAGCAGCCTCTTTTGGACACCTTGAAGGAACTTGTTTCGATTGAGTCCGGTTCGAGCGATTTTGATGGCGTCACTCTTATTGGTAATCGGATCGCCGAGCAGTTGCGTGCACTGGGAGGCGAGGTAGAGAAGGTGCCTCCGGTAAGCGGTTACTTGCGCTTTCAAAATACTCCGGAACGCCTCGCAGATACTGTCGTCGCACGCTTTCGGGGAAAAGGCACTAAACGGATTTTGTTGCTCGCGCACATGGACACGGTCTACGCCAAAGGAATGCTCGCCAAGCAGCCTTTTCGCGTAGAAGGTGATCGCGCTTACGGGCTGGGAATCGGCGATGACAAACACGGCGTCGCTACCATCCAGCATGTTCTGGCGACACTCAGGAATCTTCGATTTGACCAGTACGGCTTGATCACAGTGCTGGTGAGCCCGGATGAGGAGATCGGCTCCAACGCCGAAAGGGACCTGATTACGTCTCTGTCCACGAACCAGGACTTGATCCTCTCCTATGAGGGGTCACGTGTGCCCGGCGATGATATCCGGCTTGCAACCACCGGGGTGGAGCTTGTGGTGCTCACAGTCAAAGGCCGCGCGTCCCATGCGGGTGCAGCCCCCGAGCAGGGCCGAAACGCGCTTTATGAGCTGTCACACCAACTGCTTCAGATGCAAGACCTCTCTAGCCCAAGCCGGGGGCTGAAGCTGAACTGGACGGTTGCCAGTGCAGGCAGCGTCTCCAACTCCATTCCAGAGGATGCCCGAGCCATGGGGGATATGCGGGCCGACGACGCAGCGGACTTCGCCGGACTGGAAGCCTCAATCCGCGAAAAGATCCGCGATCACCTCATCCCCGAAACGACTGTCGATGTTCGCTTCGAACGCTTCTATCCCCCGATGTCGCTTCGCCAGCAGTCTTTGCCCATCGCCCAATTCGCACAGCGCATCTACAGCGAGTACGGAGGAAAACTGAACGTCGCCACAAAATCCCCCGGAGCGGGAACAGATGCCGCATTCGCTGCTCTCAAGAGCGGCGCGCCAATTCTGGAAGGGATGGGGCTGCGTATGTACGGAGCGCATTCGAACGAGGACGAGTACGTTGTGATCTCATCCATCGAGCCCCGTCTGTATTTATCGGCGCGCCTCATCATCGACTTTTCCCTGGGGAGAACCGCATCTGAATAGTTCCGGATAATGGGCAATTGCGCTATGCTCCCGCGATTCCCTATACAGGAAGCAGCCTCAGTTGGCGGTCGCGCGCCTACCGATAGACGTCGGATCGGTGTCGTACGCGCATAATTTCCCGTCTTCGGAAATGAGCAGGAAGATCACGCGAAAGTCGCCGACACGAAGTCGGAAATATGCCGGACACACCGCAACACTACGAAGATATCCATTTTCGCGACATCACGCTCGATTCCGCCGTCGGCATGATCGTGTCGTGTCGGCCGTGGTCTCAATATGGACGCTTCGGATCGTTTGGCACGATCCAGCCGAATCCCGGCCAGACGGAGATCAGCGATATCAGTTTTAAAGATTTCGATGTGACGCTGGACAAGGACAAGCTCACGACTTCCGGCGTGAGCCAGCTTACGTTTGAGCATGTCATTGTGAACGGGAAAGAAGCGGTGGCGCCGCAGGGCTAATAGCTCAGAAAAAGGTGTAATAAGGCTGAGCCTTCGCCTCGCGCTGAATCATCAGGGCCAGTTCGCGGGCGTGATAATCGCCCCACATCGAGGATTCGCCGTTGGCAATTTTCTGGCCGGGTTGTTTGTGGTCCCAACCGTTGGGCTGGTGATAGATGGAATGGAGAATCAGGCCCTGATGCGCGGGACTGGTGGAGAGATAAGGTTCGGCAAAGAGATGCTTCGCAATCGTGAAAGCGGCCTGCCGGTGCAACTCGCCCTCGCTCTTCCGGCCGGTGGCCTGGAGATAATTGCCATACCGCAGAAAACCCTGGGCCGCAATGGCAGCGGCGGAGCTATCGATGGGTTCGTGATCGTTATAAGGCTCTGAGGGACGCGAAGCCCAGTCGCCCAGTTTATGCAGGTTGGGCGCGCCGGTGTCCCAGTAGGGAATTCCATCGGTGGGGGTCTGTTCGAGCCAGAAAGAAGCGACAGCGGACGCAACCTCTTCGAAGGCCTGCAACAGCTCGCGCTTGCCTCCATAGGGTGCAAGGAAAGATTCGGTTTGAGCCTGCAGGAATTCTAGTTGTTCGGCGTAACCGCACAGAATCCAGGCCTGGCCGCGAGTCCACGTGCTGAAAGGCGAGTAGCCCTGTTGCGTGGAGGCGCAACGGTAGGCGCGGTTATTCAGATCGAAAATCGATTCGTGAACCACGCGGCCCCTGTTGTTCTGGGTATCGAAGGAATCGCGGCCGGCTCCGTAGTAAACGTTCCAGCGGGCGGTGGCGGCGGCGTGCTGGAGGGCGCGGCGCAGCAGGTCGATGGAATCGTCGCCTTCCGCCATCAGACGATGGCCAAGCTGATGCGCGACGACGAGCGCGCGCATGGAACGAATGGTGTCGCTGAAAAGCGAATGCGGACCGTTGAAGGAATAGACGTAGCCGAGATCGGGCGTGAGCTGAGTCCAGCGCGAGGCCTGCACGGCGCCGGAGACTTTCAGCGCCAGCTCATAAAAGCGCAGTTCCCAGTCGCTGGACGGAATGCGGCCTTCGAGCATCAGCCGCCGCAGGTTGCCATAAGTGCTGACGTTATTAAAGCCATGGTCATGCACGCCGATGTGCGAGACATGCAGCGCCATGAGTTCGACAACCTTGGCGCGGGCTGCGGCGAGGAATTCGGTGTCGCCGGTGGCGTCGAACTGCAGAATCGCGGAGCCGTACTGGAAGCCCTGAGTCCACTCGGTCCAGCCGCGGGATGCGTATTTACCAGCTACGGTGAAGACCGGTGAGCCGTTGGCGGGCTGCCAGGTGCGTTCAATATCGCGGACCTTGGCGGCGGAGAGTTCGTGGACCCTTTCGACGGCGGGGAGCAGTGCGGCCGGGGTGAGGGAGGAATCGATTTTGAGCATGAGGTTAGAGTCTTCGCAGATGGAAGCCGCCATCGATGGGGATAACAGCGCCGGTGGAGAAGGGGAAATAGTCTTTGAGAATGGCCTCTACAGCTAAGCCGACATCCTGCGGCATGCCCCAGCGCATTTGCGGGACGAGACCACTGGATATGAGGTCATCGTACTTTCCTTTGACGCCGGCAGTCATGTCCGTCTCCATGATGCCGGGGCGGAGTTCAAAGACCTGGACGCCGTGGGCGGCAAGCCTGGTGGACCAAAGCTGTGCGGACATGGCGAGTCCTGCTTTGGCGATGCAGTATTCGCCACGGTTCACGGAGGCGGTGTCGGCAGAAATCGAAGTGATGAAGATCAGCTTGTAGGGTCGACCGGACGGAGGGTTGGCGAGCCAGTGCTGTGCGGCGAGCTGAGAAAGGAAATGGGGGCCCTTGAGATTCACGGAGAGAAGGCGGTCGAAACTCTCTTCGGCGGTGCCGGTGAGGTCGGCACGAACGGTGGGCGCAATGCCTGCGTTGTTCACGAGCGCGTCGAGGCGTCCGAAAGTCTGGAGGGTGCGATCGAACAGGGCGGCGCGATCGGCGGCGACCGCAATATCGCCGGGGATGGGCACGAATCGCTGATGGGGGTTGACGGCCTGGGACTGGCAGAGAGCGACCGTTTCGAGGGCTGCGTCATGGTTTGTTGAGTAGTGAATGGCGACGTCAAAACCGGAGCGGCTGCAGGCCTGAGCGATGCCGCGGCCTAGCCCGCGGCTTGCGCCGGTCACAAGAACGGCGGGCAGGGAGTCCATCTGAAGCATTATATAAGACTGCGGATTAGAGACGGCCTTTCAGGAACGATACGACTGAATTTCCCTGTCGCGTTGAAGTGGGGGCTA
>CAIKAS010000057.1 GCA_903825445.1 uncultured Acidobacteriia bacterium
GCCGACCCCGCCGTCGCCTCCCGTTCTAAAAAGCGCGCCCCCGTGCCCGTCTCCGAAACTCTGCCCTGGGATGACCCCGAGCCAGTAGCCCAAACAAGTGCCGCTGAAGAACCCGTGCCCGCGTCCATCGACGAAATTCCCATCTGCGTCCTGACCGAAAAGCCGGCCGACGACAAGAGCAATCTCTTCGAATTCCCCTTCAGCACGCCCGCCAAGCCCGCTGGACCGAAGCTGCCCACTATCTATCGGCTCCCTTCCACCGAGCTTCTGAACGAAATCCCGCAGCGCTCCGCCTTCGATGAGCAGGAACTGAAGAACGTCGCCGCCGCCATCAAAGTGAAGTTTGAAGAGTTCAACGTCCTCGGCTCGGTCGTGCAGATCAATCCCGGCCCCGTCGTCACCACTTTTGAATTCAAGCCCGAAGCTGGCATGAAGTACAGCAAGATCACGAATCTGCGCGAAGACCTCTGCCTCGGTCTCCAGGCCGAATCGATCCTGATCGAACGCATCCCTGGCAAGATGACGGTTGGCATCGAAGTCCCCAACACCAAGCGTGAAGTCATCAGCCTCCGCGCTGTGATCGAAAGCGAGGAATTCGAAAATTCCGCCTCGCGCCTCACCATTTCGATGGGCAAAGACATCAGCGGCCGCATCAAAGTCGCCTCGCTTGAAACCATGCCGCACGCGCTCATCGCCGGTTCCACCGGCTCGGGCAAATCCGTCATGATCAACTCGCTCATCATGTCGATCCTCTATAAATCGACGCCCGATGAAGTCCGCATGATCATGGTCGATCCGAAACGCGTCGAACTAGGCATCTACGAGGGCATCCCGCACCTCCTGACCCCCGTAATTACCGATGCCCGCAAAGCCACCAACGCTCTGAAGAACGCCGTGCTCGAAATGGAGCGCCGTCTGCGTCTTCTCGCCGAAGTCGGTGCGCGCAACATCGATCAGTACAACAAGAAGATCCGCCAAATGGCGAATGAGCCACGCTCTCTTTTCGATGACGAGCAGCCCGAGAAGGAAGAGCTGAAGCCGCTGCCTTACATCCTGATCCTGATCGACGAATTAGCCGATCTCATGATGCTCGAAGGCCGCAATGTCGAAGAATCCGTAACGCGTCTCGCGCAAATGGCGCGCGCCGTAGGCATGCATCTCGTGCTCGCCACGCAGCGTCCCAGCGTGGACGTCATCACCGGTCTCATCAAAGCAAACTTCCCCGCGCGTATCAGTTTCCGCGTGGCCACGCGTGTCGATAGCCGGACGGTGCTGGACGTGATGGGTGCCGAGCATCTCCTCGGTAAGGGCGACATGTTGTTCCTGCCGCCCGGCTCGTCCCGACTCACCCGCGTGCACGGCGCCTTCGTGACGGAGAACGAAATCAACGGTGTCGTCGAATTCTGGAAGGCGCAGGCCCGTCCCGAATACGACCAGAGCTACTTAATCGCCCCGCCCAGCGACGAAGGTCCCATGGAAGGCGACGAAGAGCCGACCGGCGAACAAGACGCCATGTACGAAGAAGCCCTCCGAGTAGTGATGGAAATGGGCAAGGCTTCCACCTCCACTCTTCAGCGCCGTTTACGCCTGGGTTATGGACGCGCCGCGCGCATTCTCGACATGATGTACCGCGACGGCATCATCGGCCCGCCCGATGGCAGCAAGCCGCGCGAAGTTCTCAAGCGCCCCGATTGGCTCCGCGAGGTCGACCATGTCTAACATTGGAGGGCGGGCAATCCTGTCCGCAGCCGCCTTTCAGGCGGCTTCATCTCCCACCTGCGCATCATTCCGGCGAGATTGGTAATCTTCCCTTAGAGCATGCCGAATCCACCACAATCCGAGGCCACTCCTGAATCCGGCGCATGGCAACGCGAAGGCGTCTGCCGCATGCTCGGCATCACCACGCGCCAACTCAGTTCGTGGGAAAAACTCGGTCTGATTCCGGCCGCCGAAGGCTACGGCTTCCCCGATCTGGTCGCCCTGAAAACCCTGAAGCGTCTCCGCGAACTCCGCGTCCCTGTCAAAAAAATCAAAGACGCAGTGGCCGCCCTAAAAGTCCGGCTCGAAGACATCGACCGACCCCTGGCTCAACTTCGCATGACGACGGAAGGCCGCAAAATCGCCGTGCATGTTTCCGGTACCCGCATGGAAGCGATCAGCGGCCAACTGCTTTTCGATTTCGGCGAAAAGGAAATCGAAAAGCTTCGCGCCTTCCCGATGAAGCCCGCCCCATCGGAATCCGCGCCTGCCACCGCTGCAGTCGATGAACAAAAAGCCGAGTTCTGGTTTCAACGCGGACTCGCGCTCGAAGAAACCGGCGCGCCCATTGAGGCCGCGATTGAGGCCTACGGCAAAGCCCTGGACGCCAACCCCGATGCACCCGGTGCGCTGGTGAACATGGGCACCATCCTGTTCCGCTACCACAAATATCGCCAGGCCAGAGCACACTATACCCGCGCGCTGGAAGTGGATCCCACCTATCCGCTCGCCCATTTCAACCTGGGCAACCTGGCCGATGAGGAAGGCAACTTCGAAGAGGCTCGCAAGCATTACCTGGAGGCCGTTCGCCTCAACCCGCGCTACGCCGATGCCTACTTCAACCTGGCGCTTCTCAGCGAAAGAACCAGCGATGTTCTGCGCGCCATTGGCTACTGGAGTACGTACCTGAAACTGGATAACACCAGCGAATGGGCGCGCGCCGCTCGCAAACAGCTCGACAAGTTAAAGCAGTCGGTGCGGTCTAAGTAGGATGCGCCTACTTCAGTTCGTTCTTGATCAGCGGTGCCACTGTGGCCGCCGTGAAGGACACGTTGAATTTCTTGCCGTTGATGAAGAACGTAGGTGTCCCGGCGACGCCGGCCTCTTCGCCTTCCTGCTCTTCGGAGTGGACGCGGGCCTTGTATTTGTGGCTGTCCATTTCGGCCGTGAAGCGCGTCATGTCGAGCCCAAGCCGTCTCGCGTAGCCCATCACCGTGGTGCGCGAAAGATTGGGATAGCCGGCATAGAGCAGGTCGTGCATCTCCCAGAATTTTCCCTGCGCCTGCGCCGCCAGCGACGCTTCTGCCCCGAACTCCGCCTGGGCGTGGTCGTCGAGAGGGAACTGCTTGAAGACGAGCTTCACGTCGTTCGGAAACTGGTGCATCAGGCTCTTCGTTTCCGCCACGGCCTTGCTGCAATAGGGGCACTGGAAGTCGGAGAATTCCACGATGGTCACCTTCGCCGTGGCCGGACCGCGAACCGGGTCGCCAGTGGTGGAGATCTTGATCGGATCGTCCAGGATCGAGCTGGGCGCCGAAGCGATCTTCTTCAGGTCGGCCCGAACCGCCGCTTCTGTCATACCGGCCGCCACGTCCTTGGCCGCGGCGTTCGCCAGTTTCCTGCTGGACGCGCAAGTGTGATCCTTCATGCGGCATTCCGCGACCTTCATGTCGCAGCCGCACGAACAGGCTTCCGTGCGCACGATTTTCAGCGCCAGCGCTTTCTTGGCCCCGGTCATGCCGAGCCAGTCGACGCCCGGCAGCTCGGTCTGGCCTTCCCAATCGCCCTGCGCCAGGCACAGCACCGCCAGAGAAAGGAAGAGGATCAGCTTACGGAAACTCACCCCCCTATTGTCACCTATCTGGGGTCCGCGATGTGTTTGGGGTGCCCGGTTGTTATCCTGAGGAATAATCCTGAAGTTTCGGAGCACTCCCCACTTTGAACTCAATCGCTATGGCATTTCGCGCATTCTTTGCGCTCTTATTCGGCGGTAAGCTGCCGGACGACCTCGTCTCCCAACTGGGCCTCGCCCCCAAGGCCCCGCCGCCCGCCCCTAAACCGCCGCCTCCCCCGGTCGTCACTCCGGAAGACGGCGCGCTCCAGTTGCTCGGAATTTTGCAGCGCGACGGGCGCATTCTGGACTTCTTTATGGAAGACCTCGCCCCCTACAGCGACGAGCAGATTGGCGCGGCCGCCCGCGATGTCCACTCGAAGACGCGCGAGATTCTGACGCGCTATTTCGCGCCGCAGCCCGTGATCGATGCCGTGGAAGGCAGCGCCGTGACCGCGCCTTCAGGCGATGCGGCGCTGGTCAAGTTCATCGGCAACGTCCCTGCTTCCGGCAAGGCCAGGGGCGGCGCATTGCGGCATCGCGGATGGCGCGCGTCCGCCGCCTCGCTCCCGAAGCTCAGCTCGAAGCAGGATCTCACTATCCTTGCTCCGGCTGAAATCGAAGTGGAGTAGGCTTGTCTTTCTCGATCGGTATCGATCTCGGGACTACCAACAGCGCGCTCGCGTTTCGTGAGATCGCGGAAGGCGGTAGTGTCTCAGTCGCCCCGATCCCGCAAGTCGTCAAGGTGAACGAGGTGGCTGCGGAACCGTTGCTGCCGTCGTTCCTCTACCTGCCGGCGGAAAAGGAGTTTCCCGCCGGCTCGACGGCGCTTCCTTGGGACAAGACCGGCAACCCGATCGTCGGGCGCTTCGCCCAGCGCCGCGGCGCAGAAGTTTCGGGTCGCCTCGTGTCGTCGGCCAAAAGCTGGCTGTCTTACTCCGCGACGGACCGCACTGCTGCGATCCTGCCATGGAAAGCTGCCGAAGGCGTCCAGCGCATCTCGCCAGTCGACGCGTCGGCCGCGTACCTTAGGCATCTGCGCATGGCGTGGGACAACACCCACCCCGAAGCGCCCTTTGCCGAGCAGGAAGTGCTGGTCACGATCCCGGCATCGTTCGACGCCGTGGCGCGAGAACTCACGGAAAAGGCCGCGCAATCGGCCGGTTTCAAAAACGTCACCATGCTCGAAGAACCGCAGGCCGCATTCTACGCCTGGATCGAGCGGCATGACGACTGGCGCGAACGTATTGGCAAAGGTGATCTGGTTCTCGTCGTCGATGTCGGCGGAGGCACCACCGATTTCACCCTGATCTCGGTGAGCGAGCGCGATGGCCAACTGCAACTGGATCGTGTTGCCGTCGGCGATCACATTCTGCTCGGTGGCGATAACATCGATCTCGCGCTGGCCCACACCGTCGCTGCGGAACTGGCCGGACGCGGCACCAGGATCGACTCGTTCCAGTTGCAGGCGCTCTGGAATAACTGCCGCCTCGCAAAGGAAAAGCTGCTCGATCCGGTTTCGCCGGCCAAAGAAGCGCCGGTCACGATACTTGGCAAAGGCTCGAGTCTGATCGGCGGCACAATCAAGGCCACGCTCCGACGCGAGCAGGTGGAACAGGTGCTCGAAGGTTTTCTGCCGCATGTTGCCAGCACGGAGCTGCCGCAAAAGCCCCGAGCGGCCGGCTTGCAGGAAATGGGCCTGCCGTACGCGTCCGATGCGGCCATTACCCGCCACCTCGCGCGCTTCCTCCGGCAGGCAGGCGGGGCGACTGGCATGGCTCGCCCAACGCACGTGCTGTTCAACGGCGGTGTTCTCCATGCTCCCTTCGTCCGCGTTCGTTTACTCTCCGTACTGAACAGCTGGCTCGCAGAAGAGGGCGCGCCTCCCGTGCACGCTCTGACCGGCGAAGATCTGATGCACGCGGTCGCGCGCGGTGCCGCTTACTACGGCGCGGCGCGGCACGGCAAGGGTGTTCGAATTCGGGGAGGCATACCGCGATCGTATTACGTCGGCATTGAAACGGCGATGCCTGCCGTCCCCGGCATCAAGGCGCCCGTGAAAGCCTTCTCCGTCGCGCAGTTCGGTATGGAAGAGGGCTCGTCGGCAAAAATGCCGGAGCGGGAGTTCGGCCTGATTGTCGGAGAGACCGCCGAGTTCCGCTTCTTCTGTTCTTCCGAACGCAAGCTCGATGCACCCGGCACGTTGATCGACGATTTTGGCGATGAGCTGGGGGAACTCTCGCCAGTATCGGTGCGCCTCGAATCTGCCGGTGAGGCCGGCGAACTCGTACCCGTATCGCTCGAAACCATCATCACAGAAACAGGAATGCTGCAGCTTTGGTGCGTGGCCCGTGACGGGAGACGCTGGAAGCTGGAGTTTAATGTGCGCGAAAAATGAAAATCGGTATCGATCTCGGAACCACCAACTCTGCCCTTGCCTGGATCAATCCAGCTGAAGCTGAGGACACCAGTTTCCCTCCGATTCACATCTTCGATATCCCGCAATTAGTCGCCGCGGGCCGCGTGGAGCCACGTCGTACCTTGCCCTCGTTCTTGTATCTCGAGGACGGTAGCCCGGTTGGCACCTACGCGCGCGAACAGGGCGCCATTGTGCCGACGCGCATGGTCCACAGCGCGAAATCCTGGCTCTCGAATCCCGATGTCGATCGCACCGCGAAGATCCTGCCGTGGGATGCGGGCGAGACCGGGCGCGTATTGTCTCCCGTGGAAGTTTCCGCGCGCCTGCTCAGCACCATGCGGGAGGCTTGGGAGAAAGATGACCGCTTCGGAACGTTCAACGAGCAGGAAATCGTACTTACCGTTCCCGCGTCGTTCGACGAAGAAGCACGCGAACTGACCGTGCAGGCCGCGCACGACGCGGGAATCGAAAACCTGACGCTCCTCGAAGAACCGGCGGCGGCGTTCTATTCCTGGATTGCCAACAATTTCGCGCGATCAAGAAAGCTGCTGTTCGATGGACAAGTGGTCTTGATCTGCGACGTCGGCGGTGGCACCAGCGATTTCTCGCTTATCCGCGTGGCGCGCGATGGCGACAAGATCGATTTCACGCGAACCGCCGTGGGCAAGCACCTGCTGCTCGGTGGCGACAATCTCGATCTCACCTTGGCGTGGCTGGCTGAGACCAAGCTCGGCAAGCAGCTCTCGATTCGTCAGCGCAGCGGGCTGCGGCGCGAATGTTCTGCCGCGAAAGAGATCCTGCTGAACGATCCGAATCGCCAAAGCGTGGAAATCAAGGTGCTGGGCAGCGGATCTTCCATGATCGGCGGCGCGCTCAAGACCGAGATCACCCGGGCGGAGGCGCTCGAACTGGCGCTCGATGGTTTCCTTCCGCTGACACCGCGCGGCGAATTGCCGAAAGAAGAAAAGCGCAGTCTGTTCCGCGAACTGGGCCTGCCCTATGTTTCCGATCCCGCGATCAGCCGTCACCTGGCGGCATTTCTGGAATCGGCCGGTGGAACCGCGCCGGACGCCATACTTTTTAACGGCGGCTTCTTCATTCCGGAGATCCTGCGCGAGCGCGTGGCGGATATTCTTGGCAACTGGTACGGCAAGCGCCCGGAGATTTTCGAAAACCGCGATCTCGATCTTGCTGTCGCCAGCGGCGCCGCCTACTATTCGTACGTTCGTTCGACCGGCGCGGGCGTTCTGGTTCGTGGCGGATTGCCGCGAGCTTACTACGTCGGGTTTGACGACAACACCGCGGTTTGTCTACTGCCGCGCGGTGCGGAGGAAGGCGATTCCGTCGAGATCGACCGCGAAGGATTGCAGTTGGTCGCGAATAAGCCAGTAGCATTCCGGCTGCTCAGTTCTCTCACACGGTCGGGCGATCAGGCAGGTGAGGTGGTTCATTTCGAAGCAGGGGAAAACCTGCATTCGCATGCACCGCTCGAAGCAGTCATCCGCTTCGGCAAGGGCGGCGAACGGCTCGTGCCGGTGAAACTCGGTGCGAAGCTGACCGAGACAGGTACTCTCGAAACCTGGTGTGATTCGAAGATCAGCGATAACCGCTGGCGTCTGCAGTTTCAGATCAGGAAGTCGGCCGCAAGTTCCGCAGGGCAGCGCAAGCCCGCCGCCGTGGTGAGCGGGGAAGCCGTGGATGCTGCATGCGAACTGGTTCGTGCGACCTTTTCGCAAAGCGCAGTCGCTCCGGAAGAACTTCCCGCCAGGCTCGAAGCGGTGCTCGGTCTCGGACGCAATTCATGGCCAGTCGATGTGGCGCGCCGTCTTGCCGACGTCTTTCTGGAACTCACGGAAGCGCGCGGTCGCAGTGCGGCGCACGAAGTTCGCTGGCTAAACCTCGCTGGCTTCTGCCTTCGCCCTGGTTTCGGCTTCATCGGCGACGATTTCCGCGTCGAGCAGGCGCGCCGCATGTTCAGCGCGGGGCTGAAGTTCGCAAACCAGACGCAGAATGAAATTGACTGGTGGATCTTCTGGGGTCGCCTTGCCGGTGGCTTGAATCGCAACCAGCAATCCGACATTGTCCAGAGATTACTCCCGGTATTGATGCCGAAAGTTGGAACGAAACCGCAGCGCGTGAATACCAGTTTGCTCCGGGAAATGTGGCGCGCGGCGGCGAGCATGGAGTTGATTCCGGCGGCGAATCGCATCCAGTTGGGCGACGCGCTCGTGAAACAAGGGAAGCAGTCCGGTTACACGGATAACATTCTCTGGTGCATTGAGCGCCTTGGCGCAAGGCAGCTTTTCTATGGTCCGGCGAATCAAGTGCTGACGCCCGCGATTGCGACGCGGTGGATTGAAGCGCTGATATCGGTACCTAAAGCAGAAGACACGTTAGTGTCTCTGGCGCGAAAGACGGGCGACCCCGTCCGTGATGTGGCGCCCGCGACTTTGGCGGCGGTGCGCGCCCGCCTTGCGGATCCCGATGTGATCGCGCAACTCGAAGGAAGTTCAGTGCGCGATGAACGCGCGCTTGGAAGAATCTTCGGTGAAGATCTGCCTTCGGGATTATTACTCAGGCCTGAAACTGGGTTGGACTCTCTCGAATCCTGAGTAAATGTTGAAACAGGCGTCTCGCAAGAAACCGATCAGCGTCAGATTAAAGCGGATGGCGGTTTCCACTGCGAGAGTCGAGGGTGCGCCGATTGCGGCCAGCACAGGGATGCCAGCGATCGCGGCTTTCTGAACCAGTTCGAAACTGGCGCGGCCGCTCACCAATAGCATACGATCGTGAGTCCGTTCGGTGAAGATCGCTGAATTGAGGAATAGCGCGCCGATGACTTTATCGACGGCGTTGTGTCTCCCGACGTCTTCGCGCAGGATCTCCAGATTGCCCTCCGCATCGAACAGGCCAGCCGCGTGGATGCCGCCAGTTTGATCGAAGACGACTTGCGCGCGGCGCAACAACGCAGGCAGCGTTCCGAGAGCCTTCGCATCTATAGTGAAGGTCCCGTCCGGGACGGGCGTGCAACCCGAGGCGTACAGGGAATCGATAGAAGCCTTACCGCAGACTCCGCACGCGGAGGTCATAGTGAACCGCCGGTCCTGATGGTCGGGGACAGACGTGCCGTTTACCAGGTCCACAGTGGCGCGGTTTTCGCTTGCGGATATCGACCGTATGTCGTCGCGTTTGTGAATCAGGCCCTCGGTGAAGAGAAAGCCGGCGGCGAGTTCTTCGTCGTGGCCCGGGGTCCGCATGGTGATGGATAGGTTGCGGTCGCCAATCAGGATTTCGAGGGGCTCTTCGACGGAGACGGCGTCGGTAGTGTGCGTCGTACCCGCCGCATCGACGCGATTCACGGGCAGGTGCGCGATCCGGCTCATCGCGCTTTCCATTTTCGCTCGACCTCAACACCAAGCTGCGGTGTGGGATGCCCAAAGCGCGAGTTGCGCCGAGGCAGAGGTGATTCTCCTTCTTCTCCCAACACGACCATGCGGACGCAGGTTTCCTTGTAAGCCGGTGTGTGGGTGGCCGGATCCGTATGGCTGCCCGTCAACAGGTTCACGGGACTGGACGCGGAATTCATCGGCATGTAAAGTTCGTTTCCAGAAACGCGGTCGGTGACGAGGACACGCACACGCACGTGGCCACGCCGGGATTCGAGACGCACCCAACTTCCGCTTCGCACCCCACGTTCGGTGGCCAGCTGTTCGGAGAGCTCGACGAAGGTGTCGGGAGTATTTTGGCGGATACCTTCGACGCGATTTGTGAGGTTGCCTTCGTGGAAATGCTCGAGCAGACGCCCGTTGTTGAGGTGAAGGTCGTATTCGGCATCAGTTGTCTCGACAGGTTCGTGCCACGCAAGCGGATAGAGTCTGGCTTTTCCATCGGAGAAGGCGAACTGCTTGGTGTAGAGCAACGGCTGGTCGGTGCCATCTGCCGCAACGGGCCATTGCAGGCTGCGGTAGCCTTCGAGCCGTTCGTAGTTCACGCCGGAATAAAGCGGAGTGAGCGCAGCAGCTTCATCCATGATTTCCGAAGGATGCGTGTAATTCCAGTTTGCGCCAAGTCGCCGCGCGACATCCTGAATGATCTGCCAATCGGGTCGACTTTCGCCGCGCGGGGGAAAGACCCGGTACAAACGCTGGATGCGGCGCTCGGTGCTGGTGAAGGTGCCCTCCTTTTCAAGACTGGGCGCGGCGGGTAAAACGACATGCGCGTAGCGGCAGGTATCGCTAAGGAAAATATCCTGCACGACGAGAAAATCCAGCTTTGAAAAAGCTTCGCACACGTAGTTAGTGTTGGCATCGACGAGACGCATCTCCTCGCCAATCAGATACATGCCTCTCAGGCGGCCATCGAGCATGGCATCGACCATCTCGTGATTGTCGAGCCCTTTGGATTCCGGGAGACGGACGTTCCACGCGCGTTCAAATTTCGTGCGGACTTCAGGATCGGTGACCGACTGGTATCCGGGCAGAAAGTTTGGCATGGAACCCTGGTCGCTGGCACCCTGCACGTTGTTGTGACCGCGCAGCGGGTAGGCGCCTGTACCGGTCCGCATGTAGTTGCCGGTAACAAGCAGCAAGTTGGAGATCGCTGTGGAAGTATCGGAACCGCGGGATTGCTGAGTGACGCCCATGGCCCAGAGGACGCAGACCCTATTCGATTCGGCAATGGTACGCGCGACGCGCTCCAGTGTGTCTTGCGGGATACCGCAACGTGCGGAGGCGAACTCCATGGTGAAGGGGTCGAGGCTCGCCCTGTACTCGGCGAGCCCGTTCACCCACTGGTTGAGGAAATTGGTTTTTGCGAGGCCCTGATCGAAAATCCAGCGTGTGACGGCGGAAAGCCAGATGAGATCGGAACCGGGCGCGCAGTGCAGAAAGACGTCTGCGCGTCGTGCCATTTCGTTCTCGCGCAGGTCGGAGACAATCAGTTTCTGGCCGAAAAGCTTGTGTGCACGCTTCACGCGCGTGGCGAGCACGGGGTGGCTCTCTGCGGTATTACTGCCGATTATTATCACCAGGTCCGCCTGCGCGATGTCTCCCATGGATCCGGAATCGCCCCCATAGCCGACAGTGCGAAACAGGCCGGCAGTGGCGGGGGCCTGGCAATATCGCGAGCAATTATCGATATTGTTGGTCCCAACCACGGCGCGCGCCAACTTCTGCATGAGATAGCTCTCTTCATTGGTGCATTTCGAAGAAGAGATGAAGGCGAACGCGTCGGGGCCGTGATTAGCGCGGATCCGCTTCATGGCGTTTTCCGCGATGTCGAGCGCTTCCGCCCACGATGTTTCATGCAACTTGCCATCGTCTCGGCGAACGAGCGGTGACGTGAGGCGGTCGTTATTGTTGACGAAATCCCAACCGAACTTGCCCTTCACGCAGGTGGAGATGCCATTGGCCGGGCCATCGGCGGGCGCGATCTTCAGAATCTTTCTACCCCGCGTCCAGACGTCGAAACTGCAGCCGACGCCGCAGTATGTGCAGACAGTTTTGGTGCGCTTTACAAATGCCTCGCGCGATTTAGATTCGATGTCCGAAACGCGGAAGATGGGAACAAGGCCCGTGACTGGTTCGATGAGCTTGACAGCGGAAATCATCGGATTGAGCAGTGCCTTGGGGAGTCCTGTGAGCAGGCCTGCGTCGCCGAGCATGGAGTTTTCCATGAGCGCATTGCAGGGGCAGACTGTGACGCAATGGCCGCAGGCAACGCAACTGGATTCGGCCATCCGCGCGCCGCCATCCCACAGAACGCGCGGATGATCGTCTTCCCAACGGATGGAGAGCGTTTCGTTGACCTGCACATTCTGACAGGCCTCTACGCAGCGGCCGCAGAGGATGCATTGATCGGGGTCATAGCGGTAAAACGCATTACTGTCGATAGTGGCTCCGGGTTTCGGCTGCCAGGGGATGTGTTGTTTCGTTACTCCGATCAACTCGGCTGTTTTGTGAATGGTGCAATCGCCATTGTTGTTGTCGCAGACGGTGCAGTAGAGGCGATGATTGGACAGGATCTTGTCGAAAGCGGCGGCGCGGGCAGCTTTTGCGGGTGCGGAGTCGGTTACGACTGCCATGCCGGCTGAGCAAGTCGCTTCGCAGGCGCGAACGAGGACGCCGTCGACTTCAACCATGCAGGTGTCGCAGGTGCGGATGGGACCGAGTTGCTTGTGGTAGCAGACCTGTGGGAGCGCGATGCCGGCACTACGAATTGCGTCGGCCAGAAGCTGCCCCTGTTTCGTAAAAACCGGAGCGCCATCGATCCAGATGGTCATGACGATTTGCCTCCCTCGGCATGATCTCACAGGGGAGGTGACCCGCGGAGCTTCGCAGAAGGCCGTTTCACGCAGGAGACGGCAAAGTTACGCAAAGGCGCGAAGAAGACCCAGCTGAGGGAATTGTGCCTGTCAGGATGAGGATTCGGCAGTCTTGATCTTGCCGTTTTTAATTGCAGCGAGGAATGAGCGGTAGTCGGTGTCGGTTTGGTTCGCATAGGCAATCGCGAAGGTTGCAATCGCCTTTGCCACCTTGCCGCCGGATCCGCAGTAGCCGCGGATCTGGCAGCTATCGCCGGAACGCGCGTGTCCGCGAGCGAGTAGTTCACCAGCCATCACCCCAAGCTGGCTTAAGCCGTCGCCGCGCAGCTTATCCAGCTCGATGCTGCCCTTGTGATCGTTGAGCTGGCGCACGAGGTAGTCATAAGGCCCGATGGTGGTCCAGCCGAGCAGCAGGTCTGACATTGGCTGAATGGCCCGCTGACCTTCAGCGGCGCGGCGTCCCTGATTTGTGTGAGGCCCGTCGTCCGAGTTCGGCAAATACTTCGCATAGGCTGAGGCCACCTCCTGTTTGATCTGGAGGAACATAGGGTCTTTGGGGCCGTTACCCTCAAACAAAATCACGTAGTCACGCAGACCCACGCTGCCGGTGCCCACTACCTTAAACCCCACATCGATAGGGCGAAACAGGTCGAACAGATGCTTCCGTTCCGGCGCGAGTGCCTTTCGGTATGCGGCCAGGCTCTGCAAGACGGCTTTCGAGACCGGTCCGGTGATGCGGCGGAACAGAGGCGGCAGGTTGCGAAATCTCGGGGCACCATGGGGGCCAGGCTCGGTGAATTTCTTCAGAAGGTCGAGCGGATGGGCGCGTTCGGACTGGAGCAGGGCGGCATGGATCGGGGCGCTGCGCGAATCGGCCGCATGCACTTGCCAGCGGGCGGCGCGCAGAATCGAAAGCCCGGAGAATTCTTTGATGGAGGCGCAATAAGTGGCTGCAAATCCGGCGGCGGCGGTACGGCAGGCAGCGTCGTCATGGCCGGATTCCCGGCCGGCCAGAACAATGCTGGCGGCCATGCGCTTGACGTCCCATTCCCACGGCCCGCGAATCGTTTCGTCGAAATCGTTGAGGTCAAAAACCAGACGACCATCCTGCGCGGCGAACGAGCCGAGATTCTGCACATGCGCATCGCCACACAGTTGGGCGTGAAGACCGGAGTTGGGCATGCGCGCAAGATCTGCCGCCATGATGGACACGGCGCCCCGGAAGAAGGCAAATGGCGAGACTTTCATACGCGCGTATTTGACGGGCAGGAGTTCGCGTACGCGGTCGGTGGCCGATGCGAGCAGGACATCGACGGGGTCAAGCCGGCGCTCTTTCGTGAGTAGCTCCGCATGGGCCTCGCGCTGAAGGGTCTCGCGGCAGTGCTTGCCGAACTCGATTCGCTTGCGTGAGTCTTGCGCAGGCAGGTCTGAAGGCTTCTTGTTCACGAGTCTATGATCGCTCATTCAGGTGAGATGGTTGATTGGCGAACGGCCTCGCTCCCGATCTCAACAACCTGCTCGACGCTTACACGGGTCATGCAGCGATGATCGATAGGGCATTCGCGCAACTTGCAGGGTGCGCAATCAACAGGGTTGCGAACCAGGCGGGCGGTGGGCCCTACGGGGCCCGTGGCCGCCTCGTCGGTGGGGCCGAAGACTGTCACGCAGGGTACGCCGGTGGCGGCGGCGATATGCATGGCCCCCGAATCATTGGCGAAACACAGGCTACACGCGGCGGTCATATCGATGAACTCCCGCAATGTAGTGGCGCCGGCCAGGTTCACACCACCGCAGGCAGCCGCCACTTCGCCGCAGAGCGCCCGTTCTGAAGCGGCTCCGAAGACAGCGATCGATGCGGCCCGATGGTCGGCCAGACGGCGCGCCACAGCCGCAAACCGGTCCGGCAGCCAGCGTTTGGCGGTTCCATATGCCGCACCGGGGTTTACACCAATCACGGGGAGCGCAATGTTACGGACGGCAAATAAGGCCGCGCCGCGTCTCCGGGATTCATCGAGCTGATCGAAGAGGATTTCGTTGATGGCGGGCAGGGTTTCGATGAGACCGGCGCGACGAAATAGTTCGGGATAGTAGTAGCTTTCGTGGCGCGGGATTTCGCCTGGCCGGGGTACAGCGATGGCGTCTGTGAGCAGAACCCTCCGGCCATCGCGGGCGTAACCGACGCGGCGGCGCGCGCCGGAGAGGTACACGATAGCCGCGCTTTCAAAGGAATTTGGCAACAGAACGGCGAGGTCGAATCTCTCGCGGCGCAACAGGTGACAGAGCTTCCACTTCGCCGCCCAATCGCGGGGTCCTGGGTCGCCGGTGAGTTCGATCACGCGGTCCATGGAGCGTTCGTCCTCATAAAGAGCGGCTACCCAGGGCCGGGCCAGTACGACAATTTCGGCGTTGGGGAACCGGGTTCGCAGGGCTCGCAGCGCCGGCAGTGACATGACGGCGTCGCCCAGCCAGTTCGTAGCGCGAACCAGGATTTTCACGTTTCGGAAACGGACAGGCCGTCCGCGGCGATCGACCAACCGTTGCCGGAAGCGCTGCCGGAACCGTGGTCGGCGTCCGGGACGGGAACCGGCACAGAGCTCTCTGTCTCCAAAAAAGCCCGCAGCGTATGAACGGAACCCGCAAAATGATGGTCGAGCAACTGGCTGAGGGCGAGGCGGCGCAGCTTATCGCGTTCGATGGAGGGCTGGTAGCGAAAACCGCGCCCTTCCTTGCGGCGAGAGACTGCGCCGCGGCGCGCGAGCCGATCTAACAATGTCAACACTGTTGTATATGCGAGCGGGCGATTGCGCGACACGAAGACACGGACTTCTTCGACGTTGCCTTCGCCAAGTTCCCACAAAGCATTGAGGCAAGCCATCTCCAGCGGTGGAGGCAGTTCGCGTTCTTTAGCCATTATTCCGATTCCCCTGCAAAGTTGCGGTTTCAGCGCCCAGAGCTGAGCGCAGTTTGTCGCCGAATCCAGAATTCAAGGCCGACCCCGGAATGCGCGTGTTCGCGGGCGGCGGTTCCGCGACAGTGGCAGCCGGCGCAGTGTCGCCGTCGGCCAGATATTTCTCTTTGCGCAGCACCACACGCTCCAGCGGAGAACTCCAGGCGGTGAACAAGCCTTCGGCCATTGCGCCTTTTTCCGCTGTGGCACGCATGCACTCCATCTTGGAATCCATATCGTCCAGATAATGCAGCAGCAGCGCTTCCGGGAACAACGGGATCTTTGGCGAGCCGAACTCCAGCTTGCCGTGATGGCTCAGGACCATGTGTTCGAGCAGAATGCGCAGATTGTCCGGGAAGTCCGGAAAGGCGCGCAGTTTTTCGTACAGCATGCGCATGGCGATCGGGATATGGCCGATCAACTGGCCTTCAGTCGAGTAGGAGAAACCGCGCTCGTAAGTCAGTTCGTAGATCTTCCCGATGTCGTGCAGGACGATACCGCCCACCATCAGGCTCCAATCCACGGTGCCATAGTGCGCCGCGATCGGCCCCGCCAAGCCACAAAGCGACAGCACGTGTTCCAGCAGACCGGAACGAAAAGCATGGTGGATGGACTTGGCTGCGGGCGCGACACGGTACCGGCGAGCAATTTCCGGATCATCCAGAAATGCGTTGAGCAGACCCCGGACGTGCGCGTTGGGTACTTCCGTCACAATGCCGCGAAGTTCCATCCACATCTGCTCGGGATCGCGCGCTGAGGCGGGGAAGAAGTCGGCAAAATCGACTTCGGCGTCTTCCAGGTGGCGGAGCTTATGGACAATGAACTGCGGCTTGGAGTTATAAATCTGCATCTGACCGCGGACTTTGATGAAGTCGTCGCGACCGAATGTATCCATCACCTCAGCGACGTTGTCCCACATGCGGGCCTCAATCTCGCCGGTCTTATCGGAGAGGGTGAGAGAGAGATAAGGCTCGCCGGTGCGCTTCTGGCGAATCTCCTTGGCCTGCACTAAGAAAACAGCGTTGGTAACTTCTTCCGGCTTGAGCTCGCGGACGGCCGGAGATTTCATTTGACTGCGTTACCGTCAGGCGTAGTAACAGGCGTCTGCTGAACGGGCGCGGCGGCCGGCGTGGCCGGAGCGGTATCTTTCTCACCGACGAAACCGTACGGAATCACGCCGAGGAGCTTCTTCATTTTCCGTTGGTTCGCCACCTGAGATTTGGTCGTGGTTTCCGGAGTCAGCTGGGCCGGGTCTTTCCATGTTGTGTCTTTGCCGGGGGCTGCGCCTGTGTCGGTGTAGCCCGCCTTGACCTGCAGGAACGCATTTTGACGCAGGCTGGTGAGGTAGTCGCGCAGTTTAGGATCGGCAATGGGACGCGTGAGGATGTTATTGATCTGGCCCTTCACGTCATCGAAGCTGGCCTGGCCTTCCGGGATGTGGTCTTCCACTTTGAGGAACTCAAAGCCGGCAGTTACCTTTATGAGATCCGTGATGTAGCCCTTCTCGTGTTTGAAGACGACCTCTTCCACGTTCTTATTCAGACTGCCACGTTCGAACGGAGGCAGCAGGCCTTCGTCCTCCGCGCTGGGATCATCCGAATTCTGGCGGGCGAGATCGGAGAATTTATCCGTGCCGGCGCGGGCTCGCTCCAGCAGAGCGTTCGCTTTCTTTTGCGCGGCTGCCACCGTATCCGGCTTGTTGTCGCCCGTCGAAACCAGGATCACGCGCAGGGTGACCGATTCCTTGCGGATGAACTCGGTCTTGTGTTCGTCATAGTACTTGTGAAGGTCGGCTTCGGGAATATTAATATTGCGCCAGACTTCTTCTTCCACGACGCGGGACCGGATGAGTTCGGTCTTCTTCGCCTGACGAAAATCTTCATAGGACATGCCGATTACCTGGCGGACCCAATCGTGAAACTTGTCAGGATCGGCGATCTTGCTGTCCGACTGAACGCTGGCGATGAAC
>CAIKAS010000058.1 GCA_903825445.1 uncultured Acidobacteriia bacterium
TATCGACATTGGCAAGCGTCAGGCATGAACTGGCGCCAGCCCCGAAGGCAGGCGGCGGATTTCAGTTGCCGTCCTCTCAACCGCTACACTGGAACGGTGGCGACACAGACTTTGCAGCCCGTCGGGTTCGTCGGCGATCTTGCCGAACGCCGTGGCGTTCGCGAGGCGCTCCAGCACTTCACGAAGGATAAGCAGTGGGTGAACGACATTCATCTGCAGCTCTGCCGCATCGCCGCGCCAACTTTCCACGAACTTCCCCGTGCCGAATGGATGGCCGCGCAATTCCGCGCGCTCGGATGGCACGCCGGCATCGATAGCGAAGGTAACGTTCTTGCCTCGCTCGACCCCCATCCCGCCGGCATGCTTGTCGCCATTACTGCCCATCTGGATACCGTTCTTGCACCGCGCGCCAAAGAGGATATTTCGGTCGATCCCGAAGGTGTCCTGCTCGGGCCCGGCGTTTCCGATAACGGCGCTGGCCTCGCGGGGCTTCTTGCGATCGCGCGTGCCGTTCGCCAAACGTCCGAGCCCTCCGCTGAAGACAATCTATGGCGGCGTTTGCTCCTCATCGCCAACGTCGGCGAAGAAGGGGAAGGCAATCTCCGCGGTATGCGCTACATTTGCGCCCAGCCATCCCTGCTCGCACAAATCTCCGCGTTTCTTATTCTCGATGGTGCGGCGCTTGATCACATCACTACTCAGGGGCTCGGCAGCCGTCGGTTCGAAGTCACTTTCACGGGTCCCGGCGGACACAGCTGGAGCGATTTTGGCATCGGTAATCCCGTTCATGCTCTGACCCGCGCCGTAGCGGACTTAGTGGACCGTGAACCGGTCGACCCAAAAGCAGTCCCCCGCGTCTCCATCAACGCCGGCCTGATCGAGGGCGGCTCGGGTATCAACGCTATTCCCGCTTTTGCCCGCGTAAAGGTCGATATCCGTTCTGAGGATGGCGATCGCATCGACGCTCTGGCCGAACTGCTCCGCAGTGCCGTTTCCAGTGCCGAAGAGGTCGAGAATTCGCGCGCTCTCGGGGGTAAGGTGACCGCAAGAATCAAAGAGATAGGTCACCGGCCCGCTGGCCAGTTGCCTCCCGACGCGCCCCTATTCCTTGCCCTCCGCGGCGTGGACGCGCATCTCGGCATCCGCGCCCGCCCTGATTGCGCCTCGACCGACGCCAACATCCCGCTCTCCATGGGTATTCAGGCCGTTTCGATCGGGGCCGGCGGTCACGGCGGCGGAGCTCACACTGCGGCGGAATGGTACCGCCCCACCGGTCGCGATCTCGGTCTCAAACGAGCCCTCCTGACTGCCGCCGCCATCCTGACGACTTAACGGCCGCGGTTCCAGTGGACGCGGCCGCCTTCCCAATTAAACTAAAGCTGTCCATGCCACCGGCGATCCCCACAGCGAAACGAGGCCATGCCGAAGCCGCGCTCTTCGCCGTCACGGCGATCTGGGGCATCGCTTTCGTCGTCGTCAAGAACGCCCTCGCCGACATTTCGCCGTTCCTTTTCCTCGCGGCGCGGTTCACCCTGGCCGCCGCGATCCTAATCCCGATGTACCGGAAAAAGGTCCGCCGTTCAGCCCTCAAAGCAGGACTGCTGGCGGGATCTGTTCTCTTTGTGGCATTCGTGTTCCAGACTGAAGGTCTTACCCTCACCAGTCCTTCCAAATCCGCCTTCATTACCGGTCTGTCGGTCCCGATGGTACCTTTGGCCAGTTCACTCGTCTACAGAATCAGACCACAGAAATCCGAGGTGATCGGGATTCTGATCGCTTCTGTCGGTATGGCTATGATGACGCTGCCTGCGGGAAAATTCGAAATCAGCACCGGCGACCTGCTAACTTTGCTGTGCGCGGTCGCCTTCGCTCTCCACATCGTCGTTGTCGGGCACTATTCACCATCGGTGGGATTCGAAACCCTCGCGGTGATGCAGGTGGCCGTGGCGGCACTGTTGGGGATCCTTTCGGCAGTTCTGATTGGCCCTGCCCGCTTCCATGCAACACCGGCCCTGGGCATTGCAGTCCTGGCCGCCGGACTTCTCGCCACAGCTCTGGCGTTTACTACCATGGCTTGGGCGCAGCAATATACCTCCGCCGCCAGAGCAGCGCTTATTTTGGCGCTGGAACCGGCGGTCGCATGGTTGGCGTCTTACATTGCGACCGGTGAAGTACTGTCGGGTCGCGGTAAAATAGGAGCAGGCTTAATCCTCGCTGGCGTTCTGCTGGTCGAACTCAAACGCAGCAAACCGGAGAAAGTAAATATATGAGCTTTTTTGAAAAGGCACGGAACCAGAAGTTCCTTTCGTTCACAATGATCGTGTTCACGCTGGCCGTCGGGGTCCTCATTGGCACCGTGGTCCAGACCGGCGTGAAGGCCGCGCGCGCCGAGGGCACAGCCGCTCCGGACGCCACGCCTCTCGTCATCCCGCCCGTCACCCAGATGAAGGATTCTTTCGCAGGCATTGCGAAGAAACTGGAACCGTCGGTGGTCAACATCTCGGTCGAGTTTGGCTCGCGAACCCCCAGCCCTCAGGCGCGTAACGGCGCAGGTAACGGCGGCCGTCGCGGCCAGCGTAATCAGGTTCAGCCCGATGACAACGGCGATGGCGGCGACAGTGCCGGCAATTCGCCGGAAGATCTCTTCCGCCGTTTCTTCGGTGGCGGCAACGGCGGTGGCATGCAGATGAGTCCCTTCGGAGGCGAACAGATGCCCTCCAGCGCGCTCGGCTCTGGCGTGGTGGTGGATAGGAACGGCTACATCCTGACTAACAATCACGTTGTCGAAAAGGCTACGAAGATCACCGTCCGGTTTACCAACGACACAACGGAGTATCCAGCCAAAGTCATTGGCACGGACACCGAAACCGACCTGGCTGTTATCAAGATCGACAAGAAGGATCTCGTCGCAGCCAAACTCGGCAATTCCGATTCCATGCAGGTCGGTGACTGGGCCATTGCCATCGGTTCCCCGCTCGGCTTCGAGGCCACCGTGACCGCCGGCATCATCAGCGCCCTCTCGCGCGACGTGCCGGAGCCCACCGAAGCGGCCCATACCAGCAAGAACAGCTTCCAGCATTTCATACAGACCGATGCCGCCATTAACCCCGGCAACAGCGGTGGCCCGCTGATCAATACCAACGGGGAAGTGATCGGTATCAACACCATGATCGCCAGCGAAAGCGGCGGCTATCAGGGAATCGGATTCGCTCTTCCAAGCAACATGGCCGTCAAGGTCTACAACAACATCATTCGCGAGGGTAAGGTCACCCGCGGCTCGATCGGCATCAAATTCGGCGAAGAACCGAAGTCGAACGCGGCCAATCTTGAAGTCTACGGCGGCGTCAACAAGGGCGTCTTCGTGGGTGAGGTGGTAGCTGGCGGTCCGGCGGAAAAGGCGGGACTGAAGCCGGCCGATGTGATCGTCTCCATTAACGGCCAGCCCATCAACAAGGGTCAGGATCTGATCGATCTCGTAGCGGATAGCGCCATCGGCAGCACGCTTAAAGTCGGTATTATGCGCGACCGCAAACCCATGACACTCAACATCGTGGTAGGCGACCGCGTTAAGACCTTCAGCGACGATCCGCTGGTCTCTCGTAACACGACCGAGAAGGGCACGGGCGAAAGCGTCCAGATGAAGTTCGGCATCTCCATCGGTTCGCTCACCGCGTCCGCCAAACAAAGCCTCGGCTACACCGGCACCGGCAGCGTGGAAATCCAATCCGTCGAGCCTGGTTCCTTCGCCGACGACGTTGGCCTGGTAAAAGGCGACATACTGATCGAGCTGAACCGCGAGGCGGTCAACAGTCCGGAAGACGTGAAGCGCATACAGGCGGCCCTCAAACCAGGCTCTTATGTGGCTTTCCATGTCGCACGGCAGGCGCCAAGCGGACCCCGTGGTAATTCTGGCTGGCAGTCTCTCTACCTCGGCGATAAGTGGAATCCGGACAGCAACTAACCGTGGTTCCGAAACACGTACAATGACAGGAAGGGGGCGGCTACTACCGTCCCCTTCCTTTTTGTTTGCCTATGAGATTCTTCCATGTTGTCCTGACTCTGTCGGTCCTCTGTGTGTTCGCGGGTTTTGCCGCCACGCCGTCTAAATCCACCTCCGCCAAAAAAGTAACCACCAAAAAGAAGGCAGCTTCCTCAAAAGCGGCATCAAAGAAGTCGACTTCATCGACGGCGAAAACCGCTTCTGCAAAGAGTAAATCGGTGAAAGGCAAATCGACTAAGAAGGTCACGCCCGCCGCTACGTGGCGCACCCGTCAGCAGAATCCCACTCCGGATCGCTACAAGGAAATCCAGCAGGCCCTGGTCGACAAAGGCTATCTAAAAAGCGAACCCACCGGCGTTTGGGATAACGACTCCGTCGAGGCCATGTCGCGTTTTCAGGTCGATCAAAAAATGACGCCGACCGGCAAAATCAATGCCCCCTCGCTGATCGGGCTCGGACTGGGCGCAAAATCGGCTGGTGCGCCGGAAGCAAAGCCGTTAAATACGCCTGCGCCCGCGTCCTCTGCCGTGCCTCCGCCCACTGCCGATCCTCCGTCTGCCACGCCACCGCCCGATCGGTAACCACATCACCCTGTGTTTCGTCGCATAATAGTAAGCATGAAGGCGCGATCGTTCACTCTCTGCACCGCACTCGGAATCCTCGCCTTACTGGGCAGCCCGGGAGTCGGTAGTGCCCAAAGTGGCCCGCCCTCCGCCGAGCCGAGTCCGGACGAAATCATCCGCAAATTTGCCGCCAAGGAATCGGAGTTCCGCAAGGCGCGTGAAAACTACACCTACCGCCAGATCGTTAAAATGGAAGAGCTCGATAGCTCCGGCCGCCCGGAAGGCAGCTGGGAAATCACCTCGGACATTATCTTCGGACCCAACAAACAGCGCACCGAGAAGGTGATTTACGCACCGGTGGTTTCGCTCAAACACATCAATTTGGACCCGCAGGACGAACAGGATCTCCGCAGCGTTCAGCCCTTCGTTCTCACCTCCGAAGACGTCGATAAATACGATATCGCTTATCTCGGAAAGCAGAACGTCGACGAAATTCCCTGCTACTCGTTCTCCGTCAAGCCGAAGAAAATGGTGAAGAACGAACGCTATTTTCAGGGCACCATCTGGGTAGACGACCGCGATTTCCAGATCGTGAAAACGTTCGGTAAAGGCGTTGGCATCACCAGCAAAGACCACCAGTTCCCCAACTTTGAAACTTACCGGGAACAGATCGATGGCAAATACTGGTTCCCCACCTACACTCACGCCGACGACGTCTTGCGCTTTCCGACAATGACCCAGCGCATCCGCATGGTCGTCCGCTACTCCAATTACAAACGCTTTGGCGCGGAAGAAAAGATCACTTACGGCGATACCGTCCCCGACACGCCTAATAAGAAGTAGCTGGATTCCCGGCTACCTTCCCGGCCCCGGCCTCGTTCCTTTATCCGCCTTAGCCGGCGCCGCCGGTTTCGCCACTCTCGGAGTGCTTACCAGCGGTACCGTCGATCGCACCGCCGCCCGCGTTGTCACGGCCGCCGGCAACTGATGTCGCAAATCGCCCAATTGCCTCGGTGTCAGTGGTCGCCCCTGATTCTGTGCCAGCATCCCCAGTTTTGCCGCGAACGTAATCGGAGCGGGAGGCGGCGCAGTTCTCGCGATCAGCGGCCGGTTCACAACCAGCGGGCGTGTCCGCGGCGGTCCCATCAGCACACTGTCCCGCACCGGCATCACCGGCGCCAGCGTCCCCAGCACCTGCCCCTCGGCTACCAGTGCGCTCATCGGCTTCACACGGCCGCCCGAAACAAAATCGCTCTGCGACAGCGTGTGGACTGCTCCCGGTACATTGCGGTTCGAAAGTCTTGGCAATGCCACCGGTTCTACCGCATTTCGCCACGGTGGCGACCAGTCTTCCCGCGGACTCAGCGGAAACCAGCTCACATTGCTCGCCGCCCCGCCTCCCACAAACGTGACCAGCGCCGGCGCATAAACGGTATTGGTCCCGCGCGCTCCCGGTACCCACATCCATCGTGAATTCACCAGTGCCCAGCGCCCGTAGTGAAACACGGTGAAACCCCATGGTGCGTTGTCCACCCAGGTCCAGCCCCACGGTTCCACGAACGCCCAATCACCATCGCTGTACGGTGTCCAGCCCGGATCCACCGGAGGCACCCACGCCTCGCCGTAAGGCATTGTGTTCTGCCACGTCCCGTACGCGTTCAGGTCTTCCGCGCCAGTCACGCCTTCGCTTTCGAGTTCCGCTACAGCGGCAGGCCCGTTCAGAGGCGCCATTCGGTCGCTAAACCGGTCCCCGCCTCGTGTCGGTCCTGCTGCCGCCGCAACCACCGGGTCAGCCGTTACGACTTTGTCTTCGCGCTCTGCCACAAACGAATCGAAATCGTCCGGATTGTTCGCGGTTCGCACGTCCGGATTCTGATCCGCCCGGAAGTACGCCGTCTGCCGCGCGCGAATCACCACGCTGTTCGCTCCCGAAAACAATTCGGCCTGTCCCGCCCGCACCGTCAGCATCGTGGCGTCACGTTCGGGGTCCGTGTCGATCCTGTAATCGCCCACTCGCAGCAGCGTGACCGCGCCGCTCGGCGTCGCCACTTCAAAAGGGTCGTCATCGTCGAGCGCCGTCAATTGGATCTCGATCGACCCTTCCGTCAGGCTCAGCTGCACCATCGAATCATCCAGATTCAGGAATCCGAAATTGGTATTGGCATCGAGCCGAATGGCATTTGGACCCACATGCAGTTCCGCGCGCCCATCTTTACCTGTGAACAGGTGATCGCTGGTGGTAAGCGGGTAGTTGATTGTGGCCGCTGTCCACTCCTCAAGCCCCGCAGGCTGAAAGGAGACGTCGCCGGAGAGCCAGTTCAGCCGACCCACGCGAACGGGCGGATCGTCCGGCTGCGGCGTGATGGTCTGCGAGAACAACGCGATAGCCGCGACAAGTGCGCCCGTCAGCACCAATAGAACTGATTTCATTCCACCCCCTCGCAGGGCATACTTCACCTGACGCAGCGAAACCCGAAAACGTGCACCAGGCGCCCGGAAATATTATCGCCGTTCTTCTTCTTGCCTGGATGGAGCCTTCGTCTGTTTTCTCGTCGGCGCGGTTCCCGGCCGCGGAGCCGGACCCCCGCCCTGCGGCGAAGTCGTCTGCTGCGTTGTCGGCTGCACCCGAGGCGCAGCCTGCTCACGTGGAGCCGCTTGTTCACGTGGCGCCGCCTGGGTCGTCGGCTGAGTGGCCGGAACTGTCTGCGCAGCGGGCTGCGTCGGCCGTGTTTGGACCGCGGGTGCCGACTGCGATGTTCCATTCGGCGTCACTATGGGAGCCGCCCCCGGAGGCCGCGAACTCATCCTGTTCGGCACACTGTTCGTGTTTGCCGGATTCGCCGCCGGAGCGGGAGCCGCAGGTGTCGACGGTGTCGGCCTTACCGCGGCAGCCGCTGCGGCTGGACCAGCGTTTACCGTGCGAACCGGCGTCCTGGCCACCGTTGCCGCCGGCTGCTGCACGCGCAACTGGTTCACCTGGCCCGCGCTCAGCGGGACGCCCTTATTCTGGGCCAGAGCCTGCTGTTGCGCCTGAAACGAAACCGGAGCTGGCGGAGGCGGTGTCCGTGCCACCACAGCCCTTGCTGAAACCACCGGAGCCACCCGCGCCGCGCCAATCGCCACGCTCGTACGTGCCGGCACAATCTGTGGCGACGTCCCCAGCACCTGCGCACCCTGCAACTGCGCCGGCGTCACTCGAATAGCTGCCGCGCTCACCGGTCGCGCCGCCGCGAAATCTGCCTGGGATACCACCACTGCGCTCTGCCGGTTCACATAAGTCACGTTCGTCACGTTGATGACGTTGACATTCGTCACATGCATCACATTCACACTGGTCACATACGCAGGCGATGCGTGCCACGCCGGAATCCACGGCTCACGTGGCCCCAGCGGGAACCATCCAACCGATATGCCAATCCCAAATCCGCTGCCCCCAATGAACCCCACCAGCGCCGGCGCATATACCGGACGATACGTCGGCGCGCCGGGAATCCACGCCCAGCCATATCCCCGCACCATCGCCCAGCGTCCGTAATGGAAGGGCGCAAATCCCCACGGTGCGTCATCCACCCATGTCCAGCCCCACGGATGCACAAACGCCCAGCGGCCCGTCGTGTACGGAGCCCAGCCCGGAGTCACCGGCGGTACCCAAACCCATCCATATGCCGGATCGTTCACCCACTGCCCGTAAGCATAAAGATCCTGATATCCGACCATCGTCTCCGGCACATACCCGCGCCGTGGCAACATGTCTTCGGACCGGTCTCGCGCTGCCACAAATGCATCGAAATCGTCGCGCGGATTCTCCGAATTCACCTCCGGAGCCGTGCCGTCATGGAACCACGCCGTCTGGTGCGGTGCCACCAGCACGCTGTTGCCGTCCTGATACATCTGCGCCTGGCCATTCCGCACGGTGAGCATCGTCGCATTGCGCGTCGGGTCCGTATCCACCCGGTATTCGCCCGCGCGCAGCAGCGTAATCGCCCCGTTCGGCGTGTCGATCTCGTAAGAATCGTTCTGATCCAGCTGCCGCAACCGAATCTCCAGCGACCCCTGATTCAGGCTGATCTGCACGATGTTGTCGCTCAGATTGAGGAACCCGAAGTTTGAATTCGCATTCAGCCGGATCGCGCTGCCATCAATGTGCATCTCGGCGCGTCCCCCGGCGTTAACGAAGAGGTGATCCCCCGTCGTCAGCGGGTAGTTGAGTGTGGCATTGGTCCAGGTATCCAAGGATGCAGGCTGAAAGGCAACGTCGCCCGACACCCAGTTCAGCCGCGCTACGCGCGAAGGCGGATCGTCTGCTTGTCCCTGCGCCATCAGCGCCACGGCGCTCAGTGCGCCAATCAGAAATAAACGATTCATCGAAATGATCCTCCGGGATCTGTACTCAAATGCGTTGGATGGTGCCGACGTACGATTCGTTACGCGGGAAACAGATTTGTGAAGCAATAATAATCCTGCGATCTCCATGAGGTCTCTGCGCGAAATCCGAGCTCTCCACCTTACAGCGTCAGCGACTTCAAATACTCCCGAAACGGCCCGCCCAAATCATGCCGCCGCAGCGCAAACTCCACAGTCGCCTTCAGGAACCCCAGCTTATCTCCCGCATCATACCGCTTCCCGTCAAACTTAAAGGCGTAAATCGGCCGACTTCTTAACTGGTACTTCAACGCGTCAGTGAGCTGAATCTCACCGCCTGCGCCCGCTTCAATCTTCTCGATCGATTCGAAAATGTCCGGCGTCAAAATATACCGCCCAATGATCGCCAGATTCGAGGGCGCGTCATTCGGCTTCGGCTTCTCCACCAGATCCCGAATCCGGTAAACCCTGCCTTTGCTCCCGTTGTGCGAAACCGGCTCCGCGTCGATGCATCCATAAGCCGAGATCGATTCCTTCGGTACCTCCATCACCGCCAGCACCGGAGCCGAAAAGAATTCATAGATGTCCAGCAACTGCCGGATGCACGGTGTTTCCGCATCGATCACGTCGTCCGCCAGCACTGTGGCGAATGGCTCCCCGCCAACCAGTTCCTTGGCGCAGAGCACCGCATGGCCCAGGCCGCGTGCCTCCTTTTGGCGTGTATAGGCGATGCTGATGAGATCGGAGACTTGCCGCACCAGCGCCAGCAGTTCCTTCTTCTTCCGGGTCTCCAGCAAATGCTCCAGTTCGAAGCTGACGTCGAAATGATCCTCGATCGCCGACTTCCCCCGTCCGGTCACCATAATGATGTTGGTAATCCCGGAATGAATCACTTCCTCCACCCCGTATTGAATGATGGGTTTGTCCACCAGGGGCAGCATTTCTTTCGGCTGCGCTTTCGTGGCCGGGAGGAAACGAGTTCCGAGACCGGCTGCGGGGAAAACGGCTTTGCGAACTTTCGCGACAGGCATTCGCTCCTATCTTGATGGGTTCGCCGAATTTTGGCAACTAGAGTAAATTACTTAAGCGTATACTTGACAATTCGTGTGTTGTGTGCCTATACTTAAGTAATAACTTAACTATATGTTTGTGCCCGCCAACCCCGGAAAAGCGTCCCGAACTCTTGGTTTCCTCGCCGTTTTCGCGCTGTTTTTAACGAGCGCATTCTCCCAGAGCGCCCGCGGCCTTCTCGAATTCGAGGTGGCCTCCATTCGCCAGGCTTCCCTTGATGACACCCGCGTCGACGTCGGAATGCACATTGATGGGTCCCAGGTTCGGTTTAATCAGCTCAACCTCCGTGCCTGCCTCAGCATCGCCTTTGACCGCAAGACCTGGCAGGTCATCGGACCGGATTGGATCGACTCCGACCGCTTCAATATCGCCGCCAAACTGCCAACCGGGGCGACACAGACCCAAGTTCGGGACATGCTTCAAAATCTGCTTCTCGCCCGCTTCCATATCCAGTTCCACCACGAGCAGAGAGATTTTCCCGTCTATGCTCTCACCGTGGGGAAAGGCGGCTTGAAACTGAAGGTAACGCCCCCCGACGACGTTAACAATGCCGCCGGGTCCAAATCTCTGATCGATATCAAAGGCAGCGGCAGCGCCTCAGGTGTTGCCGCCGATCTTGGCAATGGCGCATACTTTTCCCTCGCGGACAACCATTTCGTCGGCCACAAATTACCGGTGTCGCGAATTGCCGAACTTCTGGCAAAATTTATGGACAAACCCGTCTTGGATATGACCGGCCTGAATCCCTCTACCCTCTTTGACATTTCGCTCGAATTGGCGCCAGAGGATTTCACCACCATGCAGATGCGCGGCGCGCTCCAGAGTGGCATTACTTTGCCCTCCGAAGTAGCTCGCCTGGCCGACCGCTCCCCGGAATCTCTGTTCGCAGCCATGGCCACCGCAGGTCTCCGGTTCGAATCACGCAAAGCCGCACAGGATGTCATCGTCATCGATCACGCGGATAAAACGCCGTCTGATGATTAATTCTTCGCCACAGAAAGGAACAACATGGAACAAGCCTCCGTCATTCACAACACCTTCACTCTCGAACGCCACTATCCCGCCGCGCCGCACCGCGTCTTCAAGGCCTTCTCCGATCCGGCCCAAAAGCGTCGCTGGATCGGTGCAGGCGAGCACAACGAAACCGAACTATTCGAACTCGATTTCCGCGTTGGCGGTAACGAACGCGTCTACACGCGCTTCGGTCCGCAGTCGCCGTTTCCCGGCGCAATTCTGGCCCGCGAGGCCAGCCACTTTAACATCGTGCCGGATCGCCGCGTCGTCATCGCCTCCAGCATGACCCTCGCCGGTAAGTGCATCTCCGTGTCCCTCGAAACTTTCGAACTGCTCCCCGAGGGCGAAGGCACGAACCTCGTCCTCACTCATCAGGCTGCGTTCTTCGAAGGTGCCGACGGACCTGAAATGCGAAAGGATGGATGGGAAAAGCTCCTCACCAGAATCGAGACCTTGTTCTAAACCCAGCCATGCAACTTCAAACGCCCACACCCGAGCGCGTTTTCCATGCGCTCGGCGACCCCACTCGCCGGGCCATTATGCAACATCTCAGCATCGGCCCCATCTCGGTTTCCCGCTTGTCCGAGCCGCTCCACATGACACTCGCGGCGGTGGTTCAGCATCTGCAGGTGTTGGAAGAAAGCGGCCTGGTCCGAACCGAAAAGGCGGGCCGGGTCCGCACTTGTCACATCGACCCGACCGGCCTCTCAGTAGCCAGGCAATGGATTGAAGACTGTCGCATTACCTGGGAGCGCCGCCTCGACCGGTTGGGCGACATCCTGGCCGAACCACCCACCGACTAGCCTTCAACGATTTCTCTGCGAACTCTGCGGGTCTCCGCGCACTCTGCGTGAAACCCTGGCTTACGGTACACTCAATTCGCCGCCGCTACCTGACCGCGATCTTCCGCGCATCCAGCGTTCGCGCCGTCGCTCGGTCCAGATTCGCATTCGCCTCACCAAGATCCGCCCGCGCGCGCGCCTCCCTCGTCCGCGCAGCAATCAGATCCGTCTGCCGCTGCAGCACCAGGAACACGGTCGAAGTTCCCGCCTGAAACTGGCGCTGTTCACTAGCGTACTGCTCCTCGGCATAATGTCGCGCCGAAGCCGCTGCATCCAGTCGCGCCACCGCGGTACTCACTCCCTGCAGCGCATTCCGCACATCCTGCTCAATCGCCAACTCCACCTGCTTCTTCATCGCTTCAAGTCGCTTCGTTTCCGAAATAGCTACGGCCGATTGTGCTTCCGCCGTACGATTCCGAATCGGCAACTGCATCGTCACACCGAGCGTCGCCGTCGTAAAGTGTCCACTCGTCACGTCGCTCAACGACTGCCCGTAACCGCCCAGCAGCGCCGGCGAAATCGTCGTCCCTGCGGGCAGAAAAGCGGAAAGCGCGCTGGAACTCGCAGCTGCAGTTTCCAGTCCGGCCAGACCCACCGTGCTCAGGGTCGCATTCGCATCGAGCTGCGGTTTTGTCTGCTCATGCGCGCGCCTTACATCCAGCTGATTCAAGGCCAGCGCGATCATGTTCTGCTTCAATTCAGGCCTCGCATCGAGTGCGATCCTCACCGCCTCGTCCAGCAACATAGGCGCGCTTTTGTCATCGGACAGCGCCTCGGTAGTAATCGCCATATTCCAGAGCGGATCGTGACGATCGGCCAGCATCAGCACCTTCAGCGCATTCTCCGCCGCCGTCACCGTCTGTTGCGCGGTCAGCATATTCTGCTCAAAAGTCGCAATCTGCGTCTGCGTCTGGATCACGTCCGATGGTGCCAGTAATCCCTGCTCTACTTGTCGACGATTACTCGCGTCCTGCTGCTCCGCCAGTTGTACAGCCTGCGTCTGCACTTCCAGGTTGCGCAGCGAAAACTCCAGCTCCCAATAAGACTGCACCGTCTGCGTCACGGTTTCGATCAGATGCTGCCGCAGTTGCTCCACGCTGAGGTCGATATTCTTCCGCGCCACTTCCACGTGGTAGCGGTTATCGTCATAATGCAGACCGCGCCACAAAGGCTGCGTCAGATTGAGATTAATCCCCGTGGTGTACTGCGGATTCAGAAAAGCAAACTCGCTGTCGGTCGACTGGCGAACGGAAGAGAAATCGATCTTGTAACTGCCGCCCAGTTCCGGAAACAGCCCGCTGACATACGGGTCTACCTGATAAGTCTCGGTGGTCAGCTTGCCATCCGCCGAACCGCCAAACAAGGAACCAACCGGAGTCACGGCGCGAGTGCGTCCGCCGGTGAAACCAGCGCGAGGATCGAAAGCCCCCTTCGCACCCGTCAGATTCAAAAGCGATTCGCCGTGATCGATGCGCGCAATTACCAGCGTCTGATCGTTGGCCAATACTTTTTCGATAGCGTCTTTGAGAGTGACGATTGCGGTGCCGGTGACACCGACACGCGTCGGAGTCTTAACCGCGACGGTCGCCGGCAGTTGCGCCCAAACCGGTGCTGCGAACGACACAAGTGCAATGCAGCGCAGGAAGTTGAGGTTCTTCATGCTGCCTCCCCTTCGCCTGTTACCGCACCGACCGCCACAGAACCGGGTTTGGGCGCTCGTCGAAATCGCCCGAACATCCCACCTATCCTCTTAAACAACGCACCCTCCTGAATATCCTCGAAGTACGAATAAAACACTGGCACCGCCAACAGCGTCAGCAACAGGCACAGCGACTGCCCGCCCACTACCAGCACACCAATCGACCGGTTCGTCGCCGCGCCGGTTCCGTTTGAAATCACCAGCGGCAACATGCCCGCCACCAGCGCAATCGTCGTCATCAAAATCGGACGCAATCGGTCGCGGTTCGCCTGCATGATGGCGGCATCTCGCGCCATACCATCCCGCCGCAGTCCGTTCATGTGATCGATCTGCAGAATCGCGTTCTTCTTCACGATTCCAAACAGCAGCAGCAATCCGAGTCCTGAGAAGATATTCACCGTCTGTCCGGTAACCAGCAGCGACAAAATACCGAACGGTACAGCCAGCGGAAGAGTCAGCAGAATCGTAATCGGATGGATGAACGATTCAAACTGCGCCGCCAGCACGATGTACATGAAGATGAACGTCAGAGAAAACGCAATCATGAAGTAGTAACCAGTGCGTGCCAGTTCCTTCGACGCCCCTGCCCGGCCCGAAGTGTATCCGGGTTCCATGTGCAGATCCGCTACCGCCTGATCCAGCAAAGAGAGAACCGCAGCCTGGGAAGCGCCCGGAAGAATGTTACAGGTCAGTGTGACCTGCCTTTGCCGGTCAATGCGATTCACAGCCGATGGGCCGCCCGCGGTGTGCATCGTCACCACTTCATCCAGCCCCACGCTGCCGCGTTTGGTCGAAGGCACCGTCAGGCGGGCCAGACCTTCCTGACTGCTGCGGAAACTCTCCGGAGCACGCACGCGGACGTCGAACTGGTCGTCCCCCGCGTTAAAGGTAGAAGCAACCTGTCCCGAAACCAGCGTATTCAGCGCGTCTTCAATGTCGATCACCGATACCCCCAAATCGGCGGCGCGTGCGCGATCGATATCCACTCGTACCTCCGGCTTGCCTGAGCGCAGCGTGGTATCCGGGTCCGCTACGCCGGGCATGGATTTCATCTTTTCGAATATGACGCCGGAGTATTCGGCAAGCTTCGCCAGATCCGGCCCCTGAATGAAAAACTGCACTTCGGCGTTGCTCTGATTGCCGCCAACTACGGAAACGAGTTCCACGCCGGCATGGATCTCTTTTGGATACTTGGCAAGCAGATGGCGCGTTGCCTGCATGAGATCCGTCTGGCTCGCGGCGCGGGTCTCAGGATCTGTGAGGCTCACGTAAATAGTGGCTGAGTTCACCGAAGCATCGGCGCCATTGCCGACTGTCAACAGCGTATGGTTTACGCCCGGCAGTTGACGCACTTCGGTGGCAATCTGTTCGGAAAGTGTCGTGGTCGCGGCAAGCGATGTGCCTTCCGGCGCGCGTACCAGCACGTTGAATTGCGATGCGTCGTCCGCCGGCAGAAAGTTCTTGCCCACATACATGAACAGTGGCACCGTGCTCAGCACCACCAGGACGCACATCGCTACCACCGTCTTGCGGTGCGACATCGCCCACCCCAGCATGCGCGTGTACTGAACGTCGAGAAAATGGAAAATCGGCGAATTCTTTGAACTGTGCAGATCCTTGCCGTGCTTCTTGGGCGGTTTCACAAAACGTGCGCAAAGCATCGGCGTCAGCGTGAAAGAAACCAGCAGCGAAACCGCGATGGCGAATGCCGCCGTGAATCCGAAAGAACTCATAAAGCGGCCTACAATACCGCCCATGAAACCCACGGGCAGGAAGACTGCCAGCAGGGAAATCGTCGTCGCCATGACCGCAAAGCCGATCTCGCGCGTGCCCTCAATGGCTGCCTCAAACGGCCCCATGCCTTTCTCTTCCATGAACCGGTAGATGTTTTCCAGCACAATGATCGCGTCGTCGATAACGATACCGACAATCAGCGTGAGTGCCAGCATTGTGATTTGGTTGAGCGTCAGTCCCATCGCAGCCATCAGCGCAAACGCTGAAATGATCGATGTCGGAATTGCCAGAGACGCGATCAGCGTCGTCCGCCAGTTTGCCAGGAACAACAGGATGATGACGGAGGCCAGAATGCTGCCCACGATCAGGTGATGCTGAATGTTCTTAATAGACGCCTTTGTGAAGATCGACTGATCCGCCACGACCTCGGCGTGAACGTCTTTTGGCAGTAGTGGAATCAACGCCGCGAGGCGTTCCTTCACGTCATCCGAAGTGGCGACGGAATTGGCACCCGATTGCTTGGAAACCACCAGCGTCACAGCTGGCCGGCCATCCAGACGTGCCGCCGTCTGCGGTTCTTCATAGCTGTCTTCCGCCGTGCCAATGTCGCTCACCTTCACCGTGTAACCGTTGCGATTCACAATGGCCAGCTGGCTGAACTGCCTGGCATCGGTGACGCGCCCCGTGGTGCGGACGGTGAGTTCGCGATCACCCGCCTGCAATGCGCCGCCAGGCAGTTCCAGATTCTGCGCCCGCATGGCGTTGAAGACATCGGTGATGGTCAGGTTGTAAGCGCGCAGCTTGTCGGGATCGGTCAGAATATGGATCTCTCGCCGCGCTCCGCCTACGATGCGAACCTGCCCCACGCCCCCGGCGTTTTCAAGTTTTTGCTTGATTAGCTTGTCGGCAATCATGGTGAGATCGCGTAGCGGCCGACTCGCCGAAACGGAAATCTGCAGGATAGGTGTGGCGTCCGGATCGAACTTGATTACGACAGGTGTTCTTGCTGTTCGCGGCAGATCGTTGGAAATCTGACTAATGTGGTTCTGCACTTCCTCTGCTGCGATGTCTCCGTTCTTCGAAAGCTCGAACTGAATCATCACGAGCGACTGGCCTTCCGACGATGTGGAAATCAATTGATCGATCTGACTGATCGTGTTGACCGCGTCCTCCATCTTCTTGGTAATTTCCGTTTCCACGGCCTCGGGTGAGGCTCCTGGATCGGAGGTCAGCACTTCCACGGTTGGAATATCGATGCTCGGAAACAGGTCGACGCCGAGGTTGAAGTAAGAAAAGATGCCGGTGACAACCAGCGACATTACGAGCATTGTCGCGAAAACAGGCCGCCGAATACAGAATTTGGCGAGTGCGTGCATGGGTTATTTAGCTCCCTGGTTGCTGCCGCTTGCTGAAACGGGTCCGCCATCGAATAACTCGCTCAGGTTACTCGCGGCGACGGTTTCCCCGCCGCTCAGGCCGGAGGAGATTCGGATATCGTCACTGCCGGATTCCTGAATGGAAACGACCTTCAGGTGAGCCTTGCCGTCACTGATCACGAACACCTGATTCGAGTCCGTTGTCTTGTCGCGCAGCACGGCTTGCTTGGGCACGAACACTGCGGAAGCGCTCCCCGGCAGTTGCACATGCGCCGTGGCGAACATGCCGGGCTTGAGCGCCGCATCACGGTTTTCAAATGCCGCTTCCAGGATGAATGCCCGCGAATTGGGATCAACCGACGCATTTACTGCGATCACATGTCCCACAAACTCCCGATTTGGGAACGCTGCCACCTTAGCAACCACCTTGTCTCCCACATGCGCAAGCGAAGCCCGCTGTTCCGGCGTCTGCAGATCCAGCTTGACCGTGCCGATGCGTACTATTGTGGCGATCTTGTCCGCCAGCGCCACGTACTCGCCCGCCGCCACCGGCCGTGCCGTAATGAAGCCATCGAACGGTGCCCGGATCTTCGTATCCGCCAGCGATTTCTCAGCCTGTGCCACCTGCGCCTTCACACTGTCGTTTGTGGCCATCGCCGTTGAGACTACTTCCGCGCTTTGCCGCGCGGCATTGGCGGCAGCCTCGTATTGCTGTTTTGCCGCCGCCACTTGGGCCTCCGCTGTTTCCTGTTGAGTGCGCGCGCGCTGCAGTGCGCTCTGCGAGACATCACCGGTCACCGCGAGGTTCACGTATCTCTGCGCATCGGCCGCCGCCATGCGGGCGTTCGCCTGTGCGGATTCGTAGTTAGCTCGGGCTCCCGCCACTTCCGGGACTTTATCGGGGTCGAAACCGCCACCCTGCGTCGCCGCCAGTCCGATGCGTGATCGCGCCTGGCGAACGCTCGCGGTGGCCTCTTCGAGTTGCGCGCGGGCCTGATCCAGACGCAGTTGGGCATCGCGCGGATCCAGTTCACAAATCACGTCGCCTTTGTTCACATGCGCGCCGACGTCCACCGGAGTGGAGATCACGCGCCCAGGCGCCACCGGTGCAATCTGCGAACTCTCTTCGGCAAGGAAGCTGCCGGTTTCTTCAAAGTCGGCCGGTACCTGCCGAACCACGGCAGTTGCCGTCGTCACGCCGATCGGTGCCGCCGCGGTTTTCACTTCAGCTACTGGTTTGGACCCGCAAGCGGCAAGGAACGCTGCCAGGGGCAGAAGAGCGATAAACGGGGATCTCATTTTTTGAGGCCTTTCATTAAGATGCCGACGAAGCTTTCGATGACCGTTTCATCCGAAACGGGAAGGTCGGCGCACTGGTATAGATATTTCTGCTGGGAATAAAACTGGCCGATGCCTGCGACGGCGAAGATCACCGACATGGCATCGAATTCGCGAATCGCGCCTTCGCTCTGGCGGCGAGCGATGTACTCGCACAGCTGCATGCCGATCGGAATGGCGAACTGATTGTGGTGCATGATGGCCAGTTCGTGGCCCTCGAGCGCGGCATGCAGCATGAGCCGCTCGAAGCGCGGGTCGTCGCGACGGCAGCTGACGATGTGGGTAATCAGGGAGCGGAAAACAGCTTCGTCATCGTTGGCGTCCATGAGTTGCTTAATCTGATCCAGCCATGATTGCGATTCGGGTGGCGCGCAGCGGCTGTCGAGGATGGCCTTATACAGATCCTGCTTAGTCGCGAAGTGCCGGAAGATGATGGCTTCCGTAACGCCCGCCGCCGCGGCAATCTCCCGCGTCGTGGTGCCGCCAAAACCCTTCCGCGAAAACAAATCGATGGCAACGTCTATCAGTTGATGGCGCCGGTCATTACCGGACATCCTGGCAGCAGGAGCAAGTGACATATTTCAATTGTAAGTAAGTGCTTACTTATTTGCAATAGAAACTTGTATCTCATTTGTTTTCAACAGGCAAAAAACCCTGTTACCCACGACCCCGTTACCGAGCCGTGACCGTAAGGGAGCGGTACTCAACATCTGCTCTCCAGGGCAAACTCCCATCCTTGGAATCGCTCTCTCCCCCTCCTCTATACCCATCACCCAATCCATCGGCTATCATGAGACAAATGTCGATGTCGCTCTTACCGGGGCTGCTCGGACTCACCGCGGGTCGAAGTTTCTCCTTCTATCCGGCGATCCACGGCGTTGCGCACAACGAATGGCGCTTCCGCCGCGCCACATGGTCGGATTTCGTCGTCGTCAATACTGCTTCCGGCGAAGAAGCCTGCATCCCTCACGGTTTCGTGGGTGACGTCTCCGCCAACTCTCCTACCGTGATCGTAGGCCTGAAACGGGAAATGCAATGGCTCGATGGCGTCGCGGTTCCATACCGCAGACCTGTCGTGGAATTGCCCATCGCGGTCAATGCCGTCAACGATTACGTGTCGGTGCCGCGTCTCCATTCCCGCCCTTCCTCGGTCGTCAGCATTCGGCTTGAATCGCGCCCTACCGTGAAAATCGGCCGCAAAGCGGTCGGCGTCGTCATGTTGAGCCTGGTCGTGGTTGCAATCGCAGCCAATGCGACGCATCCTGGCGAAGTGCGCGACAGGCTCGACGCTATGCTCGTCAGTTCGGCATGGCAGCAGTTAACGCCAAATGACGATTACAACGCGGTAGTTTCAAAGTTAGGCGCGCCTGCGACACAACGAACGTACGTGGAGCCGGGTGGCCGCGTCTTCCGCTCTCTCGATTATCCGGATCGCCGCTTCACCGCGATACTCGAAGGACCATCCTCCGAAGAAGCGCATTACGTCGCCTCCATGAGCGTTCGGGGTAGAATTCTTGGTGACTCCCCGCCTTTCAGCGCAGGGGCCTTGCGTTCCATACCCCGTTTCTGACACTCTCATACATTCATGACTTTTTTGAAGCGTTTACTTTGGATCGCACTGGCCTGTGGTGCGGCCATCTGTCTGGGGGCGATCGCATTCAGTCGAGGTGAGCACATCAACAGCCTGTGGCTGGTCGCCGCCGCCGCCTGCACTTACCTGATCGGATACCGCTTCTACGGCAAATTCATCGCCGCCCGCGTAATGGCGCTGGATGAAAAACGCGCCACCCCGGCCGAGCGTCTCAACAACGGCCACGACTTCGTACCCACAAACAAGTGGATTACCTTTGGCCATCACTTCGCCGCGATCGCGGGTCCCGGACCGCTTGTGGGCCCGGTCGTTGCCGCGCAGTTTGGCTACCTGCCAGGCACGCTTTGGATCATCATCGGAGCCGTGCTCGGAGGCGCCGTGCAGGATTTCGTCATTCTCTTCGCCTCCATGCGCCGTGATGGAAAATCGCTTGGACAAATGGCGAAAGAAGAGATTGGCAGGGTCGGCGGTTTCGTCGCGCTGGTGACAGTGCTCATGATCATGATCGTGTTGCTGGCTGTGGTGGCGCTTGTAGTGGTGAACGCTCTGGTGGGCAGCCCTTGGGGAACTTTCACGATAGCGGCCACCATGCCCGTGGCGCTTTTCATGGGCCTTTACCTGCGCTACTGGCGCCCGGGCAAAGTACTGGAATGCTCGGCCATCGGTTTCCTGCTGGTGCTGGCGTCGGTTTTCGGCGGACAGTGGGTCGCGGGTTCTTCCTATGCGTCGTGGTTCACCCTCTCCGCGATGACACTGGCAATCGCCATCATCATCTATGGCTTCTTCGCCAGTGCGCTGCCGGTTTGGTTGTTGCTTGCCCCGCGCGATTACCTCAGCACCTTCGTCAAGCTGGGCGTGATCGGCATGCTGGCGATCGGCATCTTCGTCGTGCGTCCGGATCTGCAGATGCCGGCGTTCTCCCGCTTTGTCGACGGCACTGGCCCGGTTCTCGCCGGCAAAATCTTCCCCTTCTGCTTCATCACGATCGCGTGCGGCGCTGTGTCGGGTTTCCACTCCCTCATCTCTTCGGGGACCACGCCGAAGATGATTTCCCGTGAAACGGATGCCACCCAAATAGGTTATGGCGCGATGTTGCTCGAGAGCTTTGTAGCCATCATGGCGATGATCGCGGCATGTTCGCTCGATCCCGGCGTCTACTTCGCGGTAAACTCCCCCGCCGGAATAGTGGGCAAAACGGCCGATGCCGCCGTGAAAACGATCAGCGGCTGGGGCTTTCCTGTCACCGTGCAGCAGATGGCTGACATGGCGCATCGCGCGGGCGAGGTCACACTTTTCGGCCGCACCGGAGGGGCGCCGTCGCTCGCGTTGGGCATGGCGAAAATATTCGCGCGCGGCGGGGGCGGCGATGCGGTACTCGGCTTCTGGTACCACTTCGCCATCATGTTCGAAGCGCTGTTTATTCTGACGATCATTGATGCAGGCACACGCGTTGGCCGCTTCATGCTGCAGGATCTGATGGGCCATGTCTGGAAGCCGCTCGGCCGAACCAGTTGGATGCCAGGCGTGATTGGCGCGAGTGCGGTAGTAGTGATCAGCTGGGGTTACTTCCTCATCCAGGGTGTCCGCGATCCGCTGGGCGGCATCAACTCGTTATGGCCGCTGTTCGGCATTGCGAACCAGTTACTGGCGGCGATTGCCCTGTCGCTCGCCACCACAATCATTCTCAAAATGCACGGCCCGAAGTTCATGTGGATCACCTGCGCACCGCTGGCGTGGCTGGTGCTGGTGACGTTCTCGGCGGCATATGAAAAGATCTGGTCGCCGGTGCCAAGGATCGGTTTCCTCGCCCAGGCCGCGCAATTGGAATCGACCGGCGCCGCGACCGCCGCGGTTCGCGCGCAGATCTTCAACAACAGGCTGGACGCCGTCGTATGTGGGACGTTCATGCTGCTGGTCGCCATCATCCTGCTCGATTCCCTGCGCCTGTGGTTCGGAATTATTCGCGGAACGGCGAACACTGGTATCGCAGAATCACCCTTCGTTCCAACGCAATTAAACGCGGAGGAGGCATAGGTATGACCTTCTTCCGAAAACTCATTGCGGGAGTGCTGGATCTCCTCCGCGAGATCGGCGACGAAAATGCCTACGCCAGGCACCTCGCCACGCATGGAGTACCGCACTCCGCAGCCGAATGGCAAAAGTTCAGCGACGAGCGTTTCAGCGCAAAATACCAGCGCGCCAAGTGCTGCTGACTTGAAACCTCTAAGTTGGAATATCCGCCAAGGCGGCGGGCCGCGTCGCGATCTCATCGCCGAATGCATCTTGGCGTATGATGTCGATGTGATCGCACTGGTCGAGTTCGTTCCGGCTGCCAGTGAGAAACTGCCGGAATTTGCGGGAAGCGGGTTTCGTGCACACGCTCTGTAGTGTGCGGAACGGATTCGATTATGCCGTGTGTATTCTCTCAAAGACACCACTGACGGCAGACGGGTCCGGCATTCCACAACTGGACGGCTCTGGCCTGTGGCTGGAAGCAGGTATCCCGGAGCACAACTTCAGCCTCGGCGTTGTCCACGCGCCGACGAGTCCGCGCACCCGCATGAGGGAGTATCTGGACGGTTTGGTGACCGTAGCCGCCGCAAAACGAGAGTCTCCCTTCCTGTTCATTGGCGACTTCAATACAAGTATTGGCCCCGCTGATGGTCCGCTGAAGAACTTCGGCGATACGGATCGTTTCATCTCAATTCAGGCAAACGGTTTTGCCGATGCATGGCGCGGCATGAACGGAGACCTCACCGAGCATTCGTACACTTGGCCCCGCAGCGGAAAGTCATACCGGATCGACCACGCGCTTGCATCGCGAAGCTTGCTCTCGCGCATACGCGGCTGTCGATATTCGCATGAGGAGCGTTATTCCGGCATTTCGGATCACTCGCTGTTCTTGGTCGAGATGGGAGACTGACCGGCGACTCAAGTGCCCGAATAGCCTCTGACGATGAGAGATACTGGAGAAGTAAGATGATCCTGAGCGACACATCCCCGGCGGCGAGCGAGGTCTATTTCCGACGCCTCGCGGAGATGACCCCTTCCCAACGTGTCGACGTTGGTGCCGCGCTTTTGAATGCGGGCGATTCGCTTCAACGCGCTGCCATGCGGCGCCGTTATCCGTTTGCTGACGATTCGGAAATCACGTTTCACATTGCAGTGACCCGTTTCGGCCTGGATCTCGCACAAAAGGCGTATCGCCGATCATGATATCCGCCGCGGACGCATTTCTATCCGTACGCGCGGCTTTAGAACTCGCAGGTATCCGGTACGCGATCGGCGGTTCATGGGCAAGCACGGCCTTCGGGGAGCCCCGGTTTACAAACGATATCGACATCCTGGCGGATTTCACCTCGGAGAGTTTGGCCCGATTTCTCGGCAGTCTGCCGGCGACGATCTTTGTGGACTATGACGAGGCCCAAAACGCGGTTCGTATCGGCCGTCCGTTTAACGTGATCTATATGCCGATGGCGTTCAAGTTCGATTTCTTCCCGGCACAGGCATATCCGCTCGGTCTTCAGGAACTGGAACGCGCGGTTTTCCTGGCCGACAGCGGACTTTCGGAAACGCCCACGCCATTCGTTACGCCTGAGGATATCGTGCTGGCGAAGCTTCATTGGTATCGGGCGGGAGGCGAAGTTTCCAACGTCCAGTGGCGCGACATTCAGGGAATCCTGCGCGGTTGCGGCGCGACTCTGGACCGTCAGTATATGGAACGCAACGCCGGAACGCTGGGCATCACGAGTCTTCTGGAGCGCGCGCTTCGGGACACGTAGTTCCCCGAATAGAGTCATTAGGTTCATGCCAGATCATCCAATGTCACGATACGCAGCCTGATCGCCTTCACAATCGCCTGGGCGCGATTCTCCACCTGCAATTTGGCGAAGCACCTCCCACATGGGACTTCACCGTCTCCTCGCCGACCGAAAGCGCCGTGGCAATCTCCCTTGTTCGACTTGCCGAGCGCCAGTTGCCGCAGGACATCGGTTTCCCGCGGCGTGAGCTCCTCGTGGGTCGGAGGTGTTTGAATCAGGAGTTGCTTGCCGATGGACGGATCGATGTAAGTCCGCCCACTCGCGACCGCGCGAACAGCGGCCAGCAGCGTCTCGGGCTCGGCGTCCTTTCGCAGATAGCCGACTGCGCCTGCGCGAAGTACGCCCATCATGCGCGCTTCATCAACAGACGCGGTGAGCGCGATCACTTTGGCCCCCGGTGCGATTTCCAGGATGCGGCGTGTGGTTTCGATGCCGTCGATTCCACCAGGCATGAGCAGATCCTGCAGGATCACTTCGGGCTGCCACTCCGCGAGATGCTGCAGCAGTTCTTCGCCGCTGACGGCGATGCCGACGACCTTCAGATCCGGGAACGATTCGAGCCATGCCTTCAGACTGCGCGTGACCACGCGGTGGTCGTCCACCAGAACGACGGTGGTGACGTTCATGCCCTCGCCTCGGCGTAGCGCCGCGCACGGATCCAGTCGTTGGCGTTCCGTATCAACTCAATGGCACAGATGGCTATTGGTATCACACCCGGCGATCTATGAAGTCGCATGCCGATGGCGCAGAACGCAATCAGTGCGAGTGACCACAGGGCAGCCCGTTTGCGGTAGCCTTCGGGTACGTCGTCGTGCGGCAATGAAAGCGTGACGGTCGTTCCCGAGCCTGCTCGGCTGACCAGTTCGAACTTCCCGTCGAACTCTTCGGCGCGTGCGCGCATGTTGGAGATGCCCATGCCGCGCTGGCTCTGGAACACGTCGAAGCCCGCGCCATCGTCTTGAATCCGAAGCGTCAGACGATCACTGAGCGAATCGAGCGAGACCGTCACATGCTGCGCACGCGCGTGCCTGCCCACATTCGCCAGCGCTTCCTGCGCGACCCGCAGGATCGCCTGATGCGACCCTGGCGCGAGCGTCTCGCCCGGCGGAAGATCTCCGAGCTTGAACTCCACGTGCGCGCCGGTCCGGTGACCCAGTGCCTCGCACTGCTTCTTCAACGCCTCGACCAGACCGGCATTCCCGAGCGGCACCGAGCGCAGTTGATCCATCATCGCTTCCATCTCGGTCATCGCCTCGCGTGCCGAACTGCGGATCTGATCGAGTGCCGTTGCAGCACCCGCGTGGTCGGTATCGAAGCGTGTCTGCGCCGTCGCGGCCGCTGTCTGGATGACGAAGATCTGCTGCTTGATCGAATCGTGCAGATCGCGCGCGAGGCGGTTGCGTTCCTCCTGCGCGCCGACTTCGCGAAGCTGCAACTCGTACCAACTCCGGGCATGCTCGCCCCTCCATCTCCGGTGTTGCGTGATAGGGAAGGGCAGGCAGGCTATCAAGAGTATTGCCGGGATGAAGAAATCCTCTACTCCCGGCCCCATCAGCGCAACCCGCTGGAAATCGAGAGCAACAAGCACGAAGATGTGGCCAGCCGAGAATCCAAAGAGGCTGCGCTGTCTCAAGCGGGGATCTTCCAGCTGTGAGATTCCAGCGGCCCAACACCCCGATGCGATAACCATGGCGGCGACCAGCCTCGTCATCGCCGCGGTACCCAGCCATGCGGGACCACGACCGGCGACGATCAGGCCGCCGACCACCGCGACAACCGCATAGACAAGCAGCACAACACTCAGGTCCAGCGGGCTTTGTTTTCGCTTCATGAACTCAGTCTACGGCGATCGCCGTAAACTGCGCATCCCTCGTATTGGGGAGGCCTACTCGACTTTGAGTTCGACCCAACCCGGCAACGTCGCAGGCTTGTTCTTCAGGAAGATCACTCGGCGCGTCTTCGGGAAGGGAAGTCCGGATTTGATGGCACGCTCGTAGTACGGCAGCATGCCCAGCACTTTGCGGTGCTCCGCTTCGTCCATGCCGATCGCCGCCGACTTGCTCAGAAAGCCTGCGCCCCAGCCGATCGCCAGCAGGCAAGATCCGTTGTTACGTGCCGCTTCGAGCCGCTTCTGCAACTCAGACACGGATGCCCGGAGAGCTTCCAGTCCGGTCCACTCGGCATAGCGTGCGTGGAGTTCGAGCTGTTTCGTGGCGTACTGATTGGCCGCGTCCAGCAAGGTTTCGTGCGTGACCGGCTTGTTCCAGCGTAGCGACTTGCGCACTTCTTCGCCATTCAGGAACGCGTTCTCGCGCCAGTCGCCTTCGAAGACCACACCGGGCGACGCCATCTCGGCAAAAGTCGGCGTGGCGTCATCGGGGCGCTTGCCATCGGCGTTGCGGCCCGCTTGTTTCCAGCCGAGTGAATACTGATCCGCACCTTTGGAGACGAGAGTGGAGAGACGCAGCATATACACGCGGAAAGCGTCCCGCGTCGTGTGCGCGGAGTCCGTGATGGATACCGCGCGCATACGGTCCGAACCGCCCGAACCCACGGTCTGCTGTTCGAAATGTTCGGCAGGGCGGCGCGGCGAGCGTTCGCCTGTCATCTGATTAGCGATGTCGCGGATGGCGCTCGGCTTCGCGTGGGCAAAAACGGATGCGGTTCGCAGCGCGCCTTTGATGGCCGCGCCGGGAAGAAATGGACCGTTCCCGTTCGCCGCGAATCCGGCGATATGAAGGCTCTCGATGGGCGCGTTGTTCCAGTGCTGCGTGCACGACGCATCTTCAAACGGAATGCGGCGTCCGGCGAAGTTCTGCGCGAACCCCCCCCATTCGGCAAAATTCAGAGTGGTCGCCTTGCGGAGCTGCGTGAGATAGCCCTCGAGGCGCGGACCTTTCGAGAGCAAGCGGAAGATGCGGGTCTGGTCGAGGACATTGACCTGATCGCGCCACACCATGTAGTCGATGGGCGAGAGCTTGGTGCCGTCGCCGACGAGTGTGGGCGTGAGGACGGTGACGCGGTACTTCATTTCTGTTCCTCCGGCGTCGGGTCGGACGGTGGGGCCTCAGGTTCGACCGCCGCTTCGAACTCGGCGGGGATAGCGCCTTCGTCGTGGACGGGCGTGTCGCACGGATCGGGCTGCGGCTTGTGATGAACGGCCGCTTCGAACTCGGCGGGGATAGCGACTTCGTCGTGGACGGGCGTGTCGTACGGATCGGGCTGCGGCTTGTGATGGACAGCCGCTTCGAACTCAGCGGGGATGGCGATCTCGTCGTGTACCGGCGGGTCGCACGGATCGGGCTGCGGCTTGTGATGGACCGCCGCTTCGAACTCAGCGGGGATAGCGATCTCGTCGTGAACCGGCGGGTCGCACGGATCGGGCTGCGGATTGTGATGGACCGCCGCTTCGAACTCAGCGGGGATAGCGATTTCGTCGTGAATCGGCGCGGGCGTTGGAGCCTGGCGCATCACCGGTTCCGGCGGCGCGGGGACAGCTAGCGCGAAGCCGGCACGATACACGGGATGCGGGAAACCATCCGGCGCAACATCGACTGCACGACCTCGGAGCGACGGTGCGTACAGGACCGAACCTTCTTCTATAACCCGAACCTGTTTCTTGGGAGCAACACCGGAGTGGCTGTCAGTCCAGCCGCCGCGTTGCGTCGCTCCGTATTCGCCGCGAGTCCAATCGACGGCATCGGTCGCATTGGGCGAATACATCGAGAGCAGCCACCAGGCGTTCTCGTCACTACTTGTTTCGGGAGCTTTCGGGAACAGAGAAGACGCGTCGGAGAACTCCGGCGCGGCCGCGCGACCCCAGCCGCGCGAACGCTCGCCGCCAAAACCGGAATCGGCCAGCAGGCGAAGAGCGGATTTTACGCGCGATTCCCAGACGTCGTCAGAAGCCGAGAAAACACCCCACCATCCGGCGTTGGACGCAAATTCGAGACACGCGATCCGGTGCGGGTCAGCGACTCCTGTCAGCCGGTCAACGGCTGCAGAGGTGCGGACTACGATCTTCACCGGCGTGCCCGAGCCTGTGTTGAAGAGGCAGCCGGTTTCGCCGTCGATCGTCCAGCGGGACTCATCCACGATGCCGTTTCGAACAACATCCAGCGGAATCAGCTTCGCGGCTTCCGTGTAGAGCCTGCCAGGATTTGCGGGCGGCCACCAGGACTTCGGCGGTGCGACCAGGCGCGTCCTGCCGATGAACGGAAACAGAGAACTGAAAACTACGGCGGGTGCTGATTCGCTCTGAGCTGTCGCCACCAGCCACTCTTCGAGCCAGCCGAGCGTTTTCATGGCGTGCGTGATCGCGGAATACAGCGCGTCGCTGTGGTACACCACATCCACGCGCTCGCGGTCTCCCGCGCCATGTCCCACACGCCACGGGGTGGTGGGTCTCAGTCTGACTTCGATCAGTTTCATTTTCAGGCAGCGACCAGTGAGTCGCTAACCTCCGCAACCTTGCCGCGCAGACCGGCCACATCGGCGCCGGAGGCGATTTCGCGTTCATCCGCGCCGCTGGCATAGTAGTCGCGTCCGCGCCAGGTGAGCTTCAGATTGTCGAAACTGACGCGACCGTTGCCGCGCGAACCGCCGCCGCCGAGGGCATCGTCCTGCAGCAGTGCGAGACCCTGCACGAGCAGGGCGGGGAGGACGGCGTCTTCAGCACATAGCAGATCAAGCACCATGCGGATCCGGAAACGAGCGCCGGCGGGTACACGTTCGAGCGTACGCGGATTGGCCTGTGAGGTGATGCGGTCGATGGCGTTCTCGCTCTTGACTTCTGTGAGTTCGTCATCGAGATTTTCGCGCATTTGTGGCGTGATGCTGCCAGCGATGAGCGGGGCATCGAAAACACTGAGGCGTGCGGGCGTGGCGTGCACGGCGCCTTCCTCGGCGCCACCGGAGGCTTTATCCATGCGGCCCGGGCTGCGGCCGAAGAGGATGCAGATTTCGTCGTCCGGGCGGTCGCTCTGGTGGATGCGAACTTCCTGGCCCTTGCGCTTCGAGATGTAGACGAGTTCGGAAGGCACGGCCAGGCCAGTGGCCTGTTCGAGCAGCGAGCGGATGCGGCCGCGCAGCGAACTGCCGGGCACATAGGGGCGGCCCTGTGCATCCTTCACGACGGGGTTATCCGCGCCGCCGATTTCAAGCGAGCCCTTGCCCGCGCCGACATGCAGACCGGATTCGCAAAGCATCTCGCCTTCGAGGATCAGCTTGCCGATCAGCTTCAATTCCGTTTGTGTGGTGTGCGCACTCATGGTCGTATTCCTTAATTACTTGTTATAGGCGGCGACTGGCGATTCGTTGTAAGCGTCTATTCGTTGTATGCAACGATCGCTTCAAACAAATCGCGAAACCGTTCGTAGCCGCGCGCTTCATTCTTTCGCGTGACCTGCAGGAGCAGGCGCTCGATCTGATCCAGACTGCGCAGACCGTGTCGCGCGATTGTGTATGCCAACCGGGCGCGCAGCATCACGAACTCATGCTGGCGCTCGTTCTCCGGAGCGCGGGTTGCCCGGCGCACGGAGTTGTAGAGGCGGCGCAGCGTGCTGCGGGTACCAGAATCCATATCGCGGATGCGGACGACGACAGCGTGAGCCTGGTTATCGAGATAAAGACTGTCGTTGATGAGTTTGTCGAGGTCGATATCCTGGGGGAAATCGAAGCGTCCGCCGCCGGGGCGTGGACCGCGATCACCGCGTTCGCCTCTGTCACCGCCGGGCCGTCCTTCGGGACGACTACCACCTGGACGACCTTCCGGTCTGCCACCTTCGCGGGGTGCGCCTTCACGCTTGCCACCTTCACGCGGCGCGCCTTCGCGCTTGTCGCCCGGTCTGCCGCCCTGGCCAGTCGGACGGCCGCCTTCACGCGGAGGCCGAGCCTCGCGGGGCGGACGTTCGGAATGCGTCGCCGCGGGCGTGGTTGCCGGGCCGAGCGGTTTATTCGCGATGTGTGCTGCCAACTGTGCCGCTAAATCCGAAACGGGCGGTGTTGTGGACTGTTCGTCAGCCATAAGTTTTCTCTCTTTTAAACCGGTTACGTTAGTCTTCCAGCAGGCGGGCCCATTCGAGGGCGACCAGACCTTCCGGTTTCAATCTTAGTTTGCCGCGTGATTTGCGGCCCGTCATTTCCTTCATCAGATTCGCCTTCAGCTTCTGGAACTCGCGTTCGCGGCGGTTGGTGGCCCCGGCGAAGCGGCGTTGAAAACGGGCGGCGCGATCCATCAGGCGATCGTCACCCGTACCATCGGGATCGGGCGATTCTACCTTGCGATACAGATTTCGTAACTGCGCCAGGAAGTGGCGGCCACCGCGGAACTCTTCGTTGAGTTGCACGAGCGCTTCCTTCAACTCGGCGGCATCCTTCCACTGCTTCCATTCGAGGACATGATCGAGGATGTAGAAACAATCCTTATCGCTCGACTTCGCCACCGACAAATCGCGGGTGCTGGCTTCCCAGACGCGGGCGAGAGTAGTTGCCGGCTCGGCGAGCGTCAGGGCCATGGTCATGGTCTTGGCTTCCGCGCCAGGCAGGTCTTTCAGGTTCTCTTCGGCGAAGCGCGCGAAGACGCGTTCCAGTTCGCGGGCGAATCCGGCGAGCGCGTCCCAGGAACCGAAGAGTGCGAAATCGGCGCTGCCCGCCTGGAGCACGGTGACGCGGCGGAAATAATCGGCGTGCGAGCAGAGCAGTTCGATTTCGCCAGCGAGGAACTGCTGGTAAGTCATCGACAGGCTGACGTGTTCTTCCACGCTGGATGCGCGGCGGATGCGGTTGCCGTAGTCGTCAATCTCTCCGCGCAGAACGCCCCAGAGTTTGGCGCCGGTGGATCGCAGGGCGAGTTCCTTGGGAGTCGCGGGGATGTCGCCATTGCGGGCGGCGTGGCGCGCCATGGAAATGCTGGCGAGCGAGGCGTGTCCAGTGAGGTCCCAGCGCAAGAGGGCCGGATCGGCATCAGCCTCAGGGACTGCGATGAGGGCCGGAAAATCGAAACTAAAGGCGACTGAGGCCGCGTCGCGCAGGTTGCGCGGGATGCGGTCGGTTGCCGATGAGGCTGCGGGGATCGGATCGAAGAAGCCTTCGGCGGAAACGGTGGGGCGCAGACTGGCGCGGAGACCTTCGCTCAGGCGCTTGCGGACGACGGTCCAGTCACCGAGATTTTCGGTGGTGCTCCAGACGATTCGGACGAGGCCGAGCGTTGCTTCACTGAGGATGGCGTTGGCGCGGGTGAGGAATTCCGAGGCCTGGTCGGCACGTTCCTGGTCGGGAAGAATGGCTAGAAAACGACCACCGCCGGAGGAGCCGAGCAGCAGCGGGGGAAGCTGAAGCGAGGCGAGCAGGGCGCGCGGGAGCACTTCACCGAGCAGGTTAAGCCAGGTGAGGCGTGCTTCGAACGCACGATTGTCGCGATCGGCAGGGGCCGCGAGCAGAAAATCTTCCGTGCCCACGAGCCTGCCTTGCACCAGTATTTGCGCTGACATTGCGAGACCTTTCGTTAGGCTATCATGCGTGAAAACCTTTGGCCACGGATGCACACGGATGCACGCGGATCAAAGACGCCGATGCGAAGCCGGTTTAGGGGGCTGGTGAAGCCATTTAGGCGGGTTTTTGAGGGGTAAAGTGGGTTCACAATTTGGTCCCAAACGTTTGTTTGCTGAGAGATACGTGGGTTCGGGTGGCACAGGACGTTGTTCTTTGGATTCGGTGGCCTCATGTTGTCTCCGGTTTCAAGATAGCGCGCCTGTGCGGGGAATCGGGTTGTTTAGTGGGGTGAGGCAGGGGTAAGTGGATGAGGGGGATTGATTTAGGGATATTTTTTCGGGGTGTGACTGACCTATTGGATGGTGATGGTTACGGCGTTACTGGTGGCGGTTGCTCCGGTGGTTGGATCGGTCGCGGTCAGGACGATGGGCACGGCGGTTCCGGGGGCTGCTCCGGTGGGGACCTGGACGTTGACCTGATAGAGGCCGGCGAAGGTCGGGGTGAGGCCGGCGAAGAATACTGTGGAGGGGACGCCTCCTATTGTTGCGGTGACGGTGGAGGTTGTCGAGTAGATGAGGGTGGTGGGGGCGGCGGCTCCGTCGGTTGGTTCGGTTTCTCCGTTGGGGCCTGTGAGTGCTCCGAGGCCGGTGGCGTAGATGACCAGATAGTCGCCTGCGTGCGCGGGGTTGGTCGAGGTGATGAGTGATCCGGTGATGGCGTTGGTGACGATGCCGGCTCCGGAACCGGAGGTGTTGACTGTGTAGGCTCCGGGCTGGAGTTCGGTTACTGTCAGAGCCACGGGGACGGATTGGGCGGCGCCTCGGACTACCACGAGGGGGTAGGTTGCGTTGGGCACGATGCCTTCGGGGACCAGCGCGTTGACTTGTCCTGCGCTGGCGTAGAGAAGTGGCATGGGGATGCCGCCGAGCAGCAGTTGAGTGCCGTTGAGAGTGGTCGGCAGGGGTAGGGAACTGGCGGCGGGGCTGCCGGTTCCTGCGAGTCCAGTGCCGTAGATCGCGATGTAGCTGAGGGGCGATACCACTCCGGGGATGGCTTGGCCGGCGCTGGCGGCGTTGGCGATTCCTGTCGGTTGCGGGGCGGCGTTCGCATTGGCGGCGTTGACGCTGACGGTTACGGTGCTGAGCGCGGAGAGTGATGCGTTGTTAGTGAGTCCGTTTTCAGAAGCTACGACCTGGAGAGTCACGGAGGTCGCGGCGTTGGCGGGCACCCAGGTGGCTTCCCAGATGCCGGAGCCGGTGTCGTTGAGGGCGATGCCGGAATCGGCGCTGCTGAAAGTGATGTGAACGGAACCACCGTTGGCGGCTGTTACTGGGTTGCCGCAATCGTCGATGACCTGAGCCTGCACGGTGGTGGCCGAGGCTACCTGTTCGGCAGTGTTGCCGAGGGGTTGGCGGAAGATCGGGATGAGGAAGCTGGGCTTGCCGCTGGGGCAGGTGGAGAGACTGGCCATGGGTCGAAGGTCGGTGCGGGCGCTGCCGGTCAGGCCGTTGAGCACGAGGACTACTACCTGTATGGTTTGCGAGGTGCCGTCACCGAAGGAGAGGGTGACGGAGCCGGACTGAATGCCTGAGGTGAGGCTGGCGAGGCTGGCCTGGATTGCGATGGAGTTGGAGCCGGGGTTGAGAGTGCCACTGGCGGGGCTGGCGGCGAGCCAGGAAGTTCCACTTGTGGCGGTGAACGGGCTGGCGGAGTAGGTGATGCCGGATGCGGTCGGGTTGTAGAGCGTCACCGATTGCGATGCGGGTGTGGAAGATCCGGCGATACCTACGAAGGCCACGCCTCCGGTGGAGACGGAGATTCCCGGCGGGGCGGCTGCGGGAAGAATGTTGAGAACGACGGAGACCGATTGAGGGCTGTTCACGGCGTTATTGGCGAGGAAGCTGATGGAGCCATAGTATTGTCCGGCGGCGAGGCTGGAGAGTACTGATGCGTTCGTTGAAATGGAGAGCTCGGTTCCGGCTGCGCTGCCAAGAGTGCCAGAGGCTTGCGAGAGTGCGAGCCAGTTGCCACCGGAGGAGGTGGAGATCTGGGTGGTCCATGCGAGCGAGCCTGCGCCGGAGTTGGAGATCTCGACGGTTTGGGGTTGTGGCGTGCCGCCGCCGGAGACGGCAGTGAGCGAGACGCCGTTTTTCGAGAGCTGGATTTGCGAGGCGGCGGCGGTGACGGTGAGGACGACGGCGACGTTGGATTGGGCGGAAGAGTTCTGGTCGCTGATGGTGATCTGGCCGTTGTAGACGCCGGGCGAGAGGGTGCTTGGTGTGGCGGTGAAGTTGATGGACGCGGGTGATCCTGGGATTGCGGAACCGGTGGCCGATGCGCTTGTGAGATTGAGCCATGCGCTGCCGCTCGAGACCTGAGCTCTGAACTGGAGTGTGCCGCCGCCGGTGTTGGAAACGTTGATTTGGCCGGTTTGCGGGGAGCCGCCCTGGATGACGGAGATACTTTCCATGGCCGGTGAAACGTTGAGGACGGCTGGGGCTGCGGGTGTGATCGTAAGCGAGACAGGGACGGGGATGCTGATGGTGGTTCCGGAGGTTATCGTAACTGTTCCGTTGTAAGTGCCTGCTTTGAGGCTGGCGGTGTTGACGTTGACGGGGATGGAGGCGGGGGTTGTTCCGCCGGTTCCTGCCGTGAGCCAGTTGCCGGTGCTGGAGGCGGTCGCTGTGAACGTTCCTCCTGTGGGTGTGCTGAAGATGGCGAGGCTTTGCGAAGCGGGCGTTGACGACGCTCCGAGTTGGTAGGCGAAGTTCAGCGCTTGCGGGGCGACGTTGTACTTCGCGGGCTGAGAGGAGATGTTGAAGGCGATGGGGACGGAAACGATGCCTCCGCCGGCGCTGAAGTTGACAGTGCCACTGTAGGCGCTGCCTGGGGGGATGCCGGTGGGGTCGGCGGAGATGGTGATGGTGGCGGTGTAGGTGTAGAGGAAGCTGGCGAAAGAGGCCTGGGTCATGGTGCCGGAGCCGGGGGAGACTTTGAGCCAGCCCTGGCCGGGGTTGGTGTTGAAGTTACTGGCGAAGGTGGGGGCGCCTTGCGTGAACGTGGCGAAACTGAGGGTGACGATTGCCGTGCCGGGTGCTCCGCCAGTGGAGGCGTTAATGGTGAGGGAAGTGGGGGCGGCGGTGAGCGGGCTGCCTCCACCTACGGAGCCACCGCCGCCGCCACCACCGCCTCCACCGGTGCTGGCGGCTGGATTGATGGTGAAGGATTGCGTTACCGGGGTTGCGGCGGCGTAGTTGGCGTTGCCGGGTTGGGATGCGGTGATGGTGCAGGTGCCTGAAGTAACCGGACTTACCGTCGATCCCGAGACAGTGCAGACGGATGTTGTGGTCGAACTGTAGGTTATCGCCAGACCAGAGGATGCCGTGGCCGCCAGGGCGAAGGAAGACGCTGGGAGAGTGATCGGGGAGACCGCGCCAAAGGTGATGGTTTGTGGCGCAGGGTTAACTGTAAACGTCTGCGTTGCCGGTGTGGCGACGCCATACGTGCCGTTCCCAGCCTGCGTCGCTGTAACCGAGCACGTGCCCGCGCCCGAAATCGTGACCATCGTGCCTGCTACGGTGCACACCGCCGGAGAGTTAGAGGCGAAACTCACGGCTAACCCGGAAGTGGCAGTCGCGCTGAGCGAAAACGGCACGGTTCCAAACGTGACGTTACCGATCATCCCAAACGTGATCGTTTGCGACGTCGAGCCTGCTATGTTGACGGTGAAACTCTGGACGACTGGAGTTGCCGCGCCGTAGGTCGAGTTCCCGGTCTGGCTCGCCTGGATGGCGCACGTCCCTGAAGTAACGAGCGTCACCGTGCTCCCGGATATCGTACAAACACTCGTCGTCGTCGAAGTGAAAGCGACAGGAAGCCCCGAACTTGCCGTCGCGCTTACGGTGAACGGCGCCGCTCCGAAAGCGACGTTACTCAGTTCACCGAAACTGATTGTCTGAGCTGTAGTTACGGAGAAGCTCTGGACGACCGGCGTTGCCGCCGCATAATTCGCGCTCCCTGCCTGGCTGGCCGTGATCGAACATGTCCCTGTGGCAATGGCAGTCACGGTACCGCCGGTAACGGTGCAGACAGAGACCGTGGTCGAAGAGAAGATAACCGCAAGACCCGAACTCGCGGTCGCGTTGATGCTGAACGGTGTGACGCCCAAAGTGACATTGCTCAATGCCCCAAATGTGATCGTCTGGTTGGTTGAATTGATTGTGAAATTCAGCCGGGTTACGAACGCGTCGCTGGGTCCATTCAGGTTGATCTGCTGCGGCGAAGCAGCCACCGGGAAGTTGGGAGACGCGGTGGTCCCAGCCACTTCCACGCCGTTTTGACTATCCAGCGCAATGCCGTACGCGGTGTCCGACAGCGAGCCGCCGACGTAAGTCGAGGTCACGAGCGCGGTTGCCGCCGGGTTTACCTCAGCGACAAACACATTCGCCTCCCCATCAAGCGCCGCCTGAGTCGGGTTCACGACCGGAAAATCGGTCGATGCGGTACTGCCTGTCACGTAGACATTGCCGTTCGAATCAACAGCGATAGCGTAACCATAGTCGTCTTCACTCCCGCCGAGAAATGTCGAGTAAACCAGATTTCCGGTTGGATTGAGCTTCGTCACTATGGCGTCGTAGCCAGTGTTCTTCGCAGTTTGCAGTGCTCCCGCGGTATCGGGATAGTTCAGCGATGTTGTGTAACCGGTGATGTAGGCGTCCCCACTTGCGTCGGCCGCAATGCCGAGTCCAAAATCGTCGCCGGAACCGCCCAGGTAAGTCGAATACACAAGGGCTTTACCGCTGGGGTTTAGCGCCGTGACGAAAGCGTCGTAGCCTCCGGCGTTCGCAGTCTGCGTAGTTCCGGTGGTTGCCGGGAAGTTGGCAGATTGCGTGTAGCCTGTGACATAGGCGTTGCCCTTGGAATCAAGCGCAACGCCGTACGCCACGTCTTCTCCGCCGCCGCCCAGGTATGTGGCATAGACGAGGCCGGTACCAGCCGCGTTCAACCGCGCGGCGAAAGCGTCGGTGATTCCTCCTGCGTAGCTTGTGGCGTAGGCCCCCGTGGCGGTGGGAAAGTCTGTGGACGAGGTTGAGCCCGCAATTGTGGGTTCGTTTGAGGCATCCAGGGCTACTCCATAGGCAATATCTTCTCCCGACCCGCCAATATAGGTTGAATAGAGTATACTGTTGCCGGCTGAATTGAGCTTCACAATAAAACCATCAGACACGCCACCCTGATAGCTGGTTTTGTAGGCACCTGGCGTAGTTGGGAAATCGGGCGAAGACGTGGAGCCGGTGACGTAGACATTGCCCGACGAGTCGACGGCGATTCCGTAGGCCACGTCGGCTCCGCTTCCGCCGAGATAGGTCGACCAGAGGAGAGTGCCTGTGGGGCTGTACTTTGCCACGAAGACATCGGTTGCGCCTCCCGGCGCGGTGGCCTTGTAAGCGCTGGCACTTGCCGGGAAATCGACCGAATCCGTGGAACCGGCGACGTAAGTGTTACCGGCGCTGTCGGTGGTTACGGCGTAGGCGGTCTCGTCCGAACTGCCGCCGAGGTAAGTGGAGTAAGTCACGACCGGGTCGATGATAAGTGGCTTCGAGTGGTCGTACGCGCCGATTTTGAATGCGAGGCGGTTGTGGCGTTTGAGGATGTAACGGCCTGTGATGTGTTTGCGGACGCCGTCAACTTCCTGGTAGACGACTGGCTTGAGCATTCGCAGTTCCCCGGTGCCTTGGTCGAGGGTGAAGTCGCCGTTGGCGGCGATGCGGGCTTTGCCTGCCGTGGCGAGCTCAATCTGGACTTGTGCAGGATTTGCGTGGGGCGCGACGATCAGGTCGTATTCGAATTGGTCGTTGTTTGTGTAGTAAATGATGTCGATGCCGGGGTAAAGATCGTGATATTCCACGCGGGAGTAGTGTGGAAGATTCGTTCGCCAAGTGGAGCTATCGCGTCCGACCAAATAGTTAAGTTTGCCGGGTTGAAGGTCGTGTTCTGTCGGCTCAGCACGCGAGTTGGCGCCTGCGAATTGTATCGCAGGCGCCGCTATACGGGATGCGAAGAGAAAGTCTGCGGCCCCGAGTGAGCGCCCACCACTCGTGTCGTGGGGCGGGAATCCGTTTGGGCGCCTACCCGCCGCAAAATTGTTGGGTTGGTCCGCGCACGCTACTGTCGCAGCCATCGCCAGCAAAAAGGTAGCTCGCAGGGCTTTCATATTTGTGTTGCGAACATCTTCATTCGCGCGGCGGTTGTGACTCGAGGGTAATCTGTACTCCGTTATCGCCTTTCTCCAAAGCGACGTATATCGTCGGCCATGGTACCAAGGGACCCTGCCGGAGTTCAGTTCCGTCGCCTAGGCCTCTGGGATCGCTCGCCGAACAAATCGCGGCGGCTGGTGGCGCCTGCGGAATCGCCTGAGCGACTTGCTGCTCGGCGTAGGCCAAATACTCTGCCGGAATGTTAGAAAAGTCCACGTTGAAATTGCCCCCCGCAATAACTCTGCTGACAGCCAGCTCCCGCTCAATCGTCGCCAAGTCTTCCATGAGTTCCCGCCACTCTTGCACGAAATCGACGACTGGCGTGTCCGCGGCACCCCGGCGATCCACAAGCCTGAAAGGGTTCCCCCGTGCGTATCGATATGTGTTCAGATCTGAGACCACTCCAATCGGATCGCTCTCGAGGTATCTCCCCAGTCCCGGCACGTAATCTCTGAAACCGTTGTGATAGAACCCGGTCTCGACGTCGAACTCCTGTCCCGGGAGCCGCAGATCCTGCACGATCAGTCCAACTCCCGTGCTCGTGTAACCGAAAGGCTGGTAACTCGCAGTCCACTGCACGACTTGGTTCGCGTCCGTCGCCACCTGCGGTGTCCCGAGCCGGTCGTCAAGCAGGAAATAGACCTTGCCGTTCGACGGCGAAATCGTCGCGATTGGGCGGTCGCCCAGATAAACATAATCAACCAGCGGGTTGCCCTGGTTGTCGGTCTCTTCCGCCAAGTGTCCGCCCAAATCGTACTGGTACATTTTCACCGTCGCGCTTCGCTTCACCAGCCGATGTCCGAACGCATCGTACGTGTATGCGGCGCTGTCCTGGCCCGACCACTCCACCGTCGCTAACCGTCCTGCCTCGTTATAGGTGAAATCCGTCGGCTGGGTTCCCGACTGGGTCATGCTGCTGATGTTCCCATCGGGTGTATACCCGATCGTCTGGGTCGATCCGCCCGCAGCGATCGACGCCAACCGGTTGCTTTTCGCGGTGTATGCGTATGTCGTCGTAGTTGCCCCGGCGGTTTGGGTGAGCCGGTTGCCTACCGGATCGTAAGTGTAGCCGAGCGAACCGTAACTTCCGGTCGCGCTGGTCAGACGGTCCAGCTTGTCGTAAGCCAGCGTCTGGCTGTTCGCCGCCGTCACGCCGTCTGCAATCGACAGCACGTTGCTCGCGGCATCGTAACCGTACGTCAGCTTCTGAAACGTGCTGGTTCCCGTATCGGTGAGTGCCGTTAGCCGGTAATCCAGATCGAAAGTGCTTTTTTCGTTTACGCTGTTGCCGTAAGTCATCGTATTCGCCGGCCCGAAAGCTTCGTAGGCGATCCCGGAAATCAGCGCCTGCGTCTTTGCGTTCACGGCGGACGACTGTGCTGTTACGCCGGTCACCCGTCCCGCTGTATCGCGGGAATAAGTAGTTATCCAGCCGGACGGATAGCCGATTGACGCCAGGCGGTTCGCTGTGTCCCAGGTGTACGATGTCGCCAGCGTCGCGCCTGTAAGAGCCCGCTTCTCGCCTAACACGTTGCCGCGCTCGTCGTATGTGCGGCTCAAGGTTCCCGCCGCGTCCTGCACGCTGGTGAGCCGACCCACGCCAAATCCGCCACTCGCCTGGTCGTAGTTGTAGAGCACGTTCTGCGACGCGTTCCTTCCCGGATATTCGACCAGCGTCATACGGTCGAGCGCGTCGTAAGCGTAATTTGTGATCGCCCCGGCCGCATCGACCCTATTCACCAGATTGCCTGCCTGATCGTAGCGGTAGACTGTCGTACCTGTATCCGGGCTCGTCTGTTGAATCACGTCGCCGAAGCCGTCATAAACATAGCCGGTCGTGTTGCCGTTCGGGTCGGTGACGGTGATGGGGCGATTGTGGGCGTCATAGGTGGTTGAGGTCACGCCCTTGCCTGGATCGGTAATTTGCGTGCGGCGGTTGAGGGAGTCGAAGACCTGCGTGATGATCCGGCTGAGCGGGTCGGTGATGTTGGTGGCATTGCCGTTCGAATCATAGGCGTACGTGGTGGTCTGGCCGACGCCGCCGACGTCGGTGAGGAGGCGGCCGAGCCCGTCGAAGGTTGCTGCGTGCTTGCGCTGCAGCACGCTCGACGGGTTCAGGATGCTGGTCAGAGTGCGGTCGCCCAGGGCATCGAGCGTGTATTGCGTGGTGTTATTCAGCAGATCCGTAATCGCCGTGAGGCGGTGCGCGGCGTCGTACGTGTTGGTGAGCGAAGAGCCATCGGGTTGAGTTACGGTTAGCAGATTGCCCGCCGCGTCGTAGGCGTAGCCGGTGACGAGTGAGCCTGCGCCGGTCACAACTGTGCTGCTGAGCAGGCGGTTGCGGGCGTCATAGGTGAGGTTCGTGGTGACGCCGTTTGGATCGACAATCGTTTGCGGCAGACCGCCAGGCAGGTGTTTGGTTATTTTCGTTTTCTGGCCAACGGCGTTGATGGTAGCGGTGAGAGCGCCCGAGGCGTCGTAGGTGTAAGTTGTCAGCTCTTTGACGTCGGTACGAGGCCCCTGCATCGATGCGGGCAGGGAGTTTGCCCAGGTATATGTGGTGGTTCGGGTGGTGCCTTTCGTGGAGTAGGGGGCTGCGGTTGTCGTGGTGTCGGTGTCAGTTTTCGTGAGGAGATTGCCGCTGGCATCGTACGTGTAGGTGGTGGTGAGGCCCGGGGTTGCGATGCTTGCGGGCAGGTGGTAGTTGGTCAGATACGAGATCGTAGTAATGCGGGTCTGGGCGGTGCCGGAGGCTTCGGTAATTGTGGTCGGCTGGCCGTGGACGTCGTTGACATAGGTCGTGAGATTGCCGTTCCAGTCGGTCACGGAGGCGGTGTAGCCGTTTGCGTCATAGGTGAAGAGTTTGGTCGCTGCGGCTGTGGAGGAGGTGGCCAGACGGTCGATCTCGGTGACCTTCGGGACACCCTGAAGCGTAGTGAACTTGTACAGCATCTGCTCGCCAAGCGCATTCGTCACTGTTCGGTTGCCCGTTGTGTCGTCGTAGGAGATCGTAGTGAGATCGGTTCCGCCGGCGTGCTGACTTGAAAGCCCGCGTCCATACGAGTCATAGCTCCATGTAGCATAGCGGTTGCCGTCTTCGTCGATGATCCCCGTGAGGGCGAAGGGCAGCGCAGAGTTCTCGTAAACGTAGGTTTGGCTTGCTGCCGGAGTGGTCGAGTACGACACCGACGTGAGTTGGCTGCCGCCGGTCGCAGCCGTGTAGCCGTAGGTCATAACAAGGCCATCCGGAGTCGTCACGGTCTTAAGAAGCCCGTTGGCGTATGTGAGGGTGATCGCTCGGCCGTAGGAGTCGTTCACGGACGTCAGTTGGTTGCCTGCGTTGTACTGCAATGTTTGTGTGTAGCGATTGCGGGCGACGATCGTGTTAAGCAGCCCTTCGCCGGAGGAATTGACAGTGTACGTTTCAACGGTGTCGTCGTGGTCGGTCAGCGTCCATGTCGCGGTGCCGGTCTGGACGAGTTCAACGTCGACGTCTGTGTCGCTGATCCAGTTGCTGCCGCTCTTGGTAAAGCTCAAACCCTGGCCATTAGCTCGCTCGGCGCTGATCGCGGTCGCCGCGCCGGCAGACGAGGTCACGTGAAGATATCGGTCGAAAGTCGAACGCCAATTGTTGCCCAGCTCAAGGGCGAACGTCTTGGAACTGGCGAGACCGTTGTAATATCGCGCAAACGAGAGCTTGTTCGGCGTAGACGTTTGGTAATCAAGAGCTGCCTCATACTTGTTCCCCGAGCCGACATCGATAGGATTGCCCACAGGGCAGGCGCAAGCGCCGAGCGATTTGTCATCGACCGCGCCCGGCGGGGGCGGGCCTACCACCAGCGTAAGCGGTTGTGCCTCGGCGTTGCCCCCGGAGTCAGTGACCTCAACCGTAAAGCCGTAAGAACTCACGGGAGCATCAGTGTCGCCGCTTGTGCCGAGAACGCCCCCCCCACTCAACGTAAACCCAGGAGGAACAGACCCCGCGACGACGGACCAGACGTAGCCGGCACCACTGCCTCCCGTCGCCTCAATCGAAGCGGTGTAAGGCTGGCCACTCGCCGCGCTCGGCAGCGCTGTTGTCGTGATGGTCAGCGGTTGTGGGGTGGCCGACGGACCAGCCACGTAGCCGTGTTGTTGACCGTCGGGAAACGATCTGTAGTTGCCCACCACCTGCTGCAGATTATTGATGCCGGTCGGAGTGACGTAACCCCACCTGGTGGCTCCGCCGGAGTATAGCAGGGGCGACGGGGGAAGCACCAAGGATGCGCCTCCGCTGTATAGGCGTGCGTAGTCGCAGCCGTCTAACCCTACGATGGCAGCGATATTATTTACAGCAGCCGCATTTGCAAGACAGCCAGTAAATCCGGGGACATCGTCCAGGAATGTGAAGGCGCCTGCGCCGTAGATAAACCCGCCGAAGTTGTTCGGCAGCCCATTGCCAGAGATCTGGTCTGTATAGGCCTCCCCGACGATTTGGCCGAGATCATTGATGCCATACGGCGAAACCGTGTTACCAGACCACAGTATCGGCGACCAACTGCCACTTTGGTAAATATACGCGTATGGGCCGGCGGCTGCGTTGCCGCAAGCGATGGCGCTTACGACGATCTGCCCATTGTTGTTCAGTCCGCCATGTCCAAGATCGCCGTAGAATGGCCCCGAGGGAGTTAGCGTGAAGTACCCGGGCAGCGGCGACCAGGTCGAATTGTTGGTGTTATAGAGCGCGAACGCGTATGGACACGACGCAACAAGCGGCTGGGCGCAGAGGAGCGAGGTGTTCAGGCAGTAAACCTGCATGAGGATCTGCCCTGCGTTATTAATACCCAACGGCGTGGAAGTAGCGCCAGGCGGAGTGACGACAGTTGCGAACGCGTTACCACTGTAAACAAAATTAACAGTCGCGTCCGAGTTTGAGACTCCCGCGTAGCCGACGACCTGGCCAAGGTCATTTACGCCGGTCAGCGTTGTGCCAAGCGCCCCCGGGTAATCGATTACTTTGAAAGTATAGGTGCTCTGGGCTGCTGCCTGATTCGTAAGCGCAAGAGCCATCGCTAATAGAATCGTTGCAAAGTGTCTCCGAGGATAGCTGCGCGGCATTTGACCAATTTCACCCGACTGATACCAAACCAGATTAGCAGTGCGCTGAAAAACTCTCGCGGAGGATAACATTTTGATGAGTTTTCCCGGCCAGCCACGGAAAACCGATTTTCCATGGGGTGCAAATCAAGTCTCTCGGCCGCGGATGGACGCGGAAAGGAACAATCGATCACCCGGCGGCCACTGGAATGCGGTATACATATCTGGTATGTCAAATCACACTGATCAAGCTGGACCAAGACAGACTGGACGCAGAACGTTCCTTGCGGCGCTGGGGGGGATGGCGATGGCTCCTTCCTTATTTGGGCAGGTGCAGAAAAATCCGAACCCCGTTCCGGCGGCGCGGGACTGGTCCGGCAATACTCCGCTGCAGTATCCCGACCCGGACGTGATCGCGGTCGATCCGCGTTTTGAAAAGTACATCGTCGGTAACACGCCGATGCAGCGGTTGTTCACCGGGACCTTCTGGTCGGAGGGGCCGGCGTGGAATGGCGTGGGTCGGTATCTGGTGTGGAGCGATATTCCGAATAACCGGCAGATGCGCTGGTCGGAAGAAGACGGCAAGGTAAGTGTGTTCCGGAATCCGTCGAATTACAGCAATGGGAATACGTTCGATTATGAAGGTCGGGAGCTTTCGTGCGAACATGCCGGGCGGCGCGTGGTGCGTTACGAATATAACGGCACGACTACGGTGGTTGCGGATAAATTCCAGGGCAAGCGGTTTAATTCGCCGAACGATATTGTGGTGCATCCGGACGGCAGTATCTGGTTCACCGACCCGACTTACGGGATTCAGGGGAACTATGAGGCGTTCAAGGCCGATTCGGAAATGAAGGCGGCCGTGTACCGGGTGGATGGGAAAACGGGGCAGATCGACAAGGTCAACGACGAGGAAGATCAGCCGAACGGGATTTGTTTCTCGGCGGATTATAAGAAGGTCTATATCGCGGATACGGGCACGCCGCAGAACATGCGGGTTTACGACCTGAACGGCAAGACGCTGACGAATGGGAAGAATTTCTTACAGCTTTATATTCCGGGGACGACGACGAAATCGGCGCCGGACGGGATGCGGGTCGATCTGGACGGGAATGTTTGGTGCGGGGCGCGGCCGGGGGTGCAGATTGTGGCGCCGAACGGGGAATTGATCGGGCTGATCCGGCTGCCGGAGACTTGCGCGAATGTGGCGTTTGGGGGGACGAAGCGGAACCGGTTATTCATGGCGAGCAGCCAGAGTTTGTATTCGGTGTTTGTGAATACGCAGGGCGCTCACATTTGTTAGCCGCGGATGCACACTGATGCACACAGATAAGTGGGGTGAACCCCTCGGGTGAGACACGGGGAATGAACTCACGTCCCCATTCGCTGTAATGTTCTACCACCTTTTGTCCTGCGTCAAGCAAAATATCCACATCCGGGAAAGCGGA
>CAIKAS010000059.1 GCA_903825445.1 uncultured Acidobacteriia bacterium
GCTGATCACGGAGTTCAAGCGGCTGCCGGGTATCGGGCAGAAATCGGCGCAGCGCATTGCGTTTCACATCATGCGCTCAGGTCGCGGCGACGCCGCACAACTGGCCGAGGCGATACTCGACGTCAAGGACAAGCTCACGATGTGTGCGATGTGCAACAACATCGCCGATAGCGAACTGTGCCAGTATTGCCGCGATCCGCAGCGCGATCAGACTGTGGTCTGCGTGGTGGAAGATCCGAACAACATCGTGGGCATTGAGGTCACGCGACAGTTCAATGGTCTGTATCACGTGCTCGGCGGAGCGCTCTCGCCTCTGCGCGGTATCGGACCGGAGCAATTGCGCATCAAGACGCTGATCGACCGTATTGCCCGCGGCGGCGTGCAGGAAATCATTGTGGCGACCAATCCGACGGTGGAGGGCGAAGCGACCGCGGTCTATTTGTCGAAGCTGCTGAAGCCGCTTGGTATGAGGGTCACGCGCATCGCCATGGGAGTGCCGGTCGGAAGCGATCTGGAATTTGCGGATGAAGTGACCATGTGGAAGGCCATGGAAGGCCGCCGGGAAATCTGAGGTTTTTGAGGGCCCACGTGTACTGCCGCGCGCGCTGCGCAGGACTGCTGTCAGACTTCCTATATTGGGACTTCCTGGGAGTTTAAGAGTGTCTACTCAATGTGAAGGGCGATGTGGGTTCTGGTCGGAATTGGTTCTGCGTCGCCGCCGCTCAGTAATCCAGAGGGAAAGCGCGGTCATGGTGCCGACGACTCCACACATTATCGTCGCTGTTAATAAAATGCCCCCGAGGTTCTGCCCGGTGAGGGGATAGCGACGCAATTGTTGAACCAATTCATTGAGTCCTCCGATCAGGGCCAGACCGAAAAAGACACGGAAGAAGTACACCGTAGTTTGACTAATCGGTGACTTCATCCAGAAGCGCACCACCAATCGCCACTGTAAGTTCGACCAGATCATCCAGCACACAATAGTGAAAAGGAATGCGGTAGTCATGCGCTGAAAGATTGGATCATTCTCTGTCGTCGTAGTGTATTGCCGCTGTGCCGATTCGGCCGTGGAGGCCAACTCAGCTGGAGTGGGAACCTCGTCCTGTCTGATTTGCAAACGGAGAATCGAACGACCCTGATAGGCGATTCGGACGTGAATGCCATCCCGAATCGGTCCGCCGTGAGAGGCGGCATTGTGGAAACCGGGCGTTACGTCGTAGTCGGAGTAACAAAAACGCTGGGTCTTTACGGTGAAGCATTCTTCGTCGTGGCCCTCGTACGGCATCGGGTGAAATTCTGTGACGGTGCCCTCAACAATCGAGTACTGACCAGCCCGAAATGCGGCGAGGGCATCGGTGCCCTCGGTGAGCACCGGCCCGCTTACTGTGAAGAGCCACACGATTCCGAAGGCGAGAAAGAATAATGCGAAAAGCCAACCAGGTTGGCGCCAGTGGAGACGCCATTTCCCAACGATGACTATCGCGCCGATAATTAGGGGAACCAAGCCCGCCAGCGCAAAAGGGAGGTCCGTCAAACCGCCGGAAATCTGGAATACGGTTACGAAATCGGGCATGGATTCTCATTGTATCCAGCGGTTACGCTCTTAAATTTCCTTATTTGGAGACAATTTGAAACGCCGCTCTGCTTCGTTGCGAGAAGCCACAGGCGGGACAAGAGCTTCGGCTGCTGAAGTGCCCGCTCGCGATATACCGCGTTAGGGCAAGCGCATAACGGAGCAGGCTATAAACAGTTCTACTGCCCATACTCCAACTCGACGCCGTGCGTCGGCGGACAGTCAGGCACAATCGGGCTTCGTACACGAAAATCAGACGTCCTCCTCGAGGCGTGGGAATCGGATCCCCTGTTTCTTTCGCGGTCTCCAGACGAAATCCGACTGCCTCCAACGCGTTGCGAAGTGCGGCATCCTGAGAGGACCCGTGTGCCATGCATCCGGGAAGTTGCGGAAACTCAGCGACAAACGTATCGTCTTCGTCACTCCAGTAGATGATCATTTCATATTTCACGCAATATCCTCAGGTTGATGTCTCAGAACTGCCGAGCGTAATTGCCGCCCTTTACCGGGATTCATTTGGGACAGAATGCAACTGGGCACTCTGCAAAGGTGGGTCCACTTCGCAGGCGTCTCCGAATCGACCTTGTTCAGGCGGTCGACGATAGTGTCAGTGCGCTGTTTTCGAACATACTCTGCAATGGCGGTTGCACACAAATGACTTCGCGAAATGCCAAGCCGTGGGTCCGCGTCTTCAGCGAGATGAAAAATATAGTCAGGTACGGAGAGAACTATCTTCACGCTCCGGGTGTAACCTGGGTTGTACTCGTGGGACCCCCCGTTCAGCGCCGCGACAGCCGTGACTGCCGATATACATATATACTCGGTGAAGAGGATACAATTGCCCACCGAGACCAAACAGCGAAGAGGAATCGCAAAGGCGGCCAGAGCAAAAAACGGCTTGAGCCCCCGCCTTGCCTCGGAGTTCTCTGGAGGATCGCTGGAAACCGAATTGTCTGCCATTGGCAAGGCCGTGCCAGCCAACGAGTGGGCGAAAGTGCCTGCCGACTACTTTGCTAATCTCGACCACTACCTCCACGGCGCACCGAAAAAGAAGTGAGGCAGGTCTTCGCGGACACCCTCTATTGGGGCGCAGTTCTACACCCTCATGATCAGTACCGAGCGCAGGTAATTCGTGCCCGGGCGGCACTTGGGGATGTCCGCTTGGTTACGACCGACGAGGTATTAGGTGAACTTCTGGATGGCCTGGCTCAACGCGGCACTCACCTGAGGGATGTAGCCGCCCTGGCGGTTCGCATGATTTTGACAGATCCCCGCGTGACGGTTCATCCGCAATCGCGTGAATCCTTTCTGGCGGGCCTGAGTTTGTATGAGCAGCGAAAAGACAAGGGCTACAGCCTTGTGGACTGCATATCCATGACGACTATGCGTCGCCACGCGATTTTGCACGTCTTGACGAACGATCACCATTTCATGCAGGAAGGCTTTAGCCTCGCTCTCGGTTGACTCCTGTCGAAAACACACCCCTCAGCTGTGAAAAGAACCATTGACAGTCATAGGGTTGATGTGTCACATTTTCATTGTGACTCTATCCAGCTTCACGCTGCGACCGGGACAGCCGATCCTCGATCAGCTCCTCTTCGCCGCGCGTAAAGCGATTCTCAGTGGAGAGTTCTCACCCGGCCAGCCCTTTCCATCCATTCGCTCCCTCGCTGCCGACCTCAGAATACACCCGAATACCGCCCACAAAGCCGTCCAGCGCTTAATCCAGGAAGGCTTTCTCGTCGCGCGTCCGGGACTCGGTACCCTTGTCGGCGAGCCGCCCGGCGCAGGCGCGTGGGAGCAGCATCGAGTGTTGCAGGAGGAGTTCGAGCGCGTGGTGGTGGATGCGATTCGAGCGGGTCTGGAATTACCCGAAGTACTGGATGCGGTTCAGGGACACTGGCATCGGCTAACTAAATCCCTGGAGGTGGCGAAATGATTCGTGCGCGTCAACTAGTGAAGCACTTCAGCGGTACCGGTGTGCTGTTCGGGCTGGATCTGCATGTTCCCGAGGGCGCTGCGTATGCGCTCATCGGAGCGAACGGAGCCGGCAAGACCACGACGATCAGAATCCTGATGAATCTGGTGGAGGCGGACGCTGGCGAACCCACCATCCTGGGCAGGGATTCGCGCTCATTGGGTCCTAAGGAGTTGCGGCAGATCGGCTTCGTGGCGGAAAGCATGCGGCTGCCGCAAGGCCTGACTGTCCGCGAATATTTCGACTATCTGGAACCCTTTTACGATGGGGCCTGGGACAGGCAACTGGAAGCCGCACTCTCGCGTCGGATGCGGCTTCCCGAAGACCGGCGTATCGGCGACCTCTCGCATGGCATGCGAATGAAGTTCGCCCTCGTTTGCGGGATGGCGTTTCGCCCGCGATTGATGATTCTCGATGAACCGCTCAGCGGCGTAGACCCGCTGACGCGCGACGAATTCACGGCGAGCCTTGCGGAACAGGCCGGTGAAACGACGATCCTGATTTCGTCCCATGAGATTCAGGAGATCGAGGGATTAGTGACTCACACAGGCCTGATGCAACACGGCCGGATGCTGTTCGAGCTGCCCATGAGCGAGATTGCCGACCGGTTCCGGCGGATATCTGTCACGCTGGACGGCGCGGCCAAAAGACCGGGCGCGATCCCGTCCCACTGGGTGGATGTGAGCACGATGGGCAACGTACTGACGTTTGTCGATATCCAGTTCTCCGGGGGCGACCTTGGAGATCGTGTTCGTTCTCTCCTGGCGGGTGTAAGGAATATCGATGCCGAGCCGATGCCGCTGCGTTCCATATTCACTTCGATGGAACGGCAATCGGCTCTGGTAGGAGGTGAATCGTGATCTGGCACATTTTCAAAAAAGATCTGCGTATGACCTGGAAGATTGCGCTCGCGGCGGCGCTGGTGCAGTGGGTCGACACGGCGATGGTCATAGCGATGGGGGCGACCGGCGATTCTGTCGGGGCCGGAACTGCGGCTGCGAGGCTGGAGCCGCTTCGGCAGGTCGTTCACGTGCTTGCTTTTGTTGCGGTTGGATTGGCCGCCGTAGCCGCCGTACAGAACGACTCGCTTCCGGCGCCGACGGACGACTGGCTGGTTCGGCCCATCCGGCGAATCGACATGATGCTCGCGAAGGTCCTGTTCTTTCTGGTGGCCATTGCGGGACCGATCTTCCTCGGCAGTCTGGCCGTGAGTGTCGGGCTGGGTTTCGGATTTTCGGAAGCGATCTACGGAGCGGCCCTGCATGCGTGCGCAACGGCCATCTGGCTCGGTCTGTTCAGCCTTGGGCTCGGCGCCGTAACGTCTAACGTGGTGGAAGCACTGTTGGGTGGTTTCGCGTGCCTTGTGCTGTTCGCGCTGATACTTTTCACCGGCAATGCAATGCGTAGTGCGGCCTGGTACGGCGACGACCATGCGGTGATTTACGGAGGATTGACCGCGGGCATAGCGATCAGTGGCCTTCTGGCTTTCGTCTCTCAATTCCATCGTAGGAAAACGCGCCGCTCTCGCGCGATCGCGCTGACGGTCTTCGTCGCCGGTGCGGCTGTTTCGCTACTGCCTACGGGTGCTGCGAAGGCGCTGGCCGCGGGAGTGTCCCAGGTATCACCCGTTGCATGGCGCATCAAGCTCGTTCTTGATCCGCCAGGTGGCAGGCAGTCCTTTCAGACGCAGTCGGGTATCAACACCGATTTTTGGGTACCGACGGGAATCAACGGCGACCACGACCTCTCATGGCTGACGTTCCGGGTCACGGGTTTGAGATCGGGAGAAACGCTGGTCGCCCAACCGTGGGATGCCAACACCGCCGTGGTTACGGACGAAGCAGGCACGGTCAGTTTGCGTAGCCCCCTCGAAGTGGACAATCACGGATTCGTATGGCTGGGCATCCACGGCAATAAGCGGCGGAATCTTCAGCACTCGGTGAGCGTGGCCGTTACTTACTCGTTCGCTGTTGTACGCGAGACAGGAACTTACCCGATTACGGCTACCGGCGAGTCTCTTCGAGTGCCTGGTGGGCTGGGGCTGTGCACAATGCACTATGCCACCGGAAGTTCAGGCAATGGTGCACTCAGCTGTTTCAGTCCATTACCCGACTCGGCCTGCTTTGAGTTGAGCGATAAGCGCGATGAACAAATTCGCTTCCCCTGCTCTCATAACGCATCGAGTACCCTGTCATGGCTCTGGGATTGGAACGCCCTTCCGCAGTCCGGCGGTTCCATCTACGAAGCGCTGCCCGGCAGCACGCTGTTTCTCCACGCATACGAGCATTACGGTTACGTCACTGGCCAGCTGGACCTCCCCAATGTTCAGCCGGGCGACTGGATCGTCCCGCCCCAAAAGGAATAACACTACTTCATCGGAATCCCAGTTCGCCGCTTCGGTCTTTCGAGCGAAGGTGACCGTTTTGTGAGCTCATGCTCATCGAGCTCTGGCATGCTCCCATGCCTGATGTAATACTGGCGGAATTCCCTCGGCGACATACGCCGCGCAGTTCGGAACTGGCGATTGAAGTTGGATAAATTGGAAAAGCCGGCATCCGCTGCAATGACGCCTATCGGCCGGTCCGTCTCCACCAGCCACATACAAGCCCGTCCAATCCGCAACCGGCTAAGATAATCGCTCACGTTTTCACCTAAGTGACGCACGAACAGCCGGTGAAGCGATCGTTCCGACATGTTCCCCACGGCGCATAGATCCCGCATCCGAATCGGCTCCGCGAAACGCCTATGCAACAAATCCAAAACCCGCCTCAATTGCGCCGACTCATCGCCTGTCATCCGCGCTGCCTTCTGCGCTGTTGCCAGCGGAACGGCGTCCATCGCGGCCAACTCACTAAGAATGTCCAGCGCGGTTCGGAGGCGGTCGCACGGCGAATTCGAAAGCAGCCCAGGCAAGCGCGTTTCCATCATCTTTCCGGCTGAAGACGGAAAACTCAGCCCGCCGGCCGCGCGCTCCAGCAATCGGCGGAGGGCGCCATACTCAGGGCAGGTATCCGCCAGTTGCAAAGCCCAGGGTTCGGTAAACCAGATAACGATGGCGACATGCGGGCTCAACTCATCCACAGCCTTCACCGATGCCCAGGTGTGCGGCATCTCCGGTGGTATCAGGACCAGGTCGTGAGACTCGTACTCACCCATATGATCTGCGATAAAGCGCCATCCGCGGCTGTTCAGCGTCAGCGTCAACTCGCATTCCGGATGGTGATGCCATTCAAATGGGATCTCCGGAATCCGCCGGTTCAGCACACGAATGGAGCAACCTTCGGGGATTGCGACGTGCTCGAATTGCGGTTTCATCGCGCCTTTAGCCTATGAATTCGGACACACAGCCCGTTTCATTGTCCGAATAATACCATTTTCTGACCGATTCCGGCGTAGTTCCCCACTCCCTGCTCAGCCTAAGATCGATTCAGTAAGGTCCACTGGGTGCCCGCGCATCCCGTTAAAGCGTGAATCGAAACAAGGTCGTTCCAGGCGGCTGTCTTTCCCGACGGCGAATCGGGGACGATTCAGGTTCTGCAAAATCACCAGGGAGTACAAGAGTTATGCGGTTCCAGGTTGACAGTCTGTCCGAAGCGATGTCCAGGTTACCCGGTTGCCTCCTGGTCATCGCACTTGTCTCCACGCTTTCAGCAACCGACCTGCGCGTGACGGACGCGGCAAAAGCGGATGATCGGAAAGCCATCATCGCTCTGATCGCCGCAAAGGCTGATGTGAACGCGAGCCAACCCGGCGGGTCGACGCCGCTGATTTGGGCTGCTGAGCGCGCCGATGACGACATAGCTGCCCGACTGCTCGCGGCCGGCGCGAAGCCCGATACCGCGAATGTGTACGGTGAATCGCCTCTGACTTTGGCCTGCACGAATAATGATGGCGCCCTGGTTCAGAAGCTCCTCGACGCTGGAGCCAATGCGAAGGCTGCGCGCTGGAACGGCGAAACGGCGCTGATGATCTGCGCCCGCACCGGAAATGCGAATGCCGTCGAGCGGTTACTCGCTCATGGCGCCGATATAGCGGCCGCCGAAGGCACCAAAGGTCAGAACGCTTTGATGTGGGCTGCCGGAGAGCGGCAATCTGCCGTTGTGAAGACGCTGCTTCAGCATGGCGCGGATTTCAATGTCGCTTCGAAGGGTGGGTTCACTCCACTCATGTTCGCCGCCGCGAACGGTGACCCGGAATCCATCAAAATGCTCGTCGCGGCCGGAGCTGACCCCGGCAAAGCGCTCCCCGATGGTACGAATCCGATTCTGATCGCTTCAAGCCTGAAACAGTCAGCGGCCGTTGTGGCCCTGCTTGAAGTGGGTGCAAGTCCGAAGGTCGTTGACCGTTCGGGCGCCACACCACTCCACGCGGCGGCTCAGGCCGGAGACCCAGGCATCATCAAGGTGCTGGTGGCCAAGGGGGCCGATCTCAACGCAAAGACCGGAGGTGCTGCTGGTGGCGGCGGTGGCGGCAGGGGCAGAGGCGGTGGTGGTGGCGGCCGCGGCGGAGGCACAACCGACGGTATGACTCCTCTGATGGTTGCCGCGAAAGCCGGCCACCTGGACGCCATGAAGGCGCTGATTGATGCTGGCGCAGACCCCAAAATCAAGCGGCCAGAGGGTTCCACGCTGCTCATGGCGGCTGCGGCCAGCGGCCACGTGGACGTGGTTAAGTACGCCGCCGAGTTGAATCCGGGCGAACTTCAGGCCCTGAACGCCGCAGGCGACAACGCCGTTCATTCATCCGTTAGCAACGGAGCAGGCGCCGGTCAGCCGGCGATTGTTGAGGTCATCCAGTTTCTTGCGGACAATGGCGTCGATGTCGACGTCAAGGACGCTCAAGGGAAGACAGCCCTCTCCATCGCCGACTTCTCGCCTATCGATCAGGCCGTGGATCGCATCGTGGAAATCCTGACACTTCAGGGACGGAAGCCGATAATCCCGTCGGCCAGATAACCGGAGAAAGCAACTGTCTATGCGGATCGCCACTACTTCATTTAGAATCATGTTGGGGCTCGCGCTGATCGTCGATCTGGCAGCGCCGGCTCAGCAAAAAACGCCCATTCCTCAAGTGGCGGCGAAGCCATCTGCCGCGTCCACGTCACCAGTTGCAGCAGCGGCGGATGCGGCGAAAAACCAGGTCATGATCGATCAGTACTGTGTGATGTGCCACAGCACGGCCCTGAAGACCGCCGGCGTGGTCCTCGAAGGGGCTGATATCACTCATGTTGAGAAAGATACTGCGCTTTGGGAGCGGGTCCTCCGGAAATTTGGCACCGGTCAGATGCCACCCCCCGGTATGCCGCGTCCGGATGCCGAGACTTCCGCGCACTTCCTGAGCTCGCTCGAAGGCCAGCTCAATGCCAATGCGATTGCTCATCCGAATCCGGGCGCTCCGTCGATTCACCGCGTGAATCGCTTTGAGTACGGTAATACGATCCGCGAC
>CAIKAS010000060.1 GCA_903825445.1 uncultured Acidobacteriia bacterium
ACCCGTTGGGGCCGGTGATGTCTTCCGGGCTCCGATAATCCCGCAGCAACTCGTCCATTGCTGCGTCCAACCTCTTTTTATCCATGACTTCCTCCTACTGTTGCAGGAATTAGCCATTTACACAAAAACCGCTACACCCTCGGCGGGGACGGCCCCTCCTTCGAAGACCAATGTTCCAGGTTATATCCGCGGCTTCGACGTGCGGACGGGCAAGAAGCTGTGGACGTTCCACACGATTGCGCAACCGGGCGAGAAGGGCAATGAGACGTGGGAGAACGATTCGTGGAGTTACACGGGGAACACGGGGGCGTGGGCCCCGCTGAGTGCGGATCTGGAACTGGGCTACGTTTATATTCCTGTGGAGATGCCGACGGGAGATTTTTACGGCGGCACAAGACCGGGCAACAATCTTTTTTCCGATAGCCTGGTTTGTCTGGAAGCGCGCACGGGGAAAATGATCTGGTATTACCAGCTGGTGCATCACGACATCTGGGACTGGGATATCACGACCGCGCCGCTGCTGATCGATATCACGGTGGATGGGCGCAAGATCAAGGCGGTGGCGCAGAACACGAAGCAGGCTTATACATATGTGTTCGATCGCGTGACGGGGAAGCCGGTTTGGCCGATTGTGGAACGGGCCGTACCGCAAACCGATGTGCCAGGCGAGAAGACGGCGGCGACGCAGCCGATTCCGACGAAGCCTCCGCCGTTCGACAGGCAGGGGAGTTCCATCGATCAGTTAATCGATTTCACACCGGCGCTGCGGGAAGAGGCGATTAAGATCGCCAACGATTACAAGATGGGCCCGCTCTACACGCCGCCGATCGTGGTGGGCACGAACGGAAAGAAGGCGCTGTTCCTGCTGCCGACGCATCTGGGTGGGGCGAACTGGCCAGGGGGCGCGGCGGACCCGGAGACGGGGATGATGTACGTGGCGTCGATCACGAGCGCGGAGTTTCTGGCGCTGACAAAGGTGGGGCCGGAGATTTCGGACATGGGCTATATCGGCGGAAGCGGACGCGGACCGGCCCGAGGACGGCCGATTGCAGTGGGCGACGATCCGGCTCCGGTGATTTCAGGAAATGGCGGGAGGGATAACGGCCCGCAAGGGCTGCCGCTGGTGAAACCACCATGGGGGCGGATTACGGCGGTGGATCTGAACAAGGGAGACATTGCGTGGACGGTGGCGAATGGCGCGCCGCCGGATTTCGTGAAGAATCACCCGGCGCTAAAGGGGATCGATCTGAGTAATACGGGACATCCATCGCGCGCGCTGCTGATGGTCACTAAAACGCTGCTGTTTGGGTCTGACGGGAATAATTTGTGGAGCGGGCCGCCAGGGCAAGGGGGCAACATGTTCCGGGCTTACGACAAAAAGACCGGAAAGGTGATTCACGAGATGGAATTGCCGGCGATGACGACGGGAATTCCGATGACTTACATGGCGCGGGGGAGGCAGTATATTGTGGTGGCGATCGGCGCGCAGGGTGTGCCGGCGTCGCTGGTGGCACTGGGCTTGCCGTAGGCTCCCGGATCACCCGGCCTGTTCCGAGTCCTGATGAATTCGGTTCAGATGATCCCGCATCAGGATTAGCTCCCGCTTGCTGCGACCTCGAACTAAAGCCAGCCTGGCCGCGAGCGAAGAGACCACCAATACCGCGGTCGCGGCGACGACTATGAGTAATATGCCAGACAATCTATCACCTCTTCCAGGGACCCGATCTTCAGACACTCAGTAATAAGAAAGCGGCGGACGCTCGGACGGTTGTGTCCGCCGCTTCATCCAAGGAACCCGGGGGGAGTCGGGCACCATTGGGGGCAGGAGCGCGTTAGAGATCGCGCCATGGTTAGAGAACGCTCTCAGAGCACGAGATGGGCCACTATTTCATCTGGGTTCGCGCCGTGTAATAGAGCCTTGTTTTCTGCTCATTGGGGATGAGTGCAAGCATTGGGAGAGCATGTCTGCGGCGACGGCAATTCTAACGATTGACCAAATGCGGTCGGCGATCAGTCGAACTTCCGCTGGCACGGATTCGGTCGGCCAGGTTGCATCCCGAAGCGCCAAAACTGTAGAATTTGGAGGTTGGTATGCGAGTCCGCCTTTCTGACGGGGCTTGCAGGAGGACTGGATTATGATCGGCAGCGGCATGGTTTTCCGGCGATTTGTGTATCGGCCAGATCGGGTTACGCGCAAATATGCTTGCGTCTGGCTGGCATTGGCCGGTCTGGTTGGCACGATGACGGCCTTCGCACAGGACGTTGCGATCAGCGTACAAATGAGTGTTCCGCTCAGTGCAGCCTCATCTCGCAAGGGTGACATGATCGCGGGCCAGGTGACTAGTCCGGATTCGCTGAAAGGCGATACTCTGCAGGGGATGGTTTCGCAGGTGAACTCCCGCGGACAGGCGTCCGTGACTTTCACGTTCAATACGTTGCGACATGGAGGATTGAGTATTCCGGTGACGGCTACTCTGCAGGCCGTTTCTAATTCAAAAGGGGTGCCGGGCGCCGATGAGCATGGAAATGCGTTGCGGGCGAATAACACAGCGGGTGCCAGGCCGGTGAGCGCGTCGAAGATAGGTGGGCAACTGGGAGGGCTGCTGGGCGGGCGCACCGGTCAGGCCGTCAGCGACGCCGGGAGCGATGTAAACACGTCGGGAGGGGCTGGCGCGATGCAACTGGCCGCCGCCGGATCGAGTTTGGAACTGGCTCCGGGGGCAATGCTGATGATCTCGGCCAAGACGAATGGCAACGGTCCCGCCCTGGAAAACCTGGCACCGGCGGCTCCGATCGCTGCAATGGCTCCGATGGCGAATCCGCGGCCAGTGGCGGCTCCTCCGCAGATGGCGACCGCGAGTCCGGCACCGTCAGGCGACATCGGGGGGCAGCCGGATTTGAAATCGACGAAGATCGAGTTCCTGCCTGGTGAAAGAACGATTTTCTTTGAAGACTTCAGCGATATGGCGGAGGATGAACCGCCGCCGCACTGGAAAGTGCGTGAAGGCACCGTCGAGTTACGTACGGGGGGCGGAATCCGGGAGTTGTATGCGGAAAAAAATGTGCATCTGACGTCGGCGTCGTTCGATGCACCGGTCAATTTCACGTTTGAAGCCGATTGGACGGGCGGCGGGCAAATGGTGTGGGAGTTCCTGGATGGTAAAGGCGGGACGTCACTTTCGGCTCTGGTGCGCGGTGAACCAAACGGGCATACGGCGAGTCTGACGGTGAACGGAAGCGACGGGAAACTTGGCGACGGCGGGATTGAAACCGATACGTCGAAACCGGTGCGCTTTTCCATATGGGCGCAACAGGGCAGGGTGAGAGCGTATCTCAACGGCCAGCGTATTGTGGACGCCAACCAGGTGAAATTCGATCCGGTCAATCAGCTTCGACTCGATTTCGCAGGATACAGGCCGAATGGTCTGCGATTGGTGCGGGTGGCGGAATCTGCGCCGGATTTTTCGACCTTGATTGGCTCCGCGGGCAAGTACGTAACACATGGCATAACTTTCGAGGCCGACAGCGACCGGCTGCGGCCGGAATCTGCGGCAGTGCTGAAGCAGGTGGCGGCGGCGCTGGCACGGAATCCAAATCTCAGGCTGGAAATTGATGGCTACTCCGATTCACTGGGTCGGGCCGAGCGTAATCTGGAACTTTCCAAACATCGCGCGCAGGCGGTGCAGCAAGTGCTGGTGACTCAATTCGGCGTTGACGCAGACCGGCTTTCATCGAACGGATTTGGCGCGGATAATCCTGTCGGTTCTAACGACACGCCAGACGGCAGAGCCGCAAACCGGCGCGTGGAGTTTCTCAAGAAATAGCGGTCTCCCCTCTTCTACTGCGTCGAGAGAATGGAATATGCCTGCTCGCCGTTGACTCCCCTGGCGAGGACAGTCATATGCACGTTCAGGACGGGCTGACCATTGCACGTAGCGGGAATCGTGATCGTTCCCGAACTGGCGTTTGCGAGTTCCGCAGCCGTACTATAAGAACTTCCACTGACAGCGCACGACGTTGTGGTGGGGCCGTCCGGTCCGGTCTCCGCTACTGCATTCAGTGAAACATTAGCGAGAGGATACGTCCCAGGCAGAGTCCATTGGACAGCCAGAGGCTGGCCGAGCGTGTAATTGGAAAGCGTGCCCGTTGTGGGAGAGGTGATGGTAACTGTGTCTGAGGTGAAAACGTTGCTGGGCACAGCATAAGTAACCACAGGTCCTGAAGACGGTGTGACGGCGAACGTGAACATCGTGCCTGCAGGCACCAGGTTACCCAGAAAGCTCGACAATGCGATGAACGAATCGATATTCACCGTGAGCGTTGTGCCGGGTGTTGGCTGAAAGTAATCAACGGTGACGGACCCCTGTTGGATCTTGGTGGATTGATAACCCGTGATCCCGGACGCGTCCGTCACCTTCACGCCTGTCACCGTCCCTTGCGGCGCCAACACCTGAATGTTGATTTGCGGGCCGCTGCCGGATTGGGTGCCCTCATAGGTATCGGACTGCGCGGTAAGATTGACCGCGGCGATCTGGTTATCTCCTCCGATCAGCCATGTACCTGCTACGTTCTCAAACCAGAATTCGCTTTGGTTCTGGGTGATGACAATATCCGCGACTCCATGCGTGAGGTCGATGCTCTTTATTTTTTGGAGTTGTACCGTTGGCACCACGCTGCCGCGCCATGTTGTGGCCAGGCTCGCAGCCAGTTGATTTTGATTCAGACCGTCATGTATCAGGTCGGATGCCATGAATGGTGTGAGCTGACTGGATGTCAACGTGCCGCTGGCGGAACTGATGGCATTGAAGAACCCGGTCAGTGTCGCAATCATGCCGTTGACCGCCGATTGCTGCGCAGTTTGTGCGGGAACGACAATCGCATTGGAACTCAGGCTGGTTCCGCCTGGACCCGCGGTCGTCGAGGTAATCGTCATGGTGCTGGCGCTGGAATTGTAGATGATAGTTGATGTCTGGGTCGTCCCGCCGGCCGCGATGACCACTGTGCCGGCGGACGCGTTCACCACACTCTCATCCAGTACCTGATCGAGGCCCGTGTGGTCTGCGGCGAATGGGCTGGATATCAGGTTGAACTGTGACGTATTGACGCCCGCATTTGCGAGCCACAACTGGGCAAGGCCGGTAGTTGCGTTGCTAAGCAACGCCACGCTCACCGGGCCTGGGGCGGGCAGAGAGACCGGATTCGAAAACGCGGAATCGACGTCTTTCCCCTGCGCTGCATACCAGGAGCGAATCATCAGATCTGTATACGGATGGGTATTGATGGTCGTCGTTGTCAGCGCGTCCGCGCTCACACTGTAGAGTTTGCCCGTGGAGGTCTGAACCTGAACCAAAAAAGGAGGTGTCATTCCCGCCGTGCTTAGTACGTAGGCGCCTTTAGGATCGGTGGTGGCACTGCTCGATACCCCGGTGCTATCCCGAAGGGTTACACTCGCGCCCGCAATAGCGGAACCTGAGGCCGCGATACCGCTGACGAATCCGCTCATGTTGAATGTTGCGGTAATCGTCTGGCTGGAACTCATTGTCAGGTGGCAAATGTTCGTGTCCGAATTTAAAGTAGACGATGAAGACGACGGTGAAGCTGCACCCGCCGAACACGAACCGTACCATCCGCCAAACATGGATCCGGTGGCCGCCGTCGGCGTCAGAGTAACGGCAGTTCCCGGGCTGAAACTCAGGCAACCCGACCCGCACGAAGTCCCCGCGGGAGATGAACTAATAGTTCCTGTGCCCGTGCCCGACATCACTATCGTGAGGGCTGGATTCACAAGCGGACCGAAGGCTGCGCTGACCGACTGGTCGGCGTTCATCGTAATGCTGCAGCCGTTCGTTCCGGAGCATGCGCCAGACCATCCGGCAAAGACAGATCCCGCGACCGGGTTCGGTGTCAGCGTAACAACCGTTCCCCCGGGGAAGGTGAGACAGCCTGTTCCACACGAAGTCCCCGCAGGAGACGTGGAGACGGTGCCGCCCCCTGTCCCGGACGTCGAAATCGTGAGGTTTTGATTGGGGACGGGGCCTCTTTGCAGCGCGATCACGATGCCAGCCTGAGTTTGCACACCAGCCGTGCTGGCAACAAGCGGAATGTCCCCCGTACCCAGCCCCGTTGGAATGAGCAGATTGATCTGATATACACCAGCGCCCGACAATCCAGCAAAAGACGGCGTCACGCTTACGTTGTTGATAAGAATGTTAACCGGGCTGACGGTGGGGGCAGAGCCCGCGTAAGCTTGTCCGGGCTGCACTGTCGGAGTTGTTGGTCCAAGTCCGACGGCGAAAAGCTCCACGAAGTCCCCGGGCTTTGCCGCGACCGTCGCATAGCCCAGTGAGTTCCCGGTGGGTCCGAGAATGTCGTACGTTCCACCGCCATAGGCTCCCGATCCATCCCCGCGAAGAATAATTCCCGTTACATGTTTGGTGTCGAGCAAACTGAACGAGGGCGCAACCGCGGCCAGCGTCACAGTCGAAGTGGAAGTTCCAGTCGCCGTCTTTACCACCACGGGAACAGTGCCAGTCTGCGTATCGGCCGGCACTTGCAGGTTGATCTGAGCGGGACTTACGTACCACAGGTAGGCCAGCTTCCCGTCGATCGTCACACTGGTTCCGCCGAGCGAAGTCGGAAAATCCCCGTTCCAGCTGGTCGTCGAACTAGCAAAACCGGTTCCAAAAATCGACACCCATTCGCCTGGCTGTATAGTCGTGACATTGCTGTAAACCGGCACGACCCCGGACGGTGCGATGGTGGGTATCTGTGGAGAAAGCGTCCCCGATCCGCTGCCCGTTCTCGTGTACGAGACGACGCCATTAACCTGACTGGTTTGAGTCGTGATGGTAAGAGTGCCGGAACCGCTTCGGCCACTGAACATCCCGGTGCCACCCGACACGTTGAAGCTCACCGTCATCGTCGAACTGCCACCGGTGCAATTGGCCGGAAAATTCTCACTCAATGTGAGGCTGTCGCTGCTATCGAACGTGAGCACCTGATTGAGTGATGTCGTGCCTCCGCATGGGATCTGAGACATGCCTGTCTCCGTTAATGACACCGTTCCGCCAGCTATCCCCGATACGGTGGCGGTACCGGAGCCCGCGACTACTCCGCTGTTGTTCGTCGTTCCGGAAATAGTCAGGCTCGAAATCGTGAACGGAGTGTTTTGCGCGCATGACACTCGCCCGAAAAGGACGAACGCGAAAAGAAGCTTGTAACCGGGAATTCCATTGTGGAATCGCAGCATCTGGTAAGTATAACCTCCAATCGCCATCCCGTCGATCCCGTAATTGGGCAGCTACGAAGCGGTGTCGTTCGCTTTGAGAGCCAGACCTCGTGCCACCGACGTGAATTCATTGCCAGTGCGGATGCGGTCGGCGCCGAATCGGGATTCGAAGATGCGGCGCACGGCGGGGACGAAGGACGAGCCTCCGGTAAGGAAGACTTTGTCGACCTGCGTGGGTTGGATCGAGCAGGTCTTCAGAAGGCCGTCGACACACGCGCTGATTTGCGATAACTCTTCGGCGATCCACGATTCGAACGCGGTGCGCTCTACGTTGCTTTCGAGGTCGATGGTGCCGTCGGAGAAATGGAAGTTCGCCGCATCGTTAGCCGAGAGCGCGCACTTCACTGACTGTACGGAGCGATGCAACTGGTACCCAAGATCTTCGGTGATCAGATGAATCAGCGCGGCGATTTTCTTCGGTTCGAGTGACTGCGCTTCCACTGTGCGCAGCATGTTCATCGTCTCCTTCGTGCGCAGGAAAGAAAGATGGTGCCACTTCTCCACCTTGGCGTAAACCCAGATGGGCGCGGGCAGAATCTTGTCGATCGATCTGATGTTGGTGCCTGCGCCGAGTACTGGTGAGACGAGGCGGCGGACAATTTTGGCATCGAAAGCGTCACCCGCGATACCGACACCGGAGTTGCCAAGCAGGTCCTTCGGCTTGCGGCCACGTTTGCGAATGGCGGGGCCGACATGAATGAGAGAGAAGTCGCTGGTGCCTCCGCCGAAATCTCCAATGAGGATGAGCTCGTCATGCGATAGCGTCGACTCGTAGTAGTAGGCGGCCGCGACGGGCTCCATCTCGAAGGCAACCGTTTTGAAGCCAGCGACGTGGAAGGCGTCTTTGAGGCGAGATTCCGCGTAGCGGTTGTCGTCTTCGCTCTCGGCGCTGACGAAACGGACCGGGCGGCCGACGACAGCGGAATCGATAGCGATGCCGAACTGTTGTTCTGCGGCAAGGCGGAGATCCGCGAGAATGCGGGCGATGAGTTCCTCGAGCGTACGCCGACGGCCGAAGACCTCGGTAGCTTTGAGGCTGCGGCTGCTGAGAAACGACTTCAGCGACTGGATCAGGCGGCCTTTATTCTCGGCGCTGAGGTAGCGCTCAATGCCTGCCGGGCCGGTCCATGATTTCAGCGTGTCGCGGCCGAATTCTTTCACCTGCTCCAGATAGAGAAGCGAGCGGTAAGAGTCGGTAAGCGCGCCCATGAATGGGAACGCAGTGAGTTCGACTTCACCAGACGGGCGTACAAGTGCCACGGAACTGTTGGTGGTGCCGAAATCGATACCGATGGCGGCGTGTTTGGTGAGCTTCATGTTAGCTGCCGAATTCACGCCGATGCACGTGGATACAAAAGGGCAGATCTACGGTCTGCCCTGCGGCCTCTATTCCGCTGTTTTAGTAGCGTGCTCGAACAGGTAGTTGAGCGTCTTCTCAGTCTGGATGTGCGAAGCAATCCGGCCAAGCTCGCCATTTTCAGTCAGCTTCCGACGCATCGCTGCGACGGGTTGCTTTTCCTGACGAGCGATGCGGTCGAGTTCGCGATCTACTTCTTCATTAGTGGCGTTGATGGATTCCCGCTCTGCCACCTTGCCCAGGATCATGGAGGCCTTGACTTCGCGCAGCGCGGCATCCTTCTGCGCGGTCTTCACCTTCTCCCAATCGAGCTTGAAGGACTTCGGATCAACACCTTCAGCCTGAAGCGCGCGGAGCCGCTGTTCGACGCGGTTCTCAATCTGCCGATCGATGAAAATCTCGGGGACCGGGAAATCGTTGGAATCGACGAGTTTATCGATAATCTTGTCTTTAGCGGCACGCTGAGCGTCATTTTGGCGCTGTGCGACGATGGATTTGCGGACGGCGTCTTTCACTTCGTCGAGGGTGCGGAAATCGCCCAGATCCTGCGCGAATTCGTCGTTGAGTTCGGGGAGTTCCTTGCGGCGAAGACCTTTCACGCCAACGCGGAAACGCACCGTCTTGCCCGCGAGAGTTTCGCGGCCATAGTCTTCGGGATAGGTAACGTCGAATTCCTTTTCATCGCCGGGAGACGCGCCGGTGAGGTTTTCAGTGAAGCCAGGCAGCGTTTCGGGGCCGCCAATGAGCACCTGGACTTCGTCGGACTTGATGCCTTCGTCGGTGCCGGAAATGCTTTCGAGCGATACCACAGCGTAATCACCGGAAGCCAGTGGGCGCGGATCTTCATTGGCGTAAGTCGCCTTGGTTTCGCGGATTTCGTCGATACGCCTGGCTACGTCTTCGTCCGTGACTTCGGGCTCCGTATACACCACTTCGACGCCGTTATAGTTGGGGATCTCGAATGTCGGGAAGACTTCGAACTGGGCCTTAAAATGGACGTCTTTCCCATCGTGAAAGTGCAGATCCGCCACGTTCGGGCGGCTGACGGGACGCAGTTGTTCGGCGGCGATACGGTCGTCGACGGCCTTGGGGACCAGGTTTTCGAGAACTTTCTGCCGGATATCGCTGTCGTAGTTCTTACGGATGAGCGACATAGGCGCCTTGCCGGCGCGGAATCCCTTGAGATGGACGCGCTCGCGGAACGATTCAGCGACTTTTGCGGTTTCTTTTTCGACGTCCTCGACAGGAATCGAGATTTCAAGCTCGTGCTTGCAGCCTTCTACCAATGCCAATTTGGGTTTACCTCGGAGAGAAAAGAATGGAACGGAAATACCAGAATATCACGAGGTTAGGGGGCGAACGGGCGGAGAGGGGCGTACCTGATGCCGCTCGGAGGGGCCTGCCGGATCGCAAACTACGCTTAGCGCGACGCCAGATACTGGTTCGCGGTCGCCAAAAGACTTGTAAACAGCGCCCTGGCGTCCTCGGGCATGTCGGGGTGCTTGCCCGCTTCGGTGTACGCCTGCGCGGTAATTTCGTCAGCCACGGATTTAATCGTCCGATAGACTTCGTCCGGGGACATCTTCCCCTCATCGGTCGTCCGGTTGTACTTATCCCGCAACCGCGCGTATTCCGCGGACCAGTAGCTGGTAATACTGACTTTGACGCCGTTCTCGCATTTCGCAAGGAAGTACAGATATGTTGCGTCGTCTATTTGCTGACGTTCCGCGGCTAAAGCCTGTTTTGCCTTCTGCCACGCATCGCGCGACTCCATATACTGATGCGACGTCAGAAAATCGCTTGCCTGCGTCTGGATCTCGGCCACTTTCGCCAGAACTGCAGCCTGCTTTTCTCCCCGCTGCGCTTTGTCCAGAATGCGCGTGAACAATTCCGTCTCAGTTTGAGCTGAAACGGGCCTCGTCTGGCCATCTATCTGAATGGAACCCTTGGGCAGAACACTGGAAGCGATGCGTTGATTCGTGGCCTCAATCGCTGCCGCCAGCTGCGCGAAATGCGTCTGCGCGTCGACGAATTTTGCTCCATCGGATTCCGCCTGCGCGACATCAAGGTCTCTGTGATATTTCGCGTCGAGACCGTTTAGCTCATCGAGCGAGATCGTTGCCTTGGATTTTGACGTTTGGGCTGCAGGCGGAGCAGGAGTCAGTGCCGGCTGATTCTGCGGAAACTCGATCTTCTGGGCCAGGGCGATATTTCCGAATCCTGGCCCAATAAGACTACATATTGCTGCGGCGCACAGCGCGGGCCTCGACGAGTGGCTTACGCGAAAATGGACCCTCATGTCGCGAGTATACAACGAAAAGCAACAGGCGAAGCAACCGCGTTTATTGCCTAATTTGGCATGTTTCGCACAAACAGCGAGGGATAGCGGAGATCATCAGCTGAACTGACCGGGCGGCGCAAGGCGGATCGCACGAATTTCCACGCCGGCTGGTCGCCCTGCTTCGAGTCGCAAACCGACCCCCACCACCCTTCCCGACGATTTAAGTTCAGCCATTCGAGCCTGAATTGCTGCCCCCAGTTTCGCCCGATAGTTGGGGGGGAAAACCGCCACAGCCTCCATCTCGCCATTCGCATCGGCCGCCGAACAAAGCGCTTCCACCTCTGGCCACCATGATGGATTCGCCAAACGAATCCGCACCCAATGGTCCAGCGTTGAAGGTACGGCGGCGGGTGAACCATCCGGACGAAATGCTGCGCGGGGGTGGCCGCGGTCCAGCAGCGGCACAAATACGATCAGACCCTCGAATGCCGTCAGTACCGGAACAAGCTGTCGCGACTGATCGGCGTCGAAAGAGATCTCGGCGCTTTCGTCCAGCTTGACGGCAGCACCTGGCGTCGTTGCTTCTTTCCCTCCTGAACGGAAAGCGAGTGACTTAACCCGCAGCAGCTCACCAGGAGGCGGGGCGAGAATTGTCAATACATCCCGCATTGCCGGCGCGGGCGGCTCGTCGGCGGCTGAAGAAGTGCTAAAGTGCGCCGCCAGCCAGGTCTGCCCCAACAGCGCCAGCATCAGGAATACCTGGAACGTCAGGCCCAGGCCGAGTCCCCGGGCGCGGCGGCGGACACTGTCCCACAAGGACTCATCCGCAAGTAACTGGAACATATTTCTTCCTCAGTTGGCTTACAGATGCCGCGTAAGTTTCAATTTGGTTTGTTGCGACAGGACCCGCATTGCGCCAGCCCGGACCTCCGTTGTAACCCCGTATCGCCGCCTGCTCGTCGCCGTTGAAGTAGTCGAGCAGGAACCGCACAATGGCTACCGACGACCGGACGTTGTAGTCGTAATCCGTGGCCAGGCGGCCTTTGTCGAAGCCAAACTTATCCGCCGTCGAAGGCATAATTTGTCCGGCCCCAATTTCGCCTTTCTCGCCGCGCGCGCGATTGTTGAATCCTGTCTCGTGCTCCACAATCGCCAGCGCCAGAGCGGGATGAACTCCCGCCTGGCAGGCGGCCGCGCGTACACGATCCCGGTTGGGGTCAAGCCGCGAAACCTGAAGGCCCGAACTGGAGTTAGTGCTCGCGCGGCGGACAGGCGGGGGCGACTTAGGCCCCCACTCCCGCACCAGTTCCGATACGTCGCCGCCCGTAGCAATACGCAGGCGTAACTCCGCCCATCGGGACGAATACGGGTCCTGTGCCTGCAGCAAAACGCCGCCGAAGACCAAACAACTGAGCAGTACGATTCGCGACACGGGGTTCACTTAAGCTTCAGCGCGCTGGTTGCCGGCTCCGCATCGTCGGCTTCTGCTTTCAGGGAGGTGGACGGACCAGATCCACGGCTGTGTTCGATGACCACTTCCTCCAGATGTTTGTGGTAGCTCTGCCAGTCTTCCCGCTCACGTGCGAACGCCGCGCCCTGCTCCTCCAGCGTTTCCGATAAACGCTTCAGCGTATCAATCAACGCCCGTTCGTTCTCGCCATATTGCTCGTCCGAGCGTACAGCCGATTGCAGAACCGCCAGTCGCTTGCGGACATCATCGGCAAGTTCCTTGTAATACTCGGTCTCTTTTTCGGCCGCCGCACGTTTGGCTTCACGCTGCCCCGGATCGGTGTCCTTTTCGATCTTGGCTACTTCAGACGTGTGCTTCAGGTCGCCTTCGATCAACGCAGCCAGCCCCTGTTCCTCTGATTTCTGTACCTTTGTCAGATCGGGAGCGGCTCCGTTGGCCTCAATGGCAGTGGCACGACGGCGGAAGTCGTCGCTCAGTAATTTGACCTGCACTTCGCGGGCGGCCAGGTACTGTTCCGCCAGCTTATCGTCTTTGCGGATCTCCGTGATTGCTTTGTCTGCCGGCATGCTCAGCAGCTTCGACTCGATATGCCCCTGGGCTTCCCATGCTTTCCATGCCTTATCCGCTTTGATCCGCGCGTGCTCCAGATCGCTTGGAGTATCCAGAGTCAGCGTCTGCGCTACAACTGCCGGACTAAGCGCGCAGATCAGCACCAAAGGCGCAAGCCAGGTGAGAGTGCTCGAACGAGCTTTCAGTTCGCTTTTATTCATGAGATTCTTCTCCGGTTCACGTGGGTTATGCGCTATTCACTGGCGCCGGGGGAAAGTCTCTTTACGTCCTGCCGCCAGTCGCTCACCGTCTCCAGCGGACGCGATATCTCGCGGTCGCAGGAAAGGCTGTGGCGGTACAGAACCGCGTTGTACAGCTGCTGATACAGATACAACTCAGTTCTCGTGCTCTGCAGCAGGTCGTTCACTTCCGATACGCGAATCCGCGCATATTCTTTTCGCTTCATCACCCACTCGTGACCAGCCTTGTTTTGATCCAGTGCCGCGCGGGCCTTTTCGAGTTGTTCCTGTTTGTTGCTCTGAATGCGTGTCAAATCCTGAAGGGCAGCCTTCTCTTCGTTGTTATCGACGTGGTTCTCACCAAACGTTCTGTCCAGATCCGCTTTGCGCCGATTCACCGACTGAAGTTCCAGCTGCAACTGGTTAATATGCGCCTGAAGCTCGGCCGAGTCTGTACGACTGGATAATTCAGCTTCGCCCGAGGAATCGCGGCTCTTCGACCAGTAAGACAGCGTGTCCTGATAATACTTCGCGTAGCTGGCCACCGACTTCAGTTTCGCGTCGCGCGCCTGATCGATCACCTGATTGCCGTCTGCCATGCAGCCCGACCCAAGATCTTCCAGCCTGTTCTGCGCCAGTCGCCAGGTGAGATCGGCGTCATTGATCGCAGCCACGTCATCCGGGAACGGATCCCGCGAAGCAGCAGCGCGTTTGGGAGTGACTGCGGGTGTGGCAGGTTTGGCGTCCGGTGCGGCAGGGACGCCGTTGCCCATGTCCGCGTTGCCCGAAATAGGGGCATTCACCATCCCCGCATCTGCTCTGCCATCAGGCGTCGCTGGTGCGGCATTGTTATAGCCTGCCGGATTGTTTGCGACAGGTCCGGAGGTCGCCCCTGCATTCGGGTTGAGGAGGGGACCGTTAGGCGAAGGCTTATCCTGACCCCACAGAACTGCTGTTATTGCCGCGCCGGCGAACAGCGCGGTGAGTACGTAATTCCTGGACATCGTTGATTGATCCTTCCTTTGTTCTGGCCTTGTTCTGGCGATTTAGATTTCGTCGTATTCCAACTGCTGAAGAACGCACACACACACACACACACGCGCGAGCCTGACGCCCATGCAATCACGGCCCTCGTCTGTCATCAATTCAGCTAACCCAGTTGTCAGTTGCAGTTGCTAGCGGAGAGGCGCGCAACCCTGGCACGCGCCAGGTATACGTCGTTGAACATCCATCAGCTTCTGATCCAGCCCCGGACGATCGGGATCGATCATTCTGGCTTGCAGGTAATACACTTGAGCGCTTCTCGGATAGCGGGCAGCCTGCGCATCGCCCATCCGAACAAGTTCCGCTGCGTGCTGATTTCGCGACGCGATTTCGCTCCTCAGGCCGGTGAACCGCGCATCGCAGGCTGGCGGCTTCACCTGATCCAGCACTGCTTTTGCCTGTTGCGGGCGGTTGGCATCCAGTAGTCGACGAATCTCGGTTGCCGCGTGATCCCAGGCTTTTCGTTGATGCTTGAATTCGTCAAGCTTCACGGTCATCTGTCCGAGCGAACTGCCCGCAATATCGCGCTCCAGCGCGTTTTGACTGCGGGCATCCTTTGCCGAATGCATCGCCTCTTTGATCCAGTGTTCCGCTTCGTCGTAGCGGCACTCGCCGATGAGCGCATCGGCATGGCTGGCCTCTTCCGCTGCGGCGATCAGCATCGATGGACCTTGCCCGTTCTCTGAACCCTGCGCTAGCCCGGCCGACGCGGGAGTTAGGACAATAAGCGCCGCGATAAATCGCCCTGTCTTAGTAAATGGCGGCACGCGAAAGAAAGTGTATTGCATGTTCCTCACGACTCATACTGCTCCGAACCCTGCCGTTGACGGAAAGTCTCCATTAAATTCTGTTTAAAAACGTTGAGTAAGTGTGCGAAGCGGCGCACAGGTCAATGCAAATGCGATAACTGCCAGCGCCTATAACTGACAGCAGGATTGGTTTGGACTTTAAGAATGAGCTCAATGCAGTACACTTACGCGACGGTGCCTGTTCTGATTGACGTAGTAGGCTCTCCGCGCCGCAATGTTTCAAAGCGACACTAAACAGGCGCAAGTTTTAGTAAGTGCTTTCAACTTAGCCGCTGGTTCGCCTCACAACTTGAAATGAGCGACGTGGCATCGGAGTATACTGATTCGTGCCCGTCGCTGAGCACCAATTTCAAAAAAACACGGCCACTCTCCATCAACAATTTCCGCGAAAGCCATGGCCGCGCTCACGCCGCAATGGCAATGCGATCCAGATCGAGCATAGAGACTCGCTTCAGCGGGCGATTCTTGTCTTGAGTAGATCGCTGAAGTGCCGGGTAACCGCTGATTTGGTGGCTGCGCTGCTCTACTGCGGCGCGTTCGTCAAAGCCAGCACCGCATACGCCGTAGCCGCATCGCTCATGAACAAACCTGTGTCCGACATCACCGGCCGGTTATTATTCAGCGACACCGCCGGCCACCGCCCATCCGCATCGATCTGGCTCTTGTCCAGCCACCCCAGCGCATGCTTCAGCGGCGCCACGGTTTCCGGTCCGCCCACTTGCTCCAGCGCATACGCAACCAGGCCCGTAGCGTACCCGTCACTGGACGTATCGAGCGGCGTGCTGTCGTGACGCTTCCAGTCACCGATCATCGCCGACATACTGAACCCCCCGTCCTCGCGCTGCTTCGCGACCGTCTCCGCAACAATTTTGGCCTGCTGCTCCGGCGTGAGCAGATCCTTCAGCTTAGTGGAAGCCCAAAGCAGCACCACGCGATCCAGCGCCGTCTGCGCATCCATGTTCTTCGTCAGCCACGCCCGCAGCAATTTAACGCCAGGCTGGATAGCCGCGTCGGACTGGTAGTTATCCGGTGCGGAACCGATCGCAATCGCCGCCAGCGAATTGCCGTAGAACTGCGAATCGCCCTCGAAAGGCGCGTTGTGAAACTGCAGCCACGCCCACGCGCCGTTCATATCGGCGGCCTTGATTTGCAGCGCCCACATGTTCGTCAGGGCAAGGCGTGCGTCGGCGCTCAGGTGGCCAGTCGGCACATCATGCGAGACAAGGATCAGCGAATTCAGGATCGATTCCGTGCCGCGCGATTCCGACGTCTTGGGAAGCCCGCGCAATTGGTCCGGATAAAACGGCTCAATGTCGTGCCACATGCGGACGCGCTTCGTGACGCTGTCGAGCACCTTCTGTTCATTTGGCGAAGCCGTGGATTCGCCCAGTGCGGAGTGCAGCGCGGCCCGGCCTAGTGAGAACGGAGTAGCGGTGTGGCACGAAACGCAGAACGTTCCCTGATCTCGCGATGCGCTGGGCCAGGAGATCCACCACGTGGACCGCTTGTCCAGATAGGCTGCGGCTTTGGTGGGACTCCAGCCCGCGGTAGCGGCTTGCTGGCCTTGCGCCGAAGTGGCCATGACGCCCCCAACTAAACAGAAACTCAAGACCGTGCTGAATACTGTTTTTCCCATAATTTGCCCTCTTTTGGAATCATGAATCCGGCGTGGCGCTTCGATTCAGGGAAGGCGCCGGGCGTGGGGCCAGACAATTCTTTATGATAGACCGGAATGAAATGGAGTGACAATATAAGGGTGATGACTGGCAAACCGGGTGTTATGGTATTCGTCGCGGGAGCGGCTCTGGTCTTATGCATTTTGCCCGGCTCGTTGCCGCGCGTGCAGGCGCAGGAAGCCTCGTTTTCGTCCGACGTTCAGGTCGTCAACGAACTCGCCACTGTGAGGGATAAGCAGTCGAAGTTTGTCCGCGACCTCAACAAAGAGGATTTCACGTTGCTGGAAGATGGCCGTCCCCAGACCATCAAGTATTTCGCGCGCGAAACCGATCTGCCTCTGACAATTGGCCTGATGGTCGATACCAGCATGAGCCAGGTGCACGTGCTTGCCGCCGAGCGCGCCGCCAGCTTTAGGTTTATTGACGATGTGCTGCGCGAAAACAAAGACAAGGTCTTCGTGATGCAGTTCGATATGAACGTGAAGACGAAACAGGTGCTGACCAGCTCGCGCAGCGAGTTGCAGGAATCGTTGCGGCTGGTAGACACGCCGACACGTGATGAACTGCGCAGCCAGTACGGCGGTGGCACCCTGCTGTACGACTCGATCTCCGACGCCACCAAAGAGGTAATGAAGAAGCAGGCGGGCCGAAAAGCGCTCGTCATTCTCTCCGATGGCGGAGAAAATGGCAGTAACCAGACGCTTGCCGGCGCCATTCAGGACGCACAGCGTACCAACACGCTGATCTACACAATTCTGTTTTCCGATGGCGGCTTCGGCAGCGATCTGGGAAAACGTATCATGCAGCGGCTCGCCAAAGAGACCGGTGGAAGTTACTTTGAAGTCTCGAAGAAGATGACCATCGATCAGGTCTACGGGCAGATCGAAGAGGACTTGCGGAACCAGTACAGCATCGGTTACGTATCTGACAAACCGGCGGAGATCTCCGAGTTCCGCAAGATCGTATTGACTGTGAAGCGGCCTGGTGTGACGATCAACGCACGCGACCGCTATTGGGCCGGACCGAGCGGTTCAGAAACGAAGTAGCGCGCTGTGCGCCTTACGCCATCGCAGGAACTTCGTACATGTTGTTTAACGACTGTCCAAGATCGGTCAGTCCACTCAGCAGGCGGTCGATCACGTCGTTAGCGTTGTAGCGAAGCCCTTCGAGCGGCAGGAATGGCAGCAATTCACTGACATCGTCACCCGATGTCAGCAGCCCTTTTTCCACGTACCTGTTGCGCACCTGCGGCTGCCCGATATTCGCCATTAGCGCGTTGCACAGGCATTTACGGCCGACCGTGTTCTCAGTCTTGCCACCTTTGGAAACGTAAACGGTCACCGGCTCGGAAGCGCAGCGGTAACCGATGGAGCCTTCCTCCGTGCGGTAGGCATCGCGAAGGTAGCCCAGGTCGCAGATGCGCGGTCGCTTGGCATAAACCTCAGGCTCCGTCATGGAACCTGCCAGGCGAACCACTTTGAACGGGAAATTCGTTGGCGAAGCAACCGGGTCGGTTACCACCCGCATCTTCCCGGCGGAGACTTCGGTAAGAACAGCATCCTTATATTCGCGTGTGAGTCCGGACTCGTTGCAGAACGCGAACGCCGTACCTACCTGTACGCCTGCCGCGCCGTTTTCGAGCGCTTCACGAACCTTCTCAGGGCGTCCGTAGCCACCGGCCAGCCAGAAGGGCAGATTCAGTTCGCGCAACTTCGGCAGGTCGACCACGTCGCGCTCACCGTACACCGGCTCGCCTTCGTCGTTGAAGATCGGTTTGCCGCGCGGAGGAGCATTATGGCCGCCAGCCGTCGGGCCTTCCACAATGAAGCCGTTCACCTTGCCGTTCGCCTTCTTCACCATCGTGATGGCCAGCGTGTTCGACGCGATGATCGCCAGAAAGTCGGGACGCTTCAGTGGTGGAAGATCCTGTTCCATGTATTCGCGCGGTGAAAAGCGCATCATGACATCATCGCCTTCCTGTGCGCCCGTGACGGGCAGGGGATAGGCTGCCGGTTCATGGAGCGCCAGATTATCCAGTACACCCGGAATCTTGAGCGGTATCCCCGCGCCAATCAGCACATAGGAGACGCCTGCCAGCATGGCTCCATACGCGGATGCCAGCAGCGGCAACTGAATTTTTTCGAGATAATTGATCCCGACCGGGTTCCCGTGGCCTTCGCGGGCGAGGAAAACCTCGGCGAAATTCGCTACGATGCAAAGCTCTCTGACGTCGCGGGGGCCATCTTTCGTCGCGGGTGTCGGGCGTTTATAGGGCTGAGTGGCGGCTTTGCCGCCGGCGATGTACCATGTGTTCCAGATGCGGTCCGCCATTTCGCGGAAAGGGAAGCGGTCCACTGCGCGACGCATGTGGCCGCCGGGGTCGCCATCCTGCAGGCGTCGGGCAAAGACCTGGTCGAGTGCCGTGCCGGATACCACACCAAGCTGGCCTCGTTGCGAGACCGCCGATGCGAGCCGCCAGTTGGACACGGCAATGCCCATGCCGCCCTGTATGATCGTAGGGAAGTTGCTCAGCACTTTATTTAATTGTTACATGGTGGTGATTATGAAGAATTTTCGGTTCCTGGCGGGAATCGCGTTGGCGGTCTCCCTGGCATGCGCTCCGGCGTCCGCCCAGAAGGGCGCCCCCCTGTCCGCCCAAAAGGTACTCTGGCTCGGCGACAGCATCACCCAGGCCGGTGATTTTGTGACGCTGGTCGAGTACTACCTTAATAAGCAGTACACGTCGAGCCACTTCGATTTTGTGAGCATCGGCCTGGCCTCCGAAACCATTTCTTGTGGGTCGGAGAAGGATCACCCGTTTCCGCGGCCTTGTCTTTCCGAGCGGCTGGGGCGGGCGCTGAATGCCGTGCACCCCCAGACGGTGGTCGCTTGCTACGGGATGAACGACGGGATCTACCATCCGCAAAGTCCGGAGAGGATGGCGGCATTCCAGAAGGGTATTCAGAACCTGATCACGGCGGTACGTGCCAGTAATGCACGGCTGATTTTGCTGACACCTCCGCCTTTCGACCGAGTGGCGATCAATACGACGCGCGACGAGCATGCGGCGGATTTCAGTTACATGGCCCCTTACGAGAAATACGACGACGTGCTGACAGATTACGCGGCGTGGGAGAAAACGCAGGCCGCGGTGGATGTGACCGTGGTGGATCTGCATACGCCAATCAACGCCTATTTGACGAAAGCGCGGGCCACGGATCCGAAGTTCAGCTTCACGAAGGACGGCATTCATCCCGATCTGGCGGGCCATTTGCTTATGGCTCGCACGCTGCTGAAGGACCTCAAGGTCAACGTACCGCAGGCGCCACTCAACGATGAAGTGGCGCGGATTCAGTCGGATCCGCTGTATGTTCTGGTGAAGGCGCACCGGGAGAAGCGGTCGCAGGGGTGGCTCGACTATGTCGGTTACACGCGGGACAAGACAGTGAAGAAAGATACCGTCGATTCGGTGGAGAAGTCGGTTTACGAGATGCAGATGCAGGTGGATTTGATGCGGAATGCGAAATAGGTATGACTATGCGATCACTACTACTCACGGGGCTTGCCCTCGTCGTTTCTATCGGCGCTAATGCGGAAGTCACGCTCCCGCATATTCTTGCGGATCACATGGTAATCCAGCGCGGATTGCCGGTCCACATTTGGGGCAAGGCGACGCCGGATGAGACCGTTACCGTCACGTTTCGCGGTGGAACGCAGGCGACGAAAGCCGATGCACAGGGGCGCTGGAGCGTATCGCTGGCACCCGGCGAGGCGGGCGGGCCTTTCGCCCTCACCGTGAAGGGCAGTAACACGATTCAGTTCAACGACGTGCTGGTAGGCGACGTTTGGGTTGCGTCGGGTCAATCGAACATGGAATTCAAGCTGCGGCAGGGGGACAACGCGGCGGCTGAGATCGCCGCGGCGAAGTACCCGAAAATCCGGCGCATGCTCACCGATAACAAAGTTTCCGATTATCCACTGGAAGATGTCACGGGACAGCCATGGACCGACATCAATCCAGATAATGCGGGAGGCGCGTCGGCGGCAGCGTATTTCTTCGCGCGGCACCTGCAGGAGAAGGAAGGAGGCGTGCCGATCGGCATCATCGAATCTTTCTGGGGTGGGACGCCTGTAGAAGCGTGGATCAGCCTGCGCGGCATTGGCGCTGATCCGGCGCTGATGCCGATTTTTAGCGAACGTGCGAAGGTGCTGGAAGCATGGCCGGTGGCGCAGTCGACCTACGAAAAGCAACTGGCCGACTGGAATACGGCCTCCGCAGCAGCGAAGGCCAGCGGTGGGACGGTTCCGGCGCAACCGGCGAATCCGAATACGCGGCCAGGGGGACCCTACGACCCGGCCGGTTTGTATAACGCGAAGATCGCACCGCTGACACCGTTTCCGATCAAGGGTGTGATCTGGTATCAGGGCGAAACAAACGCCAACGCTAATCCGAACGGCGCATCGCTTTATGCGCGTGCGTTTCAGGGCATGATTCGCGACTGGCGGCGAGCGTGGGGTGAAGGCGATTTTCCATTCCTGTTCGTGCAGTTGGCAAATTATAAAGCCAATCCGGCGTGGGCCGATCTGCGGGAAGCCCAGCGCCAAACATTGTCGCTGGCGAATACCGGCATGGCCGTAATCATCGATATTGGCAACCCGGACAATATTCATCCGACGAATAAGCAGGATGTGGGGCTTAGGCTTGCGCTGGCGGCGCGGGCGATTGCTTACGGGGAGAAGATTGAGTATTCCGGGCCGACGTTTGTTCATGCAGCGCGGGAAGGGTCCGTGTTACGAGCCTGGTTCGATCACACAACCGGGGGCTTGAAAGCTAAGAGCGGAACGCTGAAGGGATTCGAGATCGCCGGGGCGGACCGTAAGTTTGTGGCGGCGGATGCGCGGATTGAGGGAACGTCGATCGTGGTTTCGAACCCGACGGTGGCTGCGCCGGTGTATATGCGGTATGCGTGGGCGGACAATCCGGATTGCAACTTGTACAA
>CAIKAS010000061.1 GCA_903825445.1 uncultured Acidobacteriia bacterium
CCGGCCGCGTGGAACCGCGCCATGATCTGGTCCGAGATGGTGCTCTTACCGGCTCCGGACATACCGGTCAGCCAAAGTGTGAATCCCTTATGCTGCATATCCCTCTCGTGGAGTCCCGGCGGTTGCTGCGACGGATCGTCCGAAAGCCGTGTCAAACTGCCGTACGTTCCAGTATTTCACGCAGCAATACATCGACGGTTCGTTCTACTTTCCCCTCAGGAGTGAAATGCAGGCCGCACTCTTTCGCTTCGTCGGTTTCCCACCACCATCTTCCGGCTCTCTCATCCTCGCCCGCTGTGACCGCGCGAGTGCAGGGGTCGCAACCGATGCTTGTGTAACCGGCCGCGTACAACGGATGTTCGGGCAACTGATTGGCTGCGATATAGCTCAACACATCGTTGTGACTCCAGTCCGCCAACGGACAGATCTTCACCGGAGACGAAGACCGGTCTATAACTTCTATGTCGGCGCGCGACTCGCTTTGCGAACGGCGTAAGCCGGCAAAGAACGCCGCGACTGTGCTCAGTCGCTTCGCCAGAGGCCGAACTTTGCGAACCTGGCAGCAGAGCACTCTCTGGGCATAGCTGTCCCGAAACAAGTCGATTCCCTGTGTTGCCACCATCGAGGCAACCTCGGCCGGATCTGGCCTAATGTGTTCCACGCGAATTGAGTATCGCTGCTCGATGGCATCGATCATTCGAAATGTTGCCTGGGGAAGCCGTCCGGTGTCGATGGTCAGGACAGGAGTATTCGGCGCAGCCTTCATCACCATGTCCAGAATCACCACACCTTCGCGCTGAAAGCTGGTGAGGATGGCAACGGAAGGGCCGAACTCGCGCAGTGCGGATTCAACGACCTGAACCGCTGTGGTGGTTTGGGACATCTGCCTATCGGGATGTTCCCAGGCTCGTGCAGGATTCCGGGAAGAAAAAGATGGAGCGGGAGACGGGATTCGAACCCGCGACATCAACCTTGGCAAGGTTGCACTCTACCAGCTGAGTTACTCCCGCTTAAAAGCGAAACTTCCATTTTCCCCGACCGCTGGCGGTCTGTCAAACTGGAACGGACATCTCTATCGTACAGCACCCAGGTCGCTCGATTCGGTTTGGCTGTCGAGCGTGGCACAATTGGGCATGGCGCAGCGCCTTTCACTACTACTCGAAGAGCTCGTCAAGCGGGAGATGACGGAGCTCCACAAGCTACCTGAATCCACGGCTGGCGTGCGGCCCAACGGAGAAAACAGTTGGTCTCCGAAGGAAGAATTGGGTCATCTGATCGACTCAGCCGTGAACAACCACATGCGCTTTATGAGAGCGTCGATTGAGCCTGAATTTCACGGTCCCACGTATGCTCAGAACGACTGGGTGCGAGCACATGGCTATCAGGAGATGGAGTGGTTCACTCTCATGATTTTTTGGGTCCAATACAATATTTTCCTGACTGGCATGGTGGCAAGAATACCTGAAGAAAAGCTACAAACCCTCTGTTTTGTTGGCGCTGGAGAGCCTGTGGCACTGGAGTTTTTGATCGAAGATTACGTGCTCCATGCGCAGCACCATATCGATCACCTGCTGGGCAGGAAATCCGTGACTGCCTATCCGCGTCAATGAAAATTACTCCCGGACGGCGCCAAAATCCCCAGCTTGTTGAAAAAAAAACAGATGCGATCATCCCGCCTCCGCGCCAAAGTCCGCTCTGTTCCCGCCAGCACAAAACGCTAATTAAAACGTAGCTGAAACAATCCATTTTTGTGCTAGACTACGACCTGTTCGGAGCATCGCGGGACTCATCGGTACGGCCCCCATCCTGCACTGACCATGAATAGTCGAGCGAGGCGTGAGCCTCCGTACCTGAGGCCGAAATTCGGCTTCTTGAGGAGATTTTTGTCTTGTTGAGCAGTGACGACCACAAAACGCCCTGGGATCTGATTAAGGAGCAACTCGCCAGAAAACTGAGTGCTGAGAGCTATCAGAACTGGATCCTGCGCGCTCGGTTCGGCGGCATCGAGAATAAGACTCTTACCGTCGCAGTCCCCGATGAGGGAACGGTCGTTTTTCTTGAAGACGAATACCAGACTCTGATCAACGCCCTTGCCCGCAGTCTCAATGCGGGAATCGATACTGTGGTTTTCGCGGTGGATAGTTCACGAACATCCACGCACAGCGACCGAGGCGGCAGTACACCCGAACTTGAATCTCCGATCACACTCAACCCAAAGTTCACATTCGACTCTTTCGTGGTTGGGGCCTGCAATCAGTTTGCCCATGCAGCTGCCCAGGCTGTTGCTGTCGATCCTTCCAGACGCTACAATCCGCTCTATCTCTACGGTGGAGTCGGAATGGGTAAGACACACCTCATGCACGCAATTGGCCGGGCTCTGCTCGCCCGCGGCAAGATGCGCATCATCTACACGACCAGTGAACGCTTCACGAACGAGGTGGTGAGTGGTATCAAGCTCGGACGGATGTCGCAACTCCGTGAGCGTTACCGTTCCGCGGACGTGCTGCTGATCGACGATATTCAATCTCTCGGCACCAGAGACCGTACACAGGAAGAGTTCTTCCATACCTTCAACGAACTGCACGATGCTCAGAAGCAGATCGTGATATCGAGCGATTGCCAGCCAAAAGACATCACCGGTTTGGTCGATCGACTGCGCTCGCGGTTTGAATGGGGGCTTATGGCCGACATCCAGGCTCCCGACCTTGAAACGCGAATGGCTATTCTCCAGAAAAAGGCGGAGATCGATGGCATCCAGTTGCCGCCGGAGGTCTGCGCTTTTATCGCCGAAAAAACTAAATCCAATGTTCGCGAACTGGAAGGTGCGCTGACCAAGCTTATTGCTTATTCATCGCTTACCCAGACGCCTATTTCGGCTCTCATGGCGCGGCAGGTCCTGAAGCACCTGGTTGAAAAACAAGAACGCCGGATTACGATCGATTCGATCATCAAGGCCGTCGCAGAAAAGTACGCGCTTAAACCCGCACAGCTCCGTGAGAAGAGCAATCGCAAGGAGATTGTGGTGCCCCGGCAGGTCGCCATGTACATCACCAAGGAACTCACTCCAGCGTCCTTGCCGGAGATAGGCCGGGCTTTTGGCGGTAAACACCACACCACGGTCATTCATTCTATCGACAAGATCACGAAAGAGCGGCAGCACGATCCTGAGATGAACAAGTTGATCCACAACGTAATCGATTCATTCCAATAGGTTTATTTAGATATACACAGATGGGGTATTTTAAAACCTCTGGATCTCTGTGTAAAAAGCGTTACACCGGCTGTTTCACACCGAAGGCGCAGATTCTTTGCACAACGGAAAATAGCCAGAACATCTTTTTTTTTGTATAATTTAGAGAGACTTCCACATTTCTACAGGTACTACTAATACGGTATTGAATATGTATCTATCAATACCCGTCTTAAGAAGCGACCGAGGCCCGATTTCCGGTCTCTCCGGCGTGTGGTGTTTGATGTGTGCGGCAAGTGCGAAAATGAGAGAGGAGCTGAACGACCCAAATGGAGTTCACAGTCAGTAAGACAGATCTGGCCCGGGAGCTGGGCTTATTGCAGGGTGTTGTCGAAAAGAAGACCACGATTCCGATTCTCTCGAACGTACTTCTGGAGGCACGTGGAGATCGCCTCTATTTGACCGCGACGGATCTTGAGCTCGGCATGAGAACTTCCTGCCCGGCCAAGGTTAAGAAAGAAGGATCAGGCACGATTCCGGCGCGCAAACTGCTCGACTACGTCCGTCTGCTTCCCGATGCGGATATCAATGTAAAATTCGCCGACAACCACTGGGCCTCTCTGACGTGCGGCCGCTCCCGTACACGCATTGCCGGCATGAGCCGTGAAAGTTTTCCTGAATTGCCGCCCATGCCGGAAACTGTGGCGCGCATCCCGATGAAGCAACTCACCACGATGATCTCTCGCACGATGTTTGCGATTTCGATGGAAGAGAGCCGATTTACATTGAACGGCGCATTATTGCTGCTGGGTGATAAAGGTCTGACCATGGTGGCAACTGACGGACACCGGCTCGCATACACTCATGCAAATACGGCTGGGCAGGGTTCGTATCGTTCACTGGTTCCTCGCAAGGCCATGACGGAGATAACCAAGCTTTCAGATGGCGCCGATGCGGAAGCACAGGCAGGTTTCTCCGGCGACGATAACCATCTCTTTTTTGAATTCGGCGTGCGCTTGCTCATCACCCGAAAGTTGACGGGTAATTTTCCAGACTACGATCGCGTTCTGCCGCAGGACAATACGAATATCGCCACCGTGTCTAAAGATGAGGCGAAGTCCGCAATTGAACGTGTCGCGCAATTCGCCGACGAGCGTTCACGCGCTATCAGGGTGCAATTCACAGCTGGCGAAATTAAAATTTTCGCTTCATCGCTCGAGACGGGTGAGTCTGAAGAAAGTGTACCTGCGGAATATTCAGGTCCGGATCTCGAGATCGGTTTCAATGCGCAATACCTTCTGGATTTTTTGAGAGCTGTTCCTCAGGAACAGGTCGCATTCTCACTGAAAGATCAAAAAAGCGCAGGTGAGTTGCAGCCGGCTGGTGCAGAGGCCCGAGACGAGTATCGCTACGTCGTAATGCCGATGCGCATCTGATGTCGTCTCCCGGAGGAGTCCTAACTCCACACTCGGCAAGAACTAATTTTAAAACGTAATTAAGAATTTTGACTACCTATGGCAAATGAAGCAGCGACACCGCCGGATGTCTACGATTCAACATCGATCAAGGTCCTGGAAGGCCTTGAGGCAGTTCGAAAAAGACCGGCGATGTATATCGGTTCGACCCGCGAGGCGGGTCTCCATCACCTGGTTTACGAGGTTGTAGACAACTCCGTTGACGAAGCGCTGGCAGGGTACTGCAGCGAGATCAACATCACGATCCACATCGATAACTCCGTGACGGTTATCGATAATGGTCGCGGCATCCCGGTCGACATTCACAAAGAAGAAGGCATCTCCGCAGCCGAGGTCGTCATGACCAAGCTGCATGCGGGCGGCAAATTCGATTCCAACAGCTATAAAGTCTCCGGCGGTCTTCACGGCGTCGGTGTTAGCTGCGTGAACGCACTTTCAGAGAAACTGGATCTCGAAATCTGGCGTGAAGGTTTCACATGGCAGCAGGAATACGCCCGTGGCGTTCCACAGAAGCCGCTCGAGCGCGCAGGTAAGGCCGGGAAAAAGACCGGCACCAAGATTACCTTCCGGCCAGACCCAACGATCATGGAGGCGATGGACTTCAGTTATGACACTTTGGCGCAGCGTCTCCGCGAGTTGGCGTTTCTGAACAAGGGCCTGAAGATCACGCTCACCGACGAGCGTGTGGAGCCGGAGAAGAGCACCGAATTCATTTACAACGGCGGCATTGCCGAGTTCATCAAGCATCTCAACCGCGGCAAATCGGTCCTACACGATAATCCGATTTACGTGGAAGGTGAAAAGCCCGGCCCGAGCGGGATGGTCGGCATCGAAATCGCCCTCCAATACAACGATGGTTATGCGGAAACGCTGTTCAGCTTCGCCAACAACATCAACACCGTCGATGGTGGCACCCATCTTCAGGGTTTTCGCACCGCTTTGACGCGGACCATTAATGCTTACGGCCAACAGTCAGGGCTTTTCAAAGACGTCAAAGAGAATCTGAGCGGCGACGATGTGCGTGAGGGACTAACGGCCGTCATTAGCGTAAAGGTTCCCCAACCTCAGTTCGAAGGCCAGACGAAGGGCCGGCTCAACAGCGATATCGCGGGCGTTGTGCAACAACTTCTCAACGATAAACTCGGTGAGTTCTTCGACAAGAATCCTTCCGTGATGCGGAAGATCGTATCGAAGGCGATCGATGCGGCACGCGCTCGGGAAGCTGCCCGCAAAGCTCGCGATCTTACTCGCCGCAAAGGCGCACTCGATTCGGGCGGTCTGCCGGGTAAGCTCGCTGATTGTCAGGAGCGCGATCCGGACCGCTGTGAACTGTTTCTGGTCGAGGGAGAATCCGCCGGCGGTACAGCGAAACAGGGACGCGACAGGCGTTTCCAGGCGATTCTGCCGCTCAAAGGTAAGATCCTCAACGTCGAAAAAGCGCGCTATGACCGCATGCTGGGACATGAGGAAATCCGTTGCCTGATTACAGCCATGGGTACCGGAATCGGTAAAGATGATTTTGATGCCACGAAGCTTCGTTATGGCAAGATCATCATCATGACGGACGCCGACGTGGACGGCTCCCATATCCGCACGCTGCTGCTCACGTTTTTCTTCCGTCACATGAAGGAACTGATCGAGAAGGGCCACGTGTTCATCGCGCAGCCGCCGCTTTATCGGATTAAGCGCGGAAAGAGCGAAAAGTACATCAAGAACGAGGTTGAGTTCACGCGCGAAATTATGCGGCGCGCCACTGAAAACCTGACACTCTCTTTCGGCAATAACGGAAACAGTGGTTCCATGGAAGGCGGCGAACTGCGCGCGTTTCTCATGGCACTCGACGAATTTCAGCAGATATTTCACAAGCTGGAACGCCGGCTGCGAGATCCCCGCGTTGTGGAAGTCCTCGCTGATTCGAGCCTTCGCATCGACAACAAGGCTGACTACGCCGAGAAGGCGAATATGGAAGTTGTATGCGCGGCGCTGAAAAAGATTGGCACCGATGCCACACTGGAACCCGACGAAGAACATTCGGCATGGTTCGTGAGTTACCACGATTCCACCAACGCCGTTCGGCGAGTCGATACGGAACTTTCGCACCATCCCGAATTCCGCAAGTACCGCAACCTGGCAAAACAGATTTCGAAAGGCAATCAACCGCCGTTCATCGTCACGAAAGGCGATCATCGGGACACGCAACCGGACTGGCGCAGCCTGCTCGATCACGTGAAGGCTGAGGGCAAACGCGATGCATCCGTCCAGCGCTACAAAGGGCTGGGCGAAATGAACGCTGAGCAACTGGCGGATACTACGATGGACCCCGAGAAGCGCACGATGCTGGTGGTTCGTGTGGAAGATCTTGTGGCGACAGACCAGATATTCACTACTCTGATGGGCGAGGACGTGGAGAATCGCCGCCGGTTCATCGAAGATAATGCGCTGGATGTGAAAAACCTGGACGTCTAGCGGGCCCTGGTTAACACACCTCTACTCTGGTAGGGTGCGCGACAGGATTTCCGGATCAGGGCGGTGCAGTAGTCGGTACCAGCCTTTCAAGAACTCGTCACCAGTCCAGTATGCAAGGAGTCGGGCCGCTCGCAAGGGTGTCCCGGCCATCCGGCAGAAGTCCATCCGATAGCCGATCTTTTCGGCTAATGTGACGGTATTGCCGTCCACTCGCTCCACCATGTTCCTCAGATGGTGTGAACGTAATCCCGACCATAGCCACGGCGTTCCAAACCCCGTATTGTCAAATTCGAGCGATTCATTCAGGAATTCCTTAGTCGCCAGCGATGCCGCCACAAACAGCCCTGTCTGTCTGTGATGCACGGCCAGCTCACGCACGCGACTCCGCTCAGTGGCACTGAGCTTCCTTGCCATCGTAACGACATCAAGCAGCCAACGAAGGCGGTGAAATGCATGGGTCGCGGCGTGAATGCAGCAGTAGAAGGCTTCATCGGCGGGATCGAGCACGTTTGACTCAAACCCGGTTGGCGACATCCAGGGCAGGGATCGGTCTATCATCGCTTCGGAATCCAAACTGAGGCCGGAGGCTCTGAGATCGTAGTGCAACTCGACGCGCGGTGAATCGCCGGTAGACGCAAAGTTCAGGTGGTAGGTCAAACGGTACTGGAGACCCCACGGATACGACCCTTCCAAGCGATACCCCAAGTCTTTCATCAATATGGCCGCAGCGCCGACATCCTTTAGTCGGATCAACAAATCCAGGTCATTGGCTGGTCTGAGGAACGGTACGGCATAGAAACGCTCTGCCAGAAGCGGACCTTTCATGGACACACATGTCAGACCGGCATCCCGAAATGCTTCAACCAACTTACGGAGCGCGGCTAACCGGCGGGCATGCTGAGCATGGTGAGCCATCAGAACCTGATCGCGCCATGGCCGTTCGTCCTCAGGCAGCCATTGTGAACTGCCGTAAGCCAGCGCACCAGCAAGCCGGTGGATCTCCGCCAATCGCTTTATTTCCTCCCACAAAGGCCGCTTATCGGCAAAATCTGCGGCCAGCGTCGGAGTCTTCAACACCGCCAGCAGACTTCTCAACGGCTTGTCGCTTGAAGGCATAACCCTTACCACAGTACGACATACACCGAAATGAGGGTCGGGCGCTGTATCTCACATTCCTGCTCATCAACATACAGTCTTCCGGAACAAGTACCGATAGGACGGATATGCAGTCAACAGAACCTGAGCCGACCGACCAAATAGTGCTGGCCGAAAGAAAAACCTGGCATGCGCCACGCATACAGATTCTTCGGTTTAGTGAAACAAGCTCAGGAAGCATAGCGAGCCTGCCGGAGAATTCGACAGGCACAATGAGCTCTTAGGCCTTAGGGCGGTCAAATCGTGCCCATCCCTCAACCGTGAGACCGTGGTAGATTGATCGTGGGGATGGAGCTGACCTACCGCGCCTTTGGGCTCACACTTGGCTCGGAGTTGGCGTTACCTGGTCTACCAACCGCCGACGACCAGCCCGACGTTCGAATTCTTCGTGGCCAGATCCCAGTGTGGGATGGCGAACCTATTGTTCAATATGGCGAACGGTTCCGAATCCGGGGCCAAGAGTGCCTGATTCATTTCGCTGCACATTCGTTCACCGGGTACGTCACAAATGGCGACCAAATCCGCTTCGAGTGCGATCCTGCACTGGACCAGATAGCCGGTCTCCATGTCATGGGAAGTTGCACCGGAGCGCTTCTATTCCAGCGAGGTATGATCCCGATTCATGGCAATACGATAACCACACCCAAAGGCACTTTTATGGTGGTTGGACGCATCGGTACGGGGAAATCGACTACAACCATGGCTCTGCTGCGACGGGGACACCGTCTTTTGGCCGACGATATTAGTCCAGTGTCCTTTGATACCCGCGAAACGCGAATCATTCCCGGCTTTCCGCGCCTGAAACTGTGGAAAAGCACCTTGGAGCAATTTGGTTTGGATTGTGAATCGTTTCAAAGAGTGCGTCCCGGTCTGGACAAGTTCCACTGCCCGGTTAACGAACAGTTTTGCCCAGAACCCCGCAAGTTGGATGCGGTCTATGTTTTGCAGCCAGGTGATTCGCCTGACGTAAAGATCACCCCGCTTTCAGGTATTCAAAGGCTCGAGGGTTTGCGCGCTCACCTCTATAAAATTCGTTTTCGCGATGCCGTGCGGAACTGGCCGCCGGTGTTGGCGAAGGCTTGCCGCCTGGCAGACGCAGTCCAAGTAAACATCGTGGAGCGCCCGGCGAACCAGATGACGATAGAAACGGTAGCCGAAGCAATAGAACAAGACTTCTTTCGTCGGTAACCTCACATGAGACTTAAAGGGTTTTTGACGTGAAAAGTGCCAGTGTGGCAAAGGTTGTGCCGACAGCGCCAGTAATCGTGAGGTCATCACCTACCAACCACGCATGAGCAATGAACTGGGAGCCACTCCGGGCCATCCCAACGTACATTGTGCTGGCGACGCCGCGGCGGTTCAGCATCCATTTCCCCGCAAGTGCTTTCTCCAGACACATGGCGCGCCAGCATGCGAGATGCGCGGCCCGTTCGAGCATAGCGCCAATCGGCGCGCCGATATTTGAGATGGAACCCGCAAAAACCGATTCTCCGGAGGCCCGTACCCCGCCGAACTGAGCTACCAGGCGCTTCTCCGGCGTTACCTTCACCAGGAACCGCGCCATTGCCAGTGCACTCAGGGACTCGACCAGCAGCGCCCTCTCGCTCCACGACATCCGCGTCCAGGACCGAAATCTACGCCGGGATCTTCTCCAGAAGCTTGGCATCTAAGAGTTGTTCGACAAATGTGCGAATATCCTGCAGGCATTTCGGGGAATCGACGTTGTATTCCTCGCAGAGTTTGCCGCGAGCCTCGTCGAGCGTCATCTTCTCGTCAATCAGCAGACGCCAGATGTGGGTTCCAATCCCGTCGACACCGTAGTAGAAGCTGGTTTCCAGATTCAGTGCCACCAGCTCGTCCTCAATCTGGTTCGTGGTTACGTGGAAGGGGCAAATGAAATGGTCGTTGTCGCTGAATTGCATGGCAGTCCTAACCAAGTAGTGCGAGCGCTCCCTCGAGTTCACTGCGGGTATGGCCGTCTCCGGTGGACGTCGTGACCTCGATACCACGCCGGTACAGTGCTCTTGCTTCGTCAATCCGGCCGAGTTTCTCCAGCGTCTGGCCGCCGTGAAAATAGCCCGCCGAGTACGTCGGATTGTGCTCCAGCAGAGCCTGAAACTGCTCGACGGCCGCCGCCAGGTCGCCGACGTTGACATGCTCCATCGCCAGACCGTAGCGGCCAAAGGCACCTTTCGGGTCTTGCTCCACCATCGACTTCAGGATCTCGATCCGACCATTTGCCATAGCTACTGCTACTATAGCGTCGAGTCCAGCGACTCCCTGCGATGGCGTGTCCACTCTTCATTCCTACTACACGACTCACGGGATTTTCGGTTCCCGGACTCGCTGATCTACAGGCGCCGCTCGGGGATCTATACAACGGAAGTTGCGCGGCGGAACCCACCACCAACATTGACCCGGATATCCTCGGCCACTACTGCAATTTCGGCCGGGCCCGCGCCCATTGCCCTCGTGCAGAACAATCGGATGCCGATGCTGTTCGCTTCCTCGTAAAAGGCGAGAAGGATGGCACCGTTCAGGTAGCGTGGGCCGTTGAGCGGGATCATCACCCGGTAGCAGTCGGGGTTGCGGAGGTCCGCACCGATGAGACCGCCGCGCCGGTAAATGTCCTGGATGCCCAAATTCGCGCCTGCGCCCACGCATATCTGCGCAATCGGCCGGCAGCACCTACTTTTCCGGGCCCGGCGGCCACGTCGGAGCATCCATAACAATATAGAAGGGCGGAATAGAATATGCAGGGACGCTTCGTCAGGGAATCGGCTTCGGAATATTCGGAACTCGCGCTGCCGAACGATGCCAACGGTTTAGGTAACTTGCTTGGCGGGAAAATTATGCACCTGGTGGACCTTTGTGGCGCCATCGCCGCTATGAAGCACTGCCGAAATCCCGTGGTGACGGCATCCGTCGACCACATGGACTTTATCCATCCCGTCCAAATCGGGCAACTAGTCCGCCTGCGCGCCAGTGTGAACCGGGCGTTCAACTCGTCGATGGAGGTTGGCGTGAAGGTTTGGGTGGAAGACCTGATCCGCGGAGGAGAGAAGCACGTATCGTCGGCATTCCTCACATTCGTGGCAGTCACGAAGGATGGGCGCAGCGTACCAGTGCCGCCCGTTATTCCTGAATCTGACGACGAAAAACGGCGCTACGAACGTGCCGGTGAGCGACGCGCCTACAGACTCGCGCAGCGCCGACGTTCGTAAGGAGTCTACTGAGTCAGGCGCCCGCAGGCTTCGCCGGTCGGGTTCCCATTCGCCGGAAGATGTCGCTGTGCTGCTTGAGAATGCGCGCTTCTTCATCGGAATCGGGAGACAGATCCCAAACGCCGCGCTCATGCGTACCGCCGAGGACGATCCCATCGCGCCGGGGAAACATATAGAGTTCCGGCGCCATCGTGGCGTACGTGACTTCCTCTTCGGGAAGCAGAATCGTCAACTGACCCTTGATCGGAATCAACTCGTCGTCGCCAAACAAACCCTTTGCGCCCAGCCCGGTGCAGTTCACGATTACCGGTTCCGGCAGTGCGAGCAACTCTCTTGCTTCGCGGAACTCGCGCACCTGAATCGGCACGCCGGAAATCCTAAGCTCGCGCAACATCGCATCGAGATAGATTGGCGGCTGAATGAACATCGTGTCAAAGCGCCGGGCATACCGGAAGGGAAACGGATGCCGCGACGGCACCAGCTCTTCAAACTGCGGCAACATGCGAAACAGCGGACCCGTGCGGCTCATCAGGCCATTGGTGGGCAGCGGAGTATCCGCCATCTGAAAATTCGGCAACCATCGCACGCCGTAGTAATCGCCTACCATCGTCTGGTAACGCTTGTAGGAAAACTCGGTGGCGTCGCTGAACTGCTCCTCAAAGGTGGGCGTCAAATGGTCGACATCGTAGACGGTGAAAGGGAACCATTGGCCGCCGGCGATGTTGGAAGTCGTGTTGGGCGGCAGATCGCGGGTGTACATCGAAACACGGAAACCCCGCTCTACAAGCAACCGCGCCGCAGCAAGACCAACTGCGCCGGAACCCACCACCGCGACCTCACGCTGGCCAGTCTTTTGTACCTCGAGCGCAGCCAGATGGGCAGTGCCCCACGAAAGCGTGATGCCAGCGCCGCCATGGCCATAGTTGTGGACCACGGTCTTGCCGTCCATCGGCTCAGCCCGTACGACAAAACCGGACGGACGGAATGGACGCAACCCGGCGATGGATCGAATCACACGTTCCGGAGCGACGGTGACAGGCCGCAGGCGAAGGTCATGTCGAAGAACAGAGGCAGGCGGCGACGCCGTGGAAGGCGATGACCCCAGGGATGTCGCCCGCAAGGTCGAAGCCGCACTGGCGGATCCGAGAGTTCGCAGCAAATCTCGGCGGGTCATGGAACCAGACCCCCGTGAGAAATCCTATAGGGAGAAGGACTATTCGTCCTTATGCATGTATTTGATATTGCTCTTGTAGACCAAGACGTTCGGCGCGCCATCGCGATTCACCTTGAGACACGAGCGGTCATACCACTCGATGCTCCCTGTAAGGACTTCGCCGTCCTTGAGTGTGATCACCATAGGCGTCTTGGCCTGCATTTGCTTGACGTAGTAAAAATTCTCCGCGTTCGTCTGATCCGGCGGCGTGGGGCGCTTCTGCTGCGGCGCACCCTTACGGGGCTGCTCCATCTTATCTTTGGCTTCGTTGAACGATGGGCGGATCAACTTGCGGTTGGGGGAGTCCACGGGATTCCTTTCACTATTGGAAGCGGCGCTTCTGGACCGCGCGGCGTACGTGGAACGCGGAGAAGCGAGCGTAACATGCTTCCAGCCTTTTAACCATTGATAACACACCCGGTTGTGCCGACAGGATCACCACGCGGCCAACACCAAAAATCATGAAACCCCGGAGGCGATATCATAATGACCGAGATGCAGCGACGTACGTTTCTGAAGACCGCTGGTGTGGCCGCCGGTACCGGTATGATTCCCGGCGCGAGCCTCATTTCTGCCGCGCCCGCGCCGGTTGCTGCCTTATCCATTGCGATCGTGCTGGACCCAGCTGATCCGGTGGCTTCGGCCGGACCTTCAAAGTGGGCCGCCACCGAGCTTCTTGGGCGCCTGCAGGCACGGAAGATCGACGGCCGAATCATCCCCGCTCTAAGCCAGGCAGCCCCCGGCGAGATTTGCGTGATGGCCAGTGGACCGGTCCTGACAGCTCCCGCGGTTATGCCCGTAACTTCACGGCCACCGGTGGCGGCGGAGTCCTTCACCATTTCAAACGCGACGATAGGTGGGCACCGGGTTCTTATGGCCTCAGGTCGCGATCCTCGCGGCGTTACATACGCCCTTCTCGAAATCGCGGACCGGTTCGATCACGAAACCAAACCCGCCGCCGCTTTCCAGATTGGGCGCGCCATCTCCGAGCAACCGGCGAACCGAATTCGAGGTGTGCTGCGTGCTTTTGTCAGTGAAGTGGAAGACAAGCCCTGGTATTACGACCGAACCAGCTGGCACGACTATTTGACGATGCTTGCCACGCATCGCTTCAATCGCTTTAATCTCAGCTTTGGAATCGGCTACGACTTCGTCACGGACATTCGCGATTCCTACTTCCATTTCACTTATCCGTTCCTGTTAAACGTTCCGGGGTATAACGTCCAGGTCAGTATCGCGTCGCAACTGGGAGGCAAGCCGGAACTACTGACGGATGACGAGCGTGCCCGCAATCTCAGCGTTTTACAGTACATCAGCTCCTCCGCAGCGGAACGCGGCATCGATTTCCAAATTGGCCTGTGGACGCACGCGTGGAACTTCGATACCGCCATCGCGCCGACGCATCGCATTATCGGCCTCAACCCGGCCAACCACGCGGCCTATTGCCGTGACGCGCTGAAAGCACTGCTCATCGCCTGCCCAGCCATCACCGGCGTCACGCTTCGGACGCATGGGGAAAGCGGTGTCCCCGAAGAAAGCTATCCGTTCTGGAAGACGGTCTTCTCCGGGATAGCGGGCGCAGGGCGTAAGATCGAGATCGATCAACACGCAAAAGGTATTGACGGGCAAATGATCGCGCTAGCTCAGGAAACCGGCATGCCGACCGCAGTCTCGCCGAAGTACTGGGCGGAGCACATGGGGTTGCCCTACCATCAGGCAGGCATCCGCCCGACAGAATTACCCAAGCCGGGGGTAGCCGACACTAAAGGCGCGCTGATGGCGCTCAGCACGGGTTCCAGAAGTTTCACGCGTTACGGCTATGCCGACCTTCTGCGTGAAGATCGCAAATACGCTGTTCTTCATCGCATCTGGCCGGGAACGCAGCGCCTCCTGCTGTGGGGCGATCCCCTGATGGCCGCGGCGTACGGGCGGGCCTCCAGTTTTTCCGGCAGCGTCGGTGTGGAATGGATGGAGCCGCTCACTTTTAAAGGCCGCAAAGGATCCGGGCTTGCCGGTGGACGTGACGGCTACGCGGGGGTGACCTCCATTAGCGTGCGCGACTGGGAAAAGTACCTCTACACGTATCGCGTTTGGGGTCGAGCCATCTACAATCCAGCCACGCCGGCGGATGCCCGCAAGCGATACCTGCAAAAGGCGCTTGGTCCAGCGGCCGATTCCGCCGAAGCGGCTCTCGCGCTTTCGAGCCGCATCCTGCCTACCGTCACCACGGCGCACATGCCTTCCGCAGCCAACAACAACTACTGGCCGGAGATGTATACGAATCAATCCATCGTGATTGACAACGCGAAGGATCCATACAGCGACACACCATCGCCACGGCGATTCGGCACTACAAGTCCTCTTGACCCGCAGTTGTTCTGCACGATTGATCAGTGCGCTGACGGATTGCTGACCGGCACGCCCGGCGCCAGGTACTCACCCATTGAGGTTGCTGCCTGGCTGGAAGAACTTGCGCGCGATTCCGAAACCAATCTCGCTGCGGCTGATACAGCTTCCGCCAGTGCGAAGACTTCGGAATATCAGCAATGGGCTTCGGATATTGCTATCCAAAACAACCTCGGAAAGTTCTTCGCGGCCAAGTTCCGTGCTGGCGTACTTTACGGCATATACACTCGCTCGGCCGATCCCGCCGCGCTGGAAGAAGCGTTGAAAGCCTACAGGACTGCGCGCGAAGCGTGGAAGAGTATTGCCGATATCGCCAATGTCGTCTACCGTCCAGACCTGACCTTCGGCTACGCGCAGCATCTGCGCGGCACATGGCGCGACAGGCTGGATGCCATTGATCAGGACATCGCGGCGATGGAAAAGACGCAAGCCGCTAAAGATAAGCCAGCCACATCAGCCACCGCCGCGATTGTGGCCGCACTTTCTTCGCCTCATCGACCCGTTGTCGCGTTGCAACACACAGCAGTGAAAAAATTTCGAGCGGGACTGCCGGTGGAAATTATTGCAGCACTACCATCTGACTCACCAGGCAAACTTAACCTCTGTTACCGCCGTGGGAACCAATCTGAAACGTGGCTGACGGTACCGATGGAAACCACACCGACCGGACTCCGGGCTTCCATTCCGGCAGATTATCTCGCTTCGCCATATCCGCTGCAGTACTACTTTGAAGTGCACCTGGAATCCGGTGGCGCAACCCTTTATCCAGGCGTTTCGCGTGACTACTCGACGCAGCCCTATTACCTGATCCGCAAGGGCTGATCCGGACTCAGCGCAATTGATATGGCTTCGTCGGTGTCGGCACAGGATCGGCAACTTTCGGCGGAGCGATTGTCGCCGCGCCTTCCAGCCCTTTGCCTGTTACATTGTTGATGTTCAGCAGAGATCCGGCGAATCCCGTAACTTTGATATCGCGTATCTCGGCGTTTTTCATATTCGCCAGCGAGATTCCTTTGCCGCACGTTCCCGAAACATTCACGAGCGAGAACCCGTCGAGTGGTTTGTCCGGATGAATCCCGGTGCCTTCGACCAGCACGGGGCAATCGGTCACGCGTACGTTTGAAATGCGAATGTTTTTCGTCGTCGGAATCCCTTCCAGGCCGGGAACCGGCGACTCGTCCTGAATCCCACTGGCCATAGTATTGAAATTCAGGAACCCGCCAGTCATGCCGGAAACATCAAGATCCTCGGCGACGATATCCTCAATGAAAGCGCCGCGGCCTACTCTGGTTTTGATGTAAAGCGCAAAGGTCCGCGCATGCGTGAATTTGCAGTGCTCGATCCGCACATTGCGAATACCGCCCGACGTTTCGCTGCCAATCCCGATGCACGCAAAAATGGAATCCGCCATAGTGCAGTTCGTGATGTGAACATCCTCGCTCGTCCGGAGCAGTGAATAGCCCTCCATACCCCGGCCCGACTTCACGGAAATGCAATCATCACCTGTCGCAATATCGCAACCGTCGATACGAACGCGCTTGCACGAATCTATATCTATACCGTCGCCGTTGCCACCCGTGCTGCGAATCGTCAGATTCCGTATCTGAACATCCTCGCAATAGGTCGCGTGAATAGACCACATCAGATAGTAGTCCGTGGAGAAATCTTCCAGCCGCACATCATTGCATCCGATTGGCTCAATCAGCGCGGGGTGCCGTAACGGACTCTGTGCAGTCGGGCGTCCACCCAGCGCGTGACTGCCAGCAATCTTCCCTGGGCCGACGACGCCTATGTGTTCCGCATTCAGGGCGTAGATCAAGCCAACCCGGCCTTGTATCCACTTCCCTTCCCAGCGAACCTGCGTCACCGGATAATCGGAGAAATCCGCTGTGCCGAGGATCACGGCGTCCTTATCGAGTCGCAGAATTGCATTCGATTTCAGCGCGATGGCGCCGGTCAGGTATGTGCCAGCAGGAACCAGTACTTCGCCGCCACCTAATACCGAGCAACGGTCGATGGCCTGCTGGATCGCGACGGTATCCTTCGTTGTACCGTCGCCGAGCGCGCCGAAATCCCGCACGTTCAGCATGACCTTTGGTTTTGGCGCGGCCACGCTTTGTGCTTTAGCACGACCTGCGAGTGACCATGCCGCGGGGATCGCCACCAGGCCGGTTGCCGCTTTCTGAATGAACCTTCGCCGTGCAAGCTTGTTGGATGGAATCAAAGTTTGTATGCCTCTCTGCCGGTGCCGCTAGTTCGCCTGAAATAGCTCCGCTGGAAATTCGTCGAACCGCCGAGCGACGCTCTTCCCCAGCAGAAACTTATCGGCGAAGGCCAGCAGTGCGTCCCAATCGGCCTGCGCCATGCCATGTGGGCGGTCCGCCCAGCTCACGCCCAGTCGGTCCCCCGCCTTCAGGAATGAAAATACGGGCTGTGCGGCGAGAAACGATTGACGCACGCCATTCGCGTTCACGTTCTGATCGTGCGTACCTTCCAGTGCGATGAATGGACGCGGGGCGATGAGCGCCATGAACCAGTGCTCGTCGAAAGGCAGCTTATCTGGCTGTCCCCAAAATTCATGCAAATGCGGTGAGAACCAGTTCGGATACTTGCGCATCATTTCCGTGAGTCCTTCTTTACCGCCGCGATCCGCGCCACTGAAGCGATACGCCGGAGTGCCACCGCCGGAACTGGCTACTGGCGCAGTCAAGGCGATGCGATCGTCGAAAGCGCCCGCTATCAATGCCGATTTACCGGTGCGCGAAACGCCGGTGACGATGAGCTCGTTCTTGTCGACCGCAGAATCGGTTTCGAGGTAATCTACAATGCGCGATACTCCCCACGCCCAGCCGCGAAGCAAGCCCCAATCGTAGTTCGGGTAGGCCTGATAGAAACCCTCATAGCGGAATGCCCAGCTGCCATCTGGGCGGCGAAGGGTCGTGTCTTCCCCGCAATCATTGTTATCAAATATGACGTAGGCGAGACCGTGCGCCAGCGCTTGGTTGTGGGCTGCGATGGTTTCTGGATTGCCATCGTTGATGACGCCGGAGGCAAACACCTGACAGCCGGGTCCGCCCTTCGTCGCGATTGTCCCATTGACTACGAAATCGTCGTCCGGACCGCTCGGGCTAACAACGAGCAGCGCATCCTGACCAGTTCCCTGGTTGCCCCCGTGGGGCAGCCTCGGTTTCAGTGGTGCGCCTGGCGGTGGACCCGCCGGCGAGATGACCGTCGCGAATGGACCTTTGCCAGTCGGAGTGAAGACTCCGATGTCGAGGCACAGGCTCTCCATCGGTCCGAAAGTCAGATGCACGAGTCGATACGTCGCCTTACCGTTCATCAGGGTCTGAGTGCTGACGATGCTCCCCTTCACATTCCCTGGCGGCGGAGGCGCCTGCCCAACCGCGTAATACTCCAGAATCTGCCGCATTTCCTCGCGGCGCTTCTTCCACTGCGCGGCGGTTGTAACTTTCTGCCCGTTGTTCATGGTCAACGGGTCGGGCATCTCAGGATAGTTCGGGAGTTTGTCGACGCCAGGCATCGCCGGCATGGATGTTTTGATCGGCGGAACCGGGATTTCCCGCGGATCCGGCCCCGCAATCTGGGCATAGAGCGTCGCGACGAGGGCGACTGCTCCGGCTGTGATGAATCCTCTGGCGAGCATCGGGATCAGTATACTCCCGACGTGTTGTAGCGCTAGAGACGGGGCCCGAGCCGGGGATTCCGCACCAATTTCGCGGATTCCCCTGCCCCGCACCGAGCCACCTGTGCGCCCCAGGACATGTGCCTGGCGACACTCAGACGGCGAGCTTAAACGCGATGAAACCCAGCAGCGCTCCCATTCCGGAGCCCACCAGTACATCGCTCAAAAAATGCATCCCGACAATCACTCGCGAAATCGCCACATTCGCGGCAAGGAACAGCAATAACGGTCGCGCCTCGGGATAGAAAGACCCCAGCGCGACGGCCACCGCGAAGGCCGTGGTCGAGTGACCCGACGGGAAAGAGAAACGATCGCGTGTCACGATGCAGGCCCAGCAGTGCGGTTCGATATCGCGAGGACGCACCCGGCCCACCACGCGCTTGATCTTGTGGAAAATCACGATACCAACGGCGACCGCGCAAGCCCCCGCCTCAACGGCGTGAAACCGCTGCGCATCGCTCGACATCAGCAGTGCGACGCCAATCGCTCCCCACAGCCAGCCATCGCCGGCACGAGTGGCGAGCAACATCCACCAGCGGAACCAGCGCGGCGCACGCCATCGATTGACGCGCCGCATCAGCCCGTAATCGGGGGCCGACAAAGTCTCTTTTGCGCGGGCTAGTGTCATTACGCAGCCACCCTGAAGGGAATCGAGCCACCCTCGGGCTCCACCGTCCCGTTATTCTTCTGGCCCCAATACCAGGCAAACGCCTGTTCACGGAAATAATTCACTACCGCGAACAGCGGAACGAACGCAAACAGCGGGGACAACACCGCCGCTTGTCGATTCGAGCGCACCAGGGACCAGCCTATACTTGAGATCGCCTGCGTGAGCTTCCAGCAACTGCCGGATTCGCCGTGGGGAACGCCCTGGCCGCGTCGCAGCGCGGTCACAAACTCCGCGGCGTTGTGAACACCGGCGATTTCGGTGAACGTGCGGCCCGCGCCGTGCGTGGAGTGCGCGTCGCTTCCCGCTGTAACCGGCTTTCCATGACGCCGCGCGAAATCCGCTGCCAGTGCATTCGCGCAGGCCAGCATGTGTCCGTTCGTGACTTCCATGCCATGAAAGTCGCGGGCAAATACAGCAAAGTCTTCCTCAGTGCGGTGACCCGTAAGGCTCGAATAAGCGTGATTTACCGTGACGAACAGGCGATTTTCCAACGCGTATGCCAGCAGGCTCTCCGTGTCGGTGCGGCGCCGCTGCAATTCGATGTGATCATGTTCGTCTATGCCGTAAACACCGGCGTGCATCTCCGTGCCGCTCGGCAGCGTAACGGTCACTTCCTCGCTCAGGAAGAAATCCGGGTGTTTCCGCAGTTCTTCGGCTGCATCAATCGAGTCGTGATCGGTCACGGTGACCAGGTCCATGCCCCGCCGTTTCAGAATTTCGTAAAGTGCGCGAGGCTCATTGTAGGACTCCAGGCAGATGCGCGAGAGCCCAGGTACACCGCACATGCCGGAGTGGATGGTATGAACGTGGAGGTCGCACCTCATGTCTCAGTTGTAGGCTTCTCAAGTTACATTGCAGTGAGTGTTGCGCGACACATCGGTGAAAATCTCGTGTTTTGAATAAGTTGCAACCAAATATATACAGTGTTAGACGCAGCCCCGCCCCAAATCGGTACTTGGCGCGGATGCAGACAGCGCAATACACAAATGTTGACGCACCGGGAGGGAACTCCGCTTCCACCGGAATCAATCCAATTGGTGTTTAATTAAGACAATGAAAATCCTTCGCGCCAGTCTGTTCCTGACCGGTACCGTAATCGCCGTGCTGTGGTCCGTTCATTCCGCCGCCCGGGCCGATGACGGAATCTGGCTCTGGAACCAACTGCCGAAAGCAGCCCCCGGCGCGACAGGCCCAAGCGGAGCTGCCGGAGCCAGCGGTGATCCGCTGAAGCAAAGGCATTCGCTGGAACTCGCCACTGCCGACGCCGATAACCTTCGCCTCTCGACCCTGCGTCTGGCTAATGGCGCGGGTTCTGCTTCATTCGTATCGGCCCATGGTTTGGTTCTCACGAACCAGCATCTCGTCGCTGGCTGTATCGCCAAGCTCACTGCCAAAGATCACGATTATTTGAACGACGGCTTCTACGCCGCCTCGCAATCCGCCGAACTCCCCTGCCCGGGTCTCGACGCCAGCGTGCTTCTGAGCATGGAAGACGTCACCGTGCAGGTGAAAGGCGCGGCAGCGACAAAGAGCGACGATACAGCGAAAGGCCTGGCGAAAGATCTTGCCGCTTCCCCGCAGGTCCTGCGCGACCGCAACGTCAACATCGCCAAAGTGGAGAGCGACTGCGCGGCGAAGACACACAACGTCTGCACGGTGATCCGGCTCTTCTCCGGCAGCCGCTACGACCTGTATCAATACAAGCGTTATTCCGATCTCCGCCTGGTCTTCGCGCCTGAACGCACCCTGGCCTTCTTCGGCCGTGAACGCGACAGCATTTCATATCTTCGTTATGGCCTCGACGTTGCGTTTCTCCGGGCGTACGAGAACGGCCAGCCCGCCGCCACACCCCATTTCCTGAAGTGGAATAACACTCCGATTCAAGACGGCGATGTCGTCATCACTTCCGGAAACCCCGGCCCCACGTCTCGTGTGATTACGGCGGGCGAACTGGCGTTTCTACGCGACACTTCTCTGCCACGAAAAATCTCCCGCCTGCAGCCCCGCGTGACCACACTCAGTGCGATGGTGGCGAAGGGTGGACCGGATCAGGCTGCGGCCCTCGCAACGCTTACTACATTTCTTGCGGAGTACAAAACGGTTGCCGGCAAGGTCATCGGCCTGCGTGACGACCGCCTGGTCACGCGGAAGACCGCGTTCGATCTCAAGATTCGTCGAGCGGTGGAAGGCAATCCAAAGCTTGGGATGGATGCTGCTAAGGTTTGGGATGAAGTCGATGCCGCATATAAGAAGTGGGGACGACAGGATACCAACTACCAAATTCTCGAAGAAGAAGCGGCGCCGGGATCGGCCCTCTTCAAGATTGCGCGCGAAGTTGTGCGTGGCCAGCCGGTCGATCAGGATCTGATCGTCAACGAAGCGGTTGAAACTGCGATGCTCACTCAGTACCTCGATGAACTTAAGACCGTCAACCTGGCGGCTACTGGTGGTGGCGGACGGGGCGGTGGCCCCGGTGGTGGTGGCAGAGGGGGCCGCGGTGGCGGCCCTGGGGGCGATCCTGGTGGTATGGGCATGGGACCTGGTCCTGGCGGCCCCGGTGGTCGCGGCGGACCGCCTGATATCAAAGAAATCAACCTCAAAGCATTCCTTACCGGCAAGACGACGGCGGAATCCGCTGCGACCATGGTGAAGGCCTCGAAGCTCGGCGATCCTGCATTCCGCGCGAGCCTGAACACGAAGGACGCAGTAGCGAAGTCCGACGATCCGCTCATCAAACTGGCGCTGACGCTGGAACCGCCCGCCGACAAGATCAAGAAGGAGTACGAAGACACGATTGGATCGCTTGAGGCCTCCGCTGCGGAGAAAATCGCAGCGTATCGCTTCCGCCTGTTCGGCACGGCCGATTATCCCGACGGCACGTCGACACCGCGTCTGGCGTTTGGCGTGGTGCATGGCTACACAGACCGCGCGGGCCTCCCGGCGCCGTTTGCGGCCACTTTCAGCGGACTCTATTATCGCAAGAACAACGATGGGCCGTACCAGGTGACAAAGCAATGGATCGATGCGAAGGACAAACTCGACCCTGTTGCGGCGCTTAACTTTGTCTCCACGGCAGATATCGGTGGCGGCGACTATGGCAGCCCGGTCGTGAATCCCGCGGGCGAGTTGATCGGAGTTACCTTTGACGGCAATCTTGAAAGCCTGCCTGAGGTCTTCCTCTACACCGACGAGCAGGCGCGGGCCGTGCATGTAGCAACGCAGGGAATTACCGAAGCGCTGACGGTTGTGTACAAAGCTAAGGCGCTCTTGCAGGAACTGGGCGTCAAAGCTCCGGCGATTTAGCAGCCGCCAACGCGTTACATGCTGTAGAAGAATTCCTCGTATACGATCTTGCCGTCGACGACTTTGTAAACGGCTACCTCTTCCATGGTGAATCGTTTGCTCTGCGGCGTGAACGTGACGTCCATTTTGAAGGTCACGGAGAAGTGAGAACCTGCAACCAGCGGACCTTCTACATTGAGTGAGTGGACCTCATGGTTGGCCGCCCACCATGCGCCCTTACCTTTCACAGCATCGATGCCTTTCGATTCGCGCGACTGTCCGGGAGGCGCGCCAGCTTCCATGCTCACGATGTCGGGCGAGTAAAGCGCCTCCGTAGCTTCCTGAAATTTGCCGTGCGAGCAAAGGTCCACCAGTTTCTGTGCGACTTCCTGTGTGGTCATCAATCGATCTCCTTGACAGAATCTACCATAGGATCGTTATCATTTCATGACTGCGTGGTCGTCCATTTTCAGAATCATGTTACCGTGGCGTTGTCAGCATGATTACACTCGCAGACATTCGCGCCGCCCGCCAGACCATAGGTGATTCAGTCTTTCTCTCTCCCTGCGCCTACTCGGAAACCTTTAGCCGCCTCACCGGCAATAAGGTCTACTTCAAGCTTGAAAACCTGCAGATGACGGGTTCATTCAAGGAGCGCGGCGCAGTGAACAAGCTGCTTTCCCTCAGCCCGGAGGAACGCAGCCGTGGAGTTGTCACCGCGTCGGCCGGCAACCACGCCCAGGGCGTTGCCTATCACTCCACGCGGCTTGGAATTCGCTCGAAAATCTGCATGCCTGTTGGCACGCCGCTCATCAAGATCTCTTCCACGAAGAACTACGGAGCTGAAGTCATCCTCTTTGGGAACAACTTCGATGAGGCCAGCGAGGAAGCCGAGCGACTTCGCAAAGCACAGAATCTCACCTTTGTGCATGCCTTCGACGACGACGCGATCATTGCCGGTCAGGGAACCATCGGCCTCGAACTCCTCGAACAGCAACCTGATCTTGAAGCAATCGTCGTCCCGATCGGAGGGGGCGGGCTCATCGGCGGTATCGCCTGCGCAGTCAAGGAAAGCAAACCAAATATAAAGATAGTCGGTGTTGAGACGGCACGAATTCCTTCGATGAAGGCGTCGCTTGCCGCCCATACTCCCGTAACACTGCCGCCTGCGGCCACGATTGCCGATGGCATCGCTGTGCGCCGCGCTGGGGTTCACACTCTGCCGCTGGTCGAGAAGTATGTGGACGAGATCGTCACCGTCGACGAAGAAGAAATCGCCAACGCGATACTGCTCCTGCTGGAACGTGAGAAGACGGTGGCTGAGGGCGCTGGTGCTGCGCCCGCTGCAGCCCTGCTGAATCACAAGACATCGCTGAAAGGCTTGCGAACGGCGGTCGTCATCTCTGGCGGCAACATCGACGTCAACTTCCTTTCGCGCATTATCGAACGCGGACTGGTCAAAGATGGCCGCCTGGTTCGTCTGCGCATACGAACTCCCGATCAGCCAGCCGCGCTGTATAAAGTCCTCGGAGTGATTGCGGAGCGCCGCGCCAATATCATGAGCATCGTGCATGATCGTTCGCATTACGGCGTAAATCTCGGCGAATCCGCGGTTGAACTCACGCTCGAAACCCGCGGTCGTGAACACGCGGACGAGATCATCGCAGCATTGCGGGAAGGCGGCTACCCCATCGAACAGGTCGGATGATCGAATCACACAATCAGCATGCAATCGCCGTAGGAAAAGAAGCGATACCGCTCTTCAACTGCGTGCTGGTAAGCCGCCATCGCGAACTCCGTACCGGCGAACTTACAGACGAGCAAGAGCAGGCTCGTGCGCGGCAGATGGAAATTTGTGAGCATTGCGCCAACCCGATGGAACTGACCTCCACCAGTGCCCGGATGCAGAAACAGATTCGTCAGACCTGATCTCTCACCACTTGCCATGGCCGATTCAATTGTCCGGACGCTGGTCGTCCCGACGGCCACTACACGTTTCGCAGCGCTGATCTTGCGCCACGTCTCTTCGCTGATCGAATATCGCTCGTAGTGCAACTTGTGATTTTCGAAATCTTCGCGATCCATCGACTGGAACGTGCCGAGACCCACATGCAAAGTCACACGAGCGACTTGAGCTCCGGCCCGCTCACAACGGTTCAGCATCTCCCCAGTGAAGTGCAACCCGGCAGTTGGTGCGGCGACCGATCCACGCTCCCGCGCGAACACCGTCTGATAACGTTCGCGATCCTCCACGCGATCCTGTCGCTTGATGTACGGCGGCAGCGGCATGTGTCCCAGGCGTTCAATTCCGGAGTAAACGTCTGCATCGCCCTTGAAACGCACGGTGCGTTCCCCGCGTTCCCCCTGCGCCACGATCTCCGCCGAGAAGGAATCGTCGAAGCGCACTATCGCCCCCGTCCGCAGTTTTCGCCCCGGCCGGACCAACGCGCGCCACTCGCGCGCATCCGCGGAAACCGGCTCCAGCAACATGACTTCGCACTCGCCATTCTCACGCTGCCCAAATAGCCTCGAAGGCAGCACGCGGGAGTCATTGAGTACCAGGCAATCGCCCGTCGCCAAATATTCCGGCAGATCGCGAAATCGCCGATCTTCCCAACGCTGAGTTGCGCGATGCAGCACCAGCATGCGCGCGCCATCGCGTTCCGCAGGAGGTTCCTGCGCGATCAATTCTTCGGGGAGGTGGTAATCGAAATCGGAGAGACGCAAAGAACGATTTTAGTTCCTGTCCGGTAATGCGAACACGTAGAGCGAATTGCCGCTCGGCGGTGTACGAATGTCCGGTGCGATCACGCTCGGCCCCACTCGCGGACTCCCGCCGCCATTTCCGGTTGTCACCGCGATGTACTGCCTCCCGCCGATGCTGAACGAAACAGGGAAACCCTGCACTGTTGTTCCCAGCCGCGTCTTCCAAAGGATCGCGCCGGTCTTCACATCCACAGCCTTGAAAGTTCGGTCCAAATCGCCCACAAATACAACGCCGCCGGCCGTGGAAAGGGCCGCAGTCAGGAAGGGCGCTCGCTGCTCGAAGTGCCAAAGCTCTTTCATTGTCCTGACGTCGAATGCAGCGAGCCGGCCGAGATTGCCATCGGTCCCGGGCATTTCGAAGAACCGCCGGTCGCCGGTCCCGCCGCCGCCTTCCTGCAGGTTCACAGCACGCCCACGCACTTCGCCGCAACTCTGGCTTAGCGGAATAATCAACGCGCCCGTTTCGGGATGGTAGCTGGTCGCCTGCCAGTTGTGGCCGCCCTCCGTGCTGGGACAAGATTGCAGCCACTCTTCCGTTTTCTGCTCCAGAATTTCGCTTCGATACTGCACGGTCCCCGCCACCCTGTCGATATTGGCGAACACGTTCTGGAACATAGTTTCTTTCAGGTCAAGATACTTGCCGGTTTTGCGGTCCAGCTTCCAAAGAATCCCGTCTTTCCCGACCGTCAGCAGAATGTTCTGCTGGCCCTGGTCGATTAATACGCGTTCGAAAACTACGTCAAGATCCAGCGACTCACCCGGCGTGTGCTGGAAATACCAAACCAGCTTTCCGGTATCCGGATTCAGTGCCAGCGTGGAACTCGAGTAGAGCGCCTTCTCGCCGCCCGTATTGCGCGTCGCCCGCAGCCAGGGCTTCGCTTGCGCCACGCCCCAGTAAGTCAGGTTGAGATCCGGATCGTAACTGCCCGTGATCCACGCGTCGCCACCGGCACGAAACATATTGGGCAAATTGTTCCACGTGTCGCCGCCGGGTTGATCGTCGCGGGCGACCGTGTTGAAGCGCCACAATTGTTTCCCGGTCTCCGCATCGAACGCACTGATGTAACAATTTTCCTCGCGATAGAGCGTGCAGCCGGTCAATCCTTCGATCACCTTGCCATGCACCACAATCGGACCGCTGGTAGTTGTGAAATCCTTCGTCTTCGTCGATATCGGCGTATCCCACACCAGCTTGCCTGTGGTCGCATTAAGCGCCACCATGTGTGCGTCAGTGGTGGAAACGAATACCTTGTCGCCGTAGAGGGCCAGACTTCGCATGGCGATGGTGCCACCTACGCCCACGGTCGGCCCCACCTGGTTCTGCCAGATCAGATCTCCGGAGCGTGCATCGAGCGCCTGCACAATGTTGCTCGTATTAGCCAGGAACATGGTTCCGTTATGGACGATCGGCGTGGCCTCGTTCGCGCCGGTTTCATCCATCGCCCAGACCCACTGCAGCTGCAGATTCTTCACATTGGTTGTGGTGATCTGCGAAAGCGGACTATTGCTCCATGCCTGATAGTTCCGCCGGATCATGAGCCAGTCGGCTGGATCGGGATGCCGCAGCATTTCCTCGGTCACCGGCACATAGTTCTTCACCGAACCCGTCACCGTAAGGCCGCGCGCCGGTGCGACTCCTCCACGTCCAAATCGCCCGCCTCCGCCGCTTCCAGCCGCCGCGCCACGCCCGCCGGGATTCGTCCCTCCGGCCTGTGCCAGCGTCACTACACCGGTCGCCACACTTGAAAGCATAAAAGTCGAAGCCGCAGTCAGCGGCTGCTCCCCGGCCCTTCCGCCATTCGCCTGCAATATAAAAGCAGTCACATTGAGGTAATCGGATTCTGAAAGGCTGCCCGCGTTCAGTGGGGGCATGGCAGCCTGAGTAAACGCGAGCAGATCGTGCACGGACCGCTTGCCCCACATATTCATGAATTGCGAACCTGCCAGTTGCGGAGCTTCACCCCGACCGTTTAACTCGGGCATATGACAGCTTGCGCAGCTAGCGTCATACACGGTTCGTCCGGCTGCGGCCTGCTGTGCGGTAAATCCTCCCAGCGGAGTCGCTTGCTGAGCGGTCACCATCCACACGCCGCCGATCAGCCCCGCGGCCACCATGGCCACAAATTGATATCGTCCGGTCACTGCAGCAGCCACCCCCAAAGGTTTCCATCTGGCGCTTTCTCGCTGGCAATTTGCACGTAGAGCCGACCTTTACGCAAGCTCTCCAGCTGGTCCGCTGCCAGGTCGAAGGTTCCAGTCACGCTGCCGCTCAGCGCGCTCGACACCTTAAGATCGAGAATCACCGGCCCGCGCACGCCTGTCGCCGATCCACGATGAATCTGCGCCGTGGTCGCCGGAGAAAGCAGGCCATCGAAAGTTGCATTCACCGTGAGCTTGTTGCCCGTCAGCACCGCCGACCCGCTGCCAGAACCTGCGATATTGACCTTCATCGCCGCGTCCATGGACACGGGGCTGAGACGGAGTTTGTAGGTTTCGCGGCTTTGTGCGAATGAAACGGATGTCAGTAGAACGAGCGCGGCAATGCCAGCGGCAAACGCGCGACGAGGCAACGGTTCAGCCATTGCATGATGATAACAACTCCCGACAGAATCCCGGGTTGTCTACTTGCCGGTCTACTTACTCATGACAACCGGCAGTTTTGCCGACCGAATCACCTGTCCGGTGGTGCTGGTCAGCGCCAACTGCCATCCGGCCGCAGTCTTCGTGAAGGCCGTGTAGCCGAATTCATGAGCGTCCTGCCCCGAAAGCAGCGTCGCGCCGCTTAACTTCAGTCCCGAGATTTTCTCAGGCAACGCCGCCGCCATATCCGTGCCGCCGTCGCCCGCAACGAGCTGCGGCGGGCGGCCCTGATCGAACGACAACAATTCGAACAGATGCGTATGCCCCGAGACGATCAGATCGACCCCTTTCAGCGGTGCCTTATCCCATGCCTTCGTCACTTCCGTTGGCGATTCGGTCGGCGGCGCACCAGGTTCGGCCCCCGCAGCGGTCTTCAGTCCCCAAAGCGGGTGATGCAGTACGAACCACGCATGCTCTGCCTGGACAGTCTTCAGTTCCGCCGAATAAAGCGCTTCACTCTTCGGATCCAGATCCTTTTCCGTGGCCGATGAAGAATCGAACATCACCAGTTCAAACTTGCCGAGCTTCACCGTGTACGGAGCGCTGAACCCGTCACACGTGCCGCCGAATGCGCGCGGGTCCAGATAATAGAACCACCCGCGCCAGGATCGCGCACACGATTCGTGATTCCCCCGCGAAAACGCCCACGGCGCCCCCGCGAGCAAGTCCTTTGCCGGAGCGAAGAAGTCGGCATTCCACGCCGCCCAGGTGTCTCCCACCGGAGTGCCGCCGCAATTGGCCTGCATATCGGCCGGACACGGCTCTTCCCGATAGAGGTAATCTCCCACATGCACAACAAGGTCCGGTTTGGACCCCGCCGCGCTGCTTGCCACGCGCTGGAACGGCCATTTCGCCGGATCGTTGCAGTTTTGGACCGCGGCACCTTTAATACGGCATCCTGTATCGCCGATGACGACAACCCGCGCCGGATCCGCATGGGGCAGCGCCAGCGGTTTTCCGCTCACAGACGCGGTCCGCGCCGATGCGGGTATCTGAAGCTCGCACGCCGGTCGAAGCCCGTCCGGCACCGGCAACCGTACCACCATCCTCATGGCCGCACCGTCCACGTTGATGGAAGGGCAGTCACCTGTCGCATTCACCACCACGCGCGCAACCGAGCCATGCTCGCCAACTTCCGTCCACACAGGCGTCAGCATCTGTGCACTGGCTAGCGCCGTATACAGGACTGCGGTGATAACAATGCATTTGTTGAAGGTCGACATTCAGTTTTTCACTCTAACCGTAGCAATGCTCTGTTTCAAATCGATTGCAGGGCAATGACAGACTGTTTTCCTTTCCGCATGGTACTCCTGTCTTCGCGCCGCGCCGTACGAGGCTGTATCCGGAGTCACAACGATTGCGGAAAACTCTTGTTCCTACTGATTGTAAAGCGAGTTAGCTCCGTTCACCAGCACTCGGTGGCCGCTACTGCCGCACCCGTTCCGCCGTGCTTCGTGGTACTTTTCAGTCGGGTTCCACAGGCCGTCTCCTTACTGACCCAGACGACGATACCCAGTTGGGCCGCACGGTCGACCGTTGCAACAGGTGTCTTCCCGGTCAAGGGCTCTGGCCGATTGTTCTTTGACAACAGAGTATCTTTGTGGCCGCGTTTGGCGAGACCAAAACCCCGCCGCATCATGTGTTGCAGATGTGGGGCAGGCGCTTCCGCTTGCCTCGGGGCAGATTTGTCACTCTGCCCGCGGGGTTGGCCCAAGCCAACCCGCGCCACCGGAGTTTTGTAAAAACGCCCAGGACCCACCAGGAACCAACGGTTACCTAAGCGCATGTACGCTCGGGTTGGCCGCATCTTCGGCTAAACGCTCCCCGCCTTTTGATGCGGCGCACCCTCCAGTCACCTGAATCTTGCAGAGATGGAGCCATAACAGTATGCTGGCTCAATGCCCACTGTTGGCGCTAACCGGTTCCCCGTCCGCTACAAGCTAGTCGGCATTGCAGCTTCCCTGGCGGCGCTGACATACCTCGACCGCGTTTGTATCTCGGTTCTCGCGCCTTCCATTTCGAAGGAATTTCACCTCACCCAGGTGCAGATGAGCTACGTTTTCAGCGCCTTCACCCTGGCCTACGCCGCATTTGAAATCCCTACGGCGTGGTGGGCGGACCGGATCGGCAGTCGGGCCGTCGTAACGCGAATCGTCGCTTGGTGGTCGGCATTTACAATTCTCACCGCGACCGCATTTAGCTACCCGTCCCTCCTGGTGCTGCGGTTCCTGTTCGGCATTGGCGAAGCGGGCACATGGCCGAACGCCGCACGTGTGTTTTCCCGCTGGATTCCGGCGCGTGAACGAGGTATTGTGCAGGGCGTCTTCTTCGCTGGCGCTCACCTTTCCGGTGCCCTCACGCCCGCCCTGGTTTTGTGGATGACCGCGTTTCTCTCATGGCGCCAGATATTCGTCGCCTGTGGCACTATCGGTTTCTTCTGGGCGGCGGGCTGGTATCACTGGTTCCGCGATGAGCCTGGAGACCACGCCTCGGTCCATCCTGACGAGCGCGATATGATCCTCCGCGAAAGGAATCTTTCGCCGCATGAAAGTCACGACAGAGGTTCGTTCGCGGCTGTTTTTCGCCATCCCAGCTCCTGGTTTCTGTGCCTGATGTACGTGGCGAACACTTATGGGTTTTACTTTCTCATCACTTGGCTACCCACTTACCTTGCGGACGTGCGCCATTTTTCGAAGGCTGAACTTGCGCTCTTCTCAGGCTTTCCACTTATGCTTAGTGTGTTCGCCGATATCTTCGGGGGCTTGACGACCGATTGGATGACCACGCGCTTTGGCACGCGCTTCGGGCGCTGTTCGGTCGGTTTTGCTGGCTACGCCATCGCGGGCGTCACCATGGTGATTGCGGCCGGTTCGGATAGTGCGCGAACAGCCGGTGTCCTGATCGGGATCTCCACTGCGGCGTCTATGTTCACCCTGGCGCCAAGCTGGGCAAGCTGCATTGATATCGGGGAGCGCCGGGCGGGAGTTCTCAGTGCGGCGATGAACACGTCGGGGAACATTGGTGGGTTTCTCAGCCCTATCGTTCTCGCCTATCTCGTCCGATGGTTTTCCAACTGGGCAATACCGCTTTATGTTTTGGCCGGCCTCTACTTTGTGGCTGCGCTTTGCTGGCTTCTCATCCGACCCGATCGACCGATCTCCTCACTTATGAAACCGCTGCCACCGTTAGCCTAAACAAAAGCCCGGCGTCCGCCGATAGACAGGCATGAGTCCGATCGCAAGTCTCGCCGGCGGACTGCTTCAGTCCCTGCTTCCTGCCAGCCTGATTACAAACAACACGACTGCAAGCAATCTGACCAGTCTTGGCACAGTTTCGCCTACGCAAATACCCGATTCAGGTCAGCTTTCTTCATTTGCTCAGCTCGCAGGCACACTTCAGCAGCTTCAGCAAACGAATCCCACCCAATATCAGCAAGTTACCCAGCAAATTGCCGCCAACCTGCAAACGGCGTCGCAAACCGCCCTGGCGAGTGGCAACACGACACAGGCCGCCCAACTCACCCAGCTGTCCACCGACTTCTCAACTGCCTCAACTTCCGCTCAATTGCCGAATCTTCAAGACCTGGCGAAGGCAGTCGGAGAACATCATGGACACCATCATCACGCTCAAGGCGCAACAGACTCGGCCCCTTCCAGTGCCTCAGCGAGCAGCGCGACGAGCAATAGTCAAGTGATCAGCCAGTTCCTCGCTACTATGCAGTCAAACGCCACACAAAACAGCACCTTGAACCCGGCTACGATCATCCAGAACACGCTGACCAGTGCGGGTGTTACTCAAATCTAACCTCAATCAGCTAATGGGAAAACCCGCAAAAAGCGCTATCTGACGCAATCTGGCTATAGAATAGCGCCAAAAGGCTAAATATGGGTCGATCAGCTGCCAGACTGCCTAGTGTTTTCAGGGAAATAGCGCAAGGAACTCGAAGTGCCAACAGATGAACGTGCACTCTTCCGCAACGCGACAATCCGGCCACGCAATGCATCACGCGCCGCGGGATTACGCCAAAACCCCCGTTAACGTCTACTGGGAGACCACAAGAGCTTGTGCGCTCGCCTGCCGTCACTGTCGCGCCGAAGCGGCTCCCACTCCTGATCCCAACCAACTCACCTTCAAAGAGGGTGTGGCCTTCCTGCATCAGATTCTCGATTTTGGTGACCCGAAGCCGCAACTGATTTTGACTGGCGGCGACCCGCTGACCCGGCCCGATCTCTTCGAACTGATCGACGAAGCGCGGAAACTGGGAATTGCGGTTTCCATTACACCTGCCGCAACGCCAGCCCTCACACGCGAGATCCTGGTGCGCCTGAAAGAGCACGGGGTGGAAGGTTTGGGCTTGAGCCTCGACGCGGCAACGGCCGAACGGCACGACGCCATTCGTGGCGTACCGGGTACGTTTGATCTCACAATGAAGGCTATGCGCTGGGCGCAGGAACTCGAAATACCGCTGCAGGTAAACACACTTATTGCCGCGGAGACGGCCTCCGATCTGCCCGCTGTGTATGAGTTGATGAAATCCGTTGGCGTAGCACGCTGGAGCCTGTTCTTTCTGATCTCCGTCGGGCGCGGTAAAGTGCTGCAGCCGCTGGCGCCGGAGGAAGCCGAAACCCTCATGCAGTGGATCTACCGGACGTCCCGTGTCGCCCCTTTTATTGTGGCGACCACCGAAGCGCCCTCATACCGCCGCGTGGCACTCGAACAAATGCGTTCCGAAGGCATGTCAGCGGAAGAGATTAAGAAAAGCGGCGCATATCGAAGCTTTGGAATTCGCGACGGACACGGCATCGTCTTTGTGTCGCATACAGGTGACATCTGCCCTGCGGGATTTCTGCCTCTGGTCACCGGAAACGTTCGCCAGGATAGCCTCGTCGACATCTATCGAAACTCCGACATCTTTCAGTCCCTCCACGATCCCACTCGGTTCGAGGGCCGATGCGGGATTTGTCAGTATCACATGCTTTGCGGAGGCTCCCGTTCCCGCGCTTTTGAAGCCACGGGCGATGCTCTGGCCGCAGATCCGCTATGCACGCATGAACCAGCCTTCCGCCTAATCTGACAACCACGCGGAATGGCGGCGGCCGCATTGCCCTACACTGGAAGCAGATCCACTTTCTCTGTCTTTCCATGCATAAACTGCGCAGCCTCCTGCGTTTCGCGCCCCGGTTAGCGCACGCTACAACTTCCATTACGCCCACCACCTGTGTTGTGGCTGCCATCGTGATCGCGACCTCACTTGCGGCATCCCCGGAAATCGTCACCCGGGCCACCGAGCTTTATCAACGCACTGAGTACGAAAACTCCCTCCATCTCCTCGCTCAGGACAGAGCGCCGGACGCCACGAACTATCTCTTGGCCGGCAAGGATTACTTCATGCTTGGCGACTATAAGAAGGCGACCGATTCGTTCGAGAAAACTCTGAATATCAGCCCACACAGCTCCGAAGCTGAACTCTGGCTTGGCCGCACGTGGGGACGTCGCGCTGAGACGAGTAACTCGCCCATGGCCATCGCCTATGCGAGCCGTACACGTCAGTGTTTCGAGCGCGCCATTGCCTTCGATCCGCACAATCGAGAGGCGAAGAACGATCTCTTCGATTTCTACCTCAACGCCCCTGGCATTCTCGGTGGCGGTCTCGATAAGGCGGAGGCTGCGGCAAACAGTATTGCCACCGAACGGCCCCCGGAGTACGAGTTTGAAGAAGCCCAAATCGCCGAAAAGCGGAATGACTACGCCGCCGCCGAGTCCCACCTGCGCCGCGCCATGGAACTGGCGCCGACAGAAGCCGGCCGCGCGGTCGATCTGGCTCGTTTCGTTGCAAAACGCGGCCGCTTAGACGAAAGCGACCGTCTGTTCGATCAAGCCAGAAGACTGGCTCCCAAAAAGCCCAGCATCGCGCTGGCACAGGCGCGAACCAATATCGAGAATCACCGTCATCCGGAGCAGGCGCGAAACCTGCTGCATGACTATCTGCAGGCCGGCCTCACACCCGACGATCCCCCTCGCAGTGAGGCGCAAAAACTTCTGCAACGGCTGGACGGCAAATGAACCACAAACAGCGATCCGGCTCGTCACCAATGATCAAGACATACGCTGTACTGCTGCTCTTCCTCGCGCTCAAAGCGGGCGGCAACTCCTCCATGGCGTGGGGTATGAAACACGTCCCCGAACAGATGTCGATGAATCCTGCGCTCTACCTGCGCGCGATGCTAAACCCATACGTCGCACTCGGGATAGCGGCCCTCATCTTCGCGCTGCTGACCCGCATGGCACTGCTAAGCCTTGCGGACCTCAGCTTCGTGTTGCCCGTCACGGCGATCGGTTACGTCTTCTCGGTATTCATCGGGAAAGTCTTTCTTCACGAAACGGTAAGCCATCAACGATGGTTGGGAACGTTGTTGATCTTTGTGGGCGCCATGCTCGTCGGCACAACCTCCCGCACCACCACGCCGTCTCAGCCCCCCGCAGGTGATCCGGAATGAAGTGGCTTCTCGTCATTCTGATCGTCGTCGCCACGGTTGCCAGCGACCTGTTGCAAAGTTACGAGATGAAGCAGGCCGGAGAGCAATCGGTCAGCGCGGGGGGTTTCGCTCGCCTGTTGCACACCATCGCGCGGCGTCGTCTGCTGATACTCGGTGTGGCCGGCAATGCACTATCGTTTTTCGCATTCATGGCGCTGGTGCAGCGGGAACCGCTCAGCTTCGCCGTGCCCGCGTCAGCCGCCAGCTACGTGCTCGAAACACTGCTCGCAAAATTCATCCTGCACGAACAAATCAGTACGCGGAGAGCGGCCGGAGCCATGATTGTGTTGGCCGGAGTCGTCCTCGTCGGCGGTTAACTAAAACAGTCCCCCGGAACATTCGCGTCTCTCCCGGTGTCAGATCCACCAGGAGGGCGAGATGTTCGAACAAACTTTCATACAGTCGCGGGATTACAAGCGCAATCCATGGTCGATCGCCGCGTCGTTGTCGCTGCAATGCCTCGCGGTGACGATCCTGCTGATCCTTCCGCTGCTGCACACGGAGGTCCTTCGAATGCCGGAGCCGCCCGCGCCGCACTTGATCCGAACGTGGATCAATCAGCCACCACCACCTCCCCGCACTGCGCCAAATGCAAACGCTCCGAGCGCACCGACAACATATCTGCGTCCCGTTTTCGTCGCCCCGAGTTTTCAAAACAACACGGCAAGACAAATTGACATGCCCTCCACGGATACCGATTCCGCTGGCTGGATAGGGCAGTCAATCAGTTCACTCGCCGGCCCGATGCCGTTCGGTGGCTCAACTACTCTCCCTCCCGGAAATGCAGTGCCGCCAGCATCTACAACCCCGGTCGTCAAACAAACGCAGACTGGCCCGCTGAAGGTCGGCGGAGGTGTTGAAGCCGCCAGGTTGGTATTCGGTCCGCGTCCGGCGTATCCTGCGCTGGCGAGGGTCGCGCGTTCGGAGGGTGTCGTGAAGCTGGAAGCGATCATAGCCGCCGACGGCAGTATCCGCAATCTGCGGGTTGTGGCTGGCCCGCCCCTGCTGGTGGAAGCCGCACTTAGCGCCGTGCGCCAATGGCGTTATCAGCCGACGCTTCTCAACGGGGTCGCAGTGGAAGTTGTAACGGAGATCGAAGTCAACTTCTCGCTGACAAGATAAAAGCCCATACACGCTTACGACAACCAGAGCGTCATCCGAGTGTGCACCTGCGCCGAGTCATCGTTGCTTGTCTAATCTTCGGTCCGCTGACCGCCGTGTCCGCTCAAGCCCCTCCGCCGTCCTTTGAAGTCGCCTCTGTCAGGCGAAATATAAGCGGAGTGAATAGATCCTCGATCAATCGCACCAGCGGCAGGTTCACCGGCGAGAACACTTCCATCCGGGAATATATCGAATCCGCCTTCGGAATACCCACAGGCAGAGATTACCTTTTGTCCGGTCCAGGCTGGCTCGACGATGACAAGTTCGATATCAACGCTACCCTTCCGGCGGAGACCACGCGCGAACAACTTCGGAGGATGCTGCAAACGCTGCTCGCCGAACGATTCGGGTTGAAAACTCACTACGAAAGTAAGCCATTCAAAGTGTACCCACTGGAAGTATCGAAGAAACCTCTCAAGCTCAGTCCTGGAAGCCCTGGTGACGACGGAGCTTTCATCTTTGACGAAGGACGTCTAACGGGACGCGCCGTCTCCATGTCCGGTCTTGCGGACAGACTAGCCGGCCTCGCCAAACTGGACCGGCCGGTCATCGACAAAACCGGAATTGACGGCGCCTACAACTTCACACTGGAGTGGGCGCGCGAGGGGACGGCTGTCGACTCCACTCAGAAGGCATCGATATTCACTGCCTTGCAGGAGCAACTGGGACTCCGGCTCACACCGCGGACGAGCACCGCGAGGATCCTTGTTGTCGACCACGTGCAGCGAGATCCGGTCGAAAACTGAATCGGGACAAGTCACCAGCCAATAAGTGCCGACCGATAATCCGTCAGTTCGATCCCGCGGCGCTCAATCACACGCTTTACATCTGCCGACGTTAGGGCCGCGAGTTCGACGGCTCGGCTCTCTTTCAGTCTTGTCGGTGCATTTTGTAATTCCGGCCCGCACTTCCCAGGATGGCACATGAACTCGGTCAAACCCGGAGGTAACCGCTCCAGAGTTTCGATCATCTCTGCCGTACCCAGTTTTCCCGTAACTTGAAAGCCCGTGAAATAATCCGTCATCCGCAGGTCCCGCAGTGCATCGTTAAAGCGCGGCCGCATGAGCTTCATGCCGGTTGTGACCAGTTGCTTCGCGATTCCTGCACCCCGACTTGTGCCGTAGTCGAAAGGCCGCCGCACCCACGGTATTCCGAACTCTCTTGCTACGCGTGCCACGGCATCGAGCACCGGTGGAAACAGGTGCGTATGTTTGTGAGTATCAATGTGGCTGGGTTGAATCCCGGCGCCCACAATCTTGCGGACCTGAGCGCGTGCCTCGTCGTACACCGCAAGTTCCCGGCGCATCAGAGCGCACGCCAAATCCTGCAGTGTTGCGGGCAACGCGCGCTCTGGCGACATGACGCTGTTTCCCTGCACCATTACCAGATGGACACCAACGTCAAGCGTGGGAATCTCTCTCGCACGAGCCACTGCATGCTCGAAAGCCGCACCGTTGGCCATCAGCGTGGTTGCCTTCAGCACCCCGATGCGATGGGCTTCCACGATTCCTTCGTTCACATCCCGTGTGAAGCCGAAATCGTCGGCGTTAAAAATGACGCGGATTGATGAAAGCTCACTCGTCAAAACAAGGTCAGCCGGATGGCCAGAAACTTCTTCGGATTTGCCTGAAAATCCTTCAGCACTTTGTTGAATTCGACCGAAGTTGTGTTCACGGAATCGTAAAGCTGTGGATTTACCATGAGTTGTCCAATGGTTCCCTGGCCTGAATTGATCTTGTCTATCGCCACGTTGATCTTCCTGCCAATCTGATCGAGTTGATTCGCAATCTCGTCGTCCTTAAGCAGTTTGCCAGCAGTGCCTTTGCCGGCGTTCAGATCGTCCAGCATCTTCTTTGCATCGGCAATTCCCGCACGGGCGTCTTTAATAGTAGCCAGCGTTTCGTCGTGCAATTGCGGATCGTAAAGAAATTTACCAGCCGAACCCTTCTTTTGCTGAACCTCTGCCAGCATGTCGTCGAGACGCTGAATCGGCCTCCGTATATCGTTAAAGAACTCCGGGTCGTACAGCAAATGGCTCATTGTGCCGTTGCTATTGTGGACGTCTTTTACCAGTTGCTCCACTTCACCCGCCGTCGCCGTCAGACGGTCGTACAGCGCATCGTCCTTGAATAGCTTGCCCAAATTTCCTTTGCCGCTTTCAACCACACCCAGCAACCCGTCCAGCCGGCCAAGTATGGTTTGAAACTGCGAAAGCAGACTCGAGCTCTGAGCCAGTATCTCCGGAACGTCCTGAGTTTCCACTGCGGCGATTTCCCCGCCGTCCTCCACATGCTTCGCATGGGTGCCGTGGGTGATGTTAATGTACTTATCGCCCAGCAGATTAGCCGCACTGATCGCCGCCTGCGAGTCTTCCGGAATCTGCTGCAGGTATTTCTCCGGCACCACCATGTCCACTTCCACCGTGCGCTTCGGATTCTTCGATCCTGACAACACAACCTGCTTGATATGGCCCACCAGAATGCCGCTGAGTCTGACCGGTGCGTTCTCCGCCATCCCGGCCGAATCCGACATGAAGGTCTTGATCATCACCTGGTGCTCGAACATGCTCCCGTTGCCGGTCAGCAGGAAAATCAGCACCGCCGTGATCGTCATTGCAACTGACGCCAGGATGCCGGTCTTGAGCTTCGCCCACTCGACTTTTTCGTGTGATGCCATAAATTCTTACGCAGCTTCCAGTTGCGGCTTTTTCACGAACTTCACTACGTAGGCATCCGTGCAGGCCTCAAGTTCGTCCTGGCTGCCTTCAAATACCAGACGGCCTTCCTTCATCACCATGAAGATGGTATTCGTGCCTTCCTGTCCAACGGGATCCAGATGGCCACTGTTCGGATTGTAGCGGAAGTTCGCGACCAGATTCCCGTCCTGATAGCGATGAGTCACTACCAGGGCCGTCGTATTGTTCGCGTCCCGCTCCTTTACGATCAGCGCCATGATGGTGTGGGCCGTGATCGGATCGAGTCCGGCCGTCGGTGAATCGTAAAGCAACAGCGGTGGTTCGGTCACTACTGCCCGTGCTATCGCCACGCGGCGGCGCATACCACCCGAGAGCTCGCTCGGATGTTTCTCCATCGTATGCTCCAGTTCTACGAACCTAAGCGAGTTCCGAACCGCCGGCTCCATCTTTTCGCGGTCCATCACGATCGTCTTCTGGTTCAATAGCGGATAGGCCACATTTTGTGCCACCGTCATCGAATCGAACAGCGCACTTTCCTGAAACAACATGCCGACCCGCGCCCGAATGCCGAACAAATCGTGTTCGCTCTTGTCCGTCACATCTTCATCGAACAGGAACACGCGGCCAGAGGTCGGCCTGATCAGCCCCATCGCCGTCTTCAGAAGTACGGTTTTGCCGCTGCCTGCCGCGCCTAAGATGATGCGCGTCTCCCCGCGCCTTACGTCGAACGACACGTCATTCAAAACCGGAGCATCAGCATCGAACGCGACACTGATGTTTTCAAATCGGAGCAGACTTGCCTTGTCGGGCATCGTAGTTATTGCCATTACTGCCCTGTCAGGCTGATCCAAAGGAAGATCCGGCCGATGAAAAAGTCCAGAATGAAAATCAAAACGGAGGCATAGACGACGGCCTGGGTCGTTGCGCGGCCCACGCCCTGCGTGCCGCCCGTAGTCTTCAGGCCGTAATAACAGCCGATCAGCGAAACGGCGAACGAGTAAAAGAAGGGTTTGGTGAGACCTTGCCCCACGTCGCTCCATGCCAGCGTGCGCCACACGGTTGACCAATATTGGCGCCCCGGAACGGCAAAAAGAACCCAGGCCATAATGCCGCCGCCTACCATGCCAATGAAGTCATCGATTACCGTCAGGCAAGGCAGCATAATCGCGGTCGCAATCATGCGGGGCGTAACCAGCTTCTGAATCGGGTCGGTGCCCAGCGCTCGCATCGCGTCAATCTGCTCGGTCACCTTCATGGAGCCGAGTTCGCTGGCAATCCCTGAAGAATTCTGCCCGGCCACCATCACCGCGGTGAGCACAGGACCCAGCTCGCGAACCAGAATGAGTGAAACGAACTGGCCGGTACGTCCAGTTTGACCGTATTCCTGCAGGCCCCGTCCCATTTGCATGGCCATGACGGCGCCGGAGAAAAAACCAGTGACCAGCACGATCGGCAGGCTGCCGACGCCGATCGTCTCCATCTGCAGCAGAATATCGTCGACGTAGTGGGGCTTGCGAACGACATTCCGGATGGCTCCTCCCGCCAGTTCGCAGAAGTCCTGAACTGCTTTTACCGGCCCCTTAAGAGTGTCAAGCACAGTCGATTTCCCGTCGCGTTGCGGCCCGCGAGTTCCGCGCCCGGTCGCCCGTGCCGAAAAACCTTCCCGCAAGCCGATGCTAGCATACAAACAACCCCATGAAAGGCCTCACCGACGTACCCGGCATCCTTGTAGGTCATGCCACCGATCTCGATGCGCTCACCGGCTGCACCGTAATTCTCTGCGGTAATGATGCCATCGGAGGCGTAGATATCCGCGGCTCGGCCACCGGGTCCGTCGAACTGGATGCCCTGCATCCCGGCCACGTTGCGCCCAATGTCCATGCCATTGTTCTGGCGGGTGGAAGCGCTTTCGGGCTGGAAGCCAGCAGCGGTGTCCGCCGAATCCTGGAGCGGCGCGGTATCGGCTTCAATACCGGCGTGACCCACGTTCCCATCGTTCCCGGAGCCATTCTCTACGATCTCGGCATCGGCAAGCCGGGAGTCCGCCCCAACCGCGAGATGGGAGAAAAAGCCGTGGAAGCCGCGACGGACGCCGCCGTGGAAGAAGGCAATGTAGGGGCGGGCACCGGCGCCACCGTCGGCAAGATGTTTGGTATGGCTCAGTCTATGAAAAGCGGCATCGGCAGCGCGTCGATTACTCTCGGCTCCGGAGTCATGGTCGCCGCCCTTGTAGCGGTAAATGCCTTGGGAGACGTCATCGACCCTGCGGTAAACAAGATCATCGCCGGAGCTCGGCTCTCGGCGACCAGCCGCGAGTTTGTCGATTCAGCAGCCGTCCTGCGTCACGGAGGAGTACAGGGGCCGGGCTTTCGTGGCAACACGACGCTCGCAGTTGTTGCGACGAATGCCCGCCTGGACCGGGTCCAGACCAACAAGCTCGCCGCTTTGGCGAGTATCGGTGTCACGCGCACAATCTCACCGGTAAACACGATGTCAGACGGCGATATCACCTTCGCGATCTCTCTCGGCAAGGAGCAGGCCAGCGTCGATGCTGTCGGTTCAGCAGCATCGGAAGCTTTAGCGATGGCCGTGCTGCGAGCAGTTCGCGCGGCGAAAACCGCTGGCGGAATCCCCGGCCTCGCCAGCTAAAGCAAGCCCCGTCGTTCTATACGCGCAGCAAACCCAGGGGCGCACCAGCCTGATAGCCCGGAAACACCTTTCCAAAATCCGTCGGCCCGAACTGTCCGCCGATCACCTCACTCAGCACCGCGCGAAAGTCCGTGGTTACCGCAAGATCGCGTCCTTCATTGAGTTGTTCTCGTTCCAGTCCTGGCCAAGTCCCGTAAATCTTCCCGCCGGCTACCTGCCCGCCGAGCACCATCATCACGTTCCCGTGCCCGTGGTCCGTACCGCCATTGCCGTTCTCTTCAGCCGTCCTGCCGAACTCGGACATCGTCACCAAAACGATATCCTCCATCCGGTCTCCCATATCGCTCGCGAATGCGGATAAGGCGCTGCCGAACTGTCGCAGCATGTTTGAAAGCTGACTGGCCTCATTCCCATGATGGTCCCAACCGTCGACCTCCGCGAACGCCGCCTCCACCCCCACGTTCGCCTTGATCAATCGCGCCACTTGTTGAAGGCTCCTGCCCAATTCGCCCCCCGGCCCATACTGCGCACCTTGGGCGGGAGTATAGGGCTGCTGGTTGACGGTGCGAATCATCTTCATCGCCGCGAATGCATCCTTGCCCGGCTGCCCAAGCCGCACATCATGAGTCGCCGAATACATGCTCTCCAGAATGTTCGTCGTGTCCTGATTTCCCAGCTGGAACGTCTGGCTGTTATTGATCGCAATTGCCGACCGTTCGCCCCGAAGCGTATGCGGCAATTGGGCGCTCATCGCGATAGCACGCAACGGCGACGTCTCCGGAGTCGCTACCGGTAATGCCCGATTCAGCCACCCATCGCTCGAGGCCTTTCCGGGTGTCCCGGATTCCATATAGTCCTGGGCGTCGAAGTGAGAGCGCGATGGATCGGGTGACCCGGTCGCTTCTACAATCGCCAGTTGCTTCCGGTCCCAAAACGGCTTTAACGCTTCGAGCGCCGGATTCAACCCAAAGCGCCCGTCGAGATCAATTGCTGGTCCCGCAAAAGGCCCGTTGTTCATGTTGCTCCCCGGCGCAGCGACCGCGATCGAGGGCCGCATCGCGTAATAGCGCTTCTCCGCGAACGGCACCACGATGTTCAGGCCATCCGCCGCGCCACGCTGGAAGATGGCGATCAGGATCTTCTTTCTGCCACCCGTCTCTGACGAATCTGCGGCACGCGCCAGCCATCCCGGCATCGCGCCCGCACCAGCCACCACAACCGCCGAGCCTCGCAACAACACGCGTCTGGTCAACATGGCCGTCCTCTACCTCCTGTTAAATTCCGGGGAACTGAGAATCAATGCGGCAAGCGCCGGCGGCGTCAAACTCGAGGTCATCGCGTTCAGTGTTTCCGGGGCCGCGCTTCTTCCCAGCAGATCACGCGAAATGGCCACGCCATCTTTGCCTTCCCAGCGAGTTGCATCCACCTTGACTCCGGCAACCTTACCCGACACCAACGCTGACGCAAAACTCAATCGGCCAAGCAAATCGGCCGTACCAAGCCAACCATCGCCTGTCAGGGGATAACCATTCGGCTCCACCTTGTTATACAGCGGTTCGCCGAGGTCGGAAATTTTTTGCGTTAGGGCAGTTGGGTCGAGAGCGTCCGCTCCAGTCGCCCGCACTGCGCTGACCACCATCTCGAACGGCGATTTGATCTTTGCCTGCCATGCTCCCTCGGAGAGGAACTCGGTCGACGCGAACATGGTCTGCAGAACGGCCCGCAGGTCGCCATCCGTCTTCAGAAAGGTCTGCGCCATGCGCTCCACTAATGCGGAGGGTGGATCGTCAGCCACGAAGCGCTGCGCGAGTTGTTTTGAAATGAAGTGCGCCGTGGAAGGATGACGGGCCAGAATGTCGATGACCTGCAGCCCGTCCTTTTCGCCGCCGTTGGCCGCGATCTTGTGACCGAGCACAGTTTTCTCGCCATCGTCGTGCATGAACCCGGTGAAAATGAATACAGGATCAGCCGGGGTTTTCACCGTCCAACCCGTGAAACAACGGGCCACCTCGATTACATCCTGCTGTGTATATCCACCGTGTACGCCCATCGTGTGGAGTTCCATCAGTTCACGGCCGTAATTCTCGTTGAGCCCGTGCGGCTGGCGGTTGACCAGTTGCGGCGATTGGTAAGAAACGAATGCGTGAGCGAACGGCCCGATCTGCATTCGGTCGTCAACATCCGGAGACATCGACTGCCAGTTGTCCAGGTAATACAGCATGGCGGGATGCTTTGCGACCGCCAGCAGCAAATCCCGGAAATGCCCCAAAACGTGAGGACGTATTGCATCACGTTCGTAGCTCGTCAGCAGGGCCGGGTACGAAAGCACTGCCAGTTGAGGATTCTTGCCTTCGAAGACGTTGAAGTGGTTGAACCAGAAATCGACCAGCACTTCTTCCAGTTGTCGGTTGGAATATATCGCGCGAAGCAATTTCCCCGCACGCAGATCGGAGCTGACGAGTTGCTGTGGCTGCCGCTGGCGTAAGCCCTCGCGGCGCCACTCCGGAAAGTCGGCGGCAACCGTTGGTGGCAGAACGCCTGCTACCTGCGCACGCTTCGTCGGCTCCAGTTCATCGAGCAGCGCCTTGATCCGTCCCGAATCGCCGCTCCTCGTAATCGCCACCTGGTCGGGAGTGAGCAGATCCGCCAGCTGTGGATTCCGTTTACGGTTCTCAGCCTGCCTTTGCTCTTGCTGAGCCTTCCGTGCGTCGTCTGCTTCCTTTTGGTATTCGGGAAGGCTCGCCAGATTAGTGGGCGGCAGCATCAGCAAGACCTGCCGGCGCTTGTCGGGCTCAAATGAATCCAGAGCCGCCTTCCGCTCTTCCGCCGTTCCATTCAGGACCTTGCGCCGCTCTTCCTGCGAGAGAAGATTGATGATGTTGACCGGTTGGTTCATCGTCGCCATCATCTGTGCGGGCTGCATATAGTCCTTCAGGACAGTAGTGGAATCCATTCGCAGCGTTTCATAGGGCTGTAGTCTCGACTCAAGGGATGGATTTTCCGCGATTCGCTCGGGATGCAACTGAAGGTCGATCCACTTCTCCAGCCCGATGCGCTGTACTTCTTCAACATCGCCCGGGCGCGGTCCAAATGTCAGTCGGTTAAGCGCCTGAACGATTTGGCGGTCGCCCAAAAGCCTGGTTTCGAAAGGACTGCCCGCAAGCGCGGCGTAGGATGCAAGAGAGCACAGGGCTGCGACGAACACCGCTGTGTGGACCACTATCAGGCGTTTCATCTTAGCGCTCCACCTCCTGCGCAAATCCCGATTGCTACTCAGTATACGCCAATTCTGAGCCACGGGTTTCGGCGCGGTTGTTTTGCGGGTGTGTCGCGTATCCAACGTTTTCCTTGCTGAAACCTTACCGTCACGCAGTTCCAATTGCGCCATCAATATCGGTCTGATAGTATCGATTAGGCAACTGAAGTAGTTTTTTCAGCCACGCGCCTGAAGGATCATCTAAATTTCCAACCACGGAGTGCAAGCAGCAAACTTAATGAGCTTTACCGTTTTCTTGGGCAATTTGCCCACTTGGGTCACCGCCGACGACATTAAACAATGGCTCACGGCGGAAGATCTTGTATCGGATTCGGTCAAGGTGATCCGGAATCACGAAACGCAGGAATCGAAAGGTTTCGCGTTCGTCGAGGCTCCGACATCTGACGAAATGCAGGCGATTATTCGCCGTTTTGATCGTGCCCCCCTGGAGGACAAAATTCTCCGCGCCAATCCCGCCCAGCCCACTAGGGTCCGGTTATGGCGAAGGGCGCGGCGCCCGCAGGCGCAGCCCGGCCGGATGCAACACGCAACCGAACTGAGCGTCGCCCCAGTGGTGCCCGCAAGCGCGAAAATGAACCGAAGAGTGCGTTCGCGACGGAACTCGCGAAGGCCCTTTAGTCACCGGTAGCCCCGAGTCGCCACAATCTGTTCTGAACCGATCCGACTGAGTCTTTTCTAAGACTCAGCTGCACACCTGTGAACCAGCCACCACAGGTGATTGCCTCGTCGTTTCTATTCCTCACCCCTCTGGAGTTAGACCCGAAAAACACTCCTTCCCGGCAATTGCCGGGTCTTTCTGCGGGAGTAGGTTCAGAAACCCGCCCCCACCGGCCACTACCCTTCCCAAAAGGGCGCTGGCGTGCAATACTGTGGCCGATGTCAGCAAAAGTTTTACGCGCCACCCTTGCGGTTGTTTCATTCGGGTTGGGGACCGCTGTTTTCGGTGGCACTGCCAGCGCAGATCAGGCACTCGTTCGGGCCTTAGCCGAATCGAACGTCAATCAGCAATATCTCATCGAAAGCGTTTCCATCTCAGGCGTAGAAGTCGCGCATTTTCAAGATTCTAAGCTCTCGTCGAGCCTTCGGCAGCGGTTGTTCGGACTGATCGGTGGGCCCTGCGACATGGCGACCATCGGTGAACTCGCGAGCAAACTCCGCTCCACCCTCCACCTCCAGGACGTAAGAGAGCATCTCTCGCGCGGCAGTTCCCCGGATCGGGTCCGCGTCGATTTTCAGGTCGTCCACAAAGACTACTCTTTCGACCTTTCCGTGCCTCGCTTTCTCTACGATTCCAACCAGGGTTGGACCACAGAGCTCAGCGCCAGCATGCACGCCCATGAACACTCCTTAGCCGTCGGTCTCGGCAGCAATGGCGACGACCTGATGGAGCGATTTACTGGTTTTTCAACACGTTATGAAGACTCGCATCTTTTTTCCGACCGGCTCCACTTCTCCCTCGGAATCGAGGGTTATCACGATCTCTGGAATCCGGCCACGCGCCGCGCCGTCGCCGATTCTTCGGTAAACGATTCCGCCAGTCTTGCGTCTAACCCCTATGCGCTGTATCGAAATCGGCGCAATTTCGCACCGGCTCTCACTTTCGCCCTGTCACGGGCGCTCTCAGTGTCAGTGGGCGCTAGCTTCCAGAGGATGGAGATGGAAACGCCTTCGCCGTCCGGAGAGGAAATGTCGATGAACGCTAACGCCGCGACAGCCGAGGTCGATTTCGGCTATACCCTCGAAGGGAATGATATCCAGCAGCGTTGGGACGGCAGATACGGCCTCCGACTGGCCACGCACGAACTTGGGTCCGACTACGTCTACTCACGTCACGCCGTATCTCTTCGCTATGAGTGGAAATCCGGCCACAATATCGTGGCAGACCGGCTGACGGGAGGCATCATAACGGGTCAAGCGCCGCTCTTTGAGCGTTTCGCGCTCGGCAACAGTTCCACCCTGATGGGCTGGAACCGCTATGCCATCGATCCGCTTGGTGGCGACCGCATGGCGCATAACGCAGTCAGTTATGGCTACCAGTTTCAGGATGCCACTGCCGAAGTATTTTACGACGCAGGCCTGATCGGTGACGGGGACCGTTGGGGAACGTTGCGGCACTCCGTTGGCTTCGGCTATCGCCAGGGTATCTTTAACGTGGCGATGGCTTTTCCGTTGTACCAGGGACGAATCGCGCCGGTATTTACGGCGGGTATGAACTATTGATCTCACGCCGTTCCCAGTTGTCAATCTGTGCGGCCCTTGTAGCCGGCGCGGTGACGTCTGCCTTCGCCATTGAATACAACGTCTGGCGACTCACATCCCGGCTGGATGGGGATCTGCTCCACGTCTCTGCTCCGAACTTCAGTTTTCTCAGCGGAAAGCCGCTGGAACGCCTCAAAGACGGTAATTCAGTCTTCTTCATTGCGCAACTCACGGCCTCCGGTTCCCCTAACTACGTGGTGCCTGAAGCCCGCTCGGTGGCACGCTTCGCCGTTAGTTACGACATTTGGGAAGAGCGCTTCTCCATAGCCCGTTTTCCTGAAATCATGCCAGGAAATCGTCCGAACCACGTTTCGCACCTGACTGGCCCCGCCGCCGAAGCGTGGTGCCTCGACAATCTCGGCATCTCCCGGACGGATTTGCCAACTGGCAAGCCTTTTTACGTGCAGCTCGATCTCCGCGTGGAAGACCCGCGTGACCGCTCTGGCATGATCGGTGAAACCGGCATCAGCATCGCGCGCATGGTGGAAGTATTCAGCCAGCCCGTGCGCGAAAAACAGATGCACTGGCTCCTCGATAGCGGCCCCCTCCGCCTGGAAGATCTTCGTAAGGGGACCCGCGAGTGACTCTGCGGACGCGTCTCGCGCTGGTTTTCATCGCGGCGACGCTGGTTCCCCTGGGACCCACCATTTGGCTTACAACCAACCTGTTCGAACAGAGCTTGGGTCCCGTGGACCAGCTGGCGTCGGTTTCGCGCGCGCTGGAAAAAACCGGCCGCCAGTACTATCAGCAGGCATCCGAAAGCCTGAAGCAAGACGCACAATCTGGCCGCGCCGAACCACACGTCTATTCGGGCAATTATCTGCCCGACGCCATTCGTGAGTTCCGCGACAGCAATGAGTTCGAGCGCTTCACGATAACCGGCGATGGCGGTTCTCACCTTCGCTACCTGGTCCGCGGAGCCAACGGCGACCCCAACGCGGTCAGCGTTTGGGAACGCCCGCTTGGCATCCGCATGGACGACTTATCGCGTGAATATCGCGACGCCCGCGGCACCGTGGCGCTCGACCTCCGCCGCGGCTACTTCCTCACCTGGGGCCTGGCCATCACCTTCATCTGGCTCGTCGCGTTGGCGCTCGTCTGGCTAGTCGCCACCCGTTTTAGCCGTCCGATCGTAAATCTGACTGCCGCGCTCCGCGATCTCGCCGGCGGCAATTTCCGCATCCGCGTCCCGAATGATCGCAACGACGAAATCGGCCTCGCCACGCAAGCCTTCAATCTAACTGCCACGCAGCTCGAACAGAGTCGCGACCGGCTCGTCTATCTCACTCAGCTCGCCAGCTGGGAGGTTCTGGCGCGGAAGATGGCACATGAAGTCAAGAATTCACTGACGCCCATTCGCCTGACGGTGGAAGAAATGGTGGCTCGCGAAAACGACGCATCTTCACCGAACCGCCGCGCTTTCCTCGAACAGGCAGCCACCATCGTGGTCGATGAAATCGAATCCCTGGAGCGCCGCATTCGGGCTTTCTCGGAGTTCTCGTCGGAGCCGCCTGTCTGCCCGGAACTGCTCGACGTTGCCGCCATTGTGGAGGAACGCATCTCGTTCCTCAAGACCGCGCATCCCGAAGTCGGCTATCTGGTCGAAGCTGCTGCCAACACACCGAGCGCTCTCGCCGATCAGGATCTGGTGAAGGGTATCCTCGTCAATCTGCTCGAAAACGCGGCAGAAGCCGCCGGCGAAGGTGGACGCATCCTGGCCAAAGTGACCGCGGTTGACGACCGCGTTGCCATCGAAGTACATGATTCCGGCCCCGGCTTAAGCGATCTCGCGCGCAAGTCCCTCTTCCAGCCCACCATTTCATTTAAGAAACGCGGCATGGGCTTGGGTCTCTCCATAGCGCGAAAGAGCGCCCTGCTCTCGGGTGGGGACATCCTGCTGATCGCCGGTGAACTGGGTGGTGCCGGCTTCCGCGTGATGCTGCCAACGCGTGCGGCTCAAACCGAAGCCGGTGAATCCGGCGATGGTCCCAACGGCCTGAACTCTAACGGAGCGAAGAATGCCATCGCGGCGAATCCTGGTCGTTGACGACGAAGAGAACATCGGCCGTTCGTTGCGAATGATTCTGGAGCGTGAAGGCTATCAGGTCAACGCCGTCCATTCGGCGGCCGAAATGCGTGTCTTCCCCGAACGCGCCCGCATGGATCTCTACATGCTTGACGTCCGGCTGCCGGACGCCAATGGAGTCGATATCCTGCGCGAGCTTCAAGCCGCCGAAATCACCGCACCGGTCATCATGATTTCAGGCCATGCGACCATTGCCGACGCCGTGGAAGCCACTCGCGCCGGCGCTTTCGACTTTCTCGAAAAGCCCCTGGGGCGTGACCGCGTTCTGGTCGCCGTCAAGAATGCGCTCGATCAGGGAACGCTGAAGCTCGAAAACAAGAGGCTGAAAGAGGCCGTCGGTCCCGGCACGAAGATGATCGGGTCCAGTCCCGCTTTCGAACGTGCGCTCGAACAAGCCACTATGGCTGCTCGTTCCGATGCGCGCGTCTTGCTGGTCGGCGAATCCGGTACTGGCAAAGAGCTTCTCGCTGCTCACATCCACGCCAACAGTCCGTTCGCCGCTGGTCCGTTCGTGAAAGTCAATTGTGCGGCAATTCCCGGCGAACTGATCGAAAGCGAACTCTTCGGCCATGAGAAAGGGTCGTTCACCGGAGCCACCGCCATGCGTCGGGGGAAATTCGAACTTGCCGATAACGGCACGCTTTTCCTCGATGAGATCGGCGACTTGCATGCCAATTCGCAGGCGAAACTCCTCCGCGTTCTCCAGGAAGGCGAATTCCATCGCGTCGGAGGCGAACAGACGATTCGCGTCAACGTCCGCGTTCTCTCCGCTACGAATCGCGACCTAACTGGTTTAGTCGCACAGGAAAAATTCCGCGAAGACCTCTACTATCGCGTCAGTGTAGTGCCGATCCGCGTCCCCGCTCTACGCGAGCGTCCGCAGGATATTCGCCCAATGGCGGAGTACTTCCTCGAAGATTTCTGCGTACGTAACGGCTTCCGAAAACGCGCCTTCGATCCAGAAGTGTGGGATGCTTTCCAGGAATACAAATGGCCGGGCAACGCGCGCGAACTGCGCAACGCCGTAGAGCGAATGGCCATCCTGTCGCCGGGCGATACGCTGACAGCGGCGTCAATTCCGCTTGAACTGAAGCTTCAGCGCGAGGGCGGCGGCCGTTCCACAGTGCAGGAAGCCCGTGAATCCGCCGAACGCGACCACGTCCTGCGTGCGCTCGAAGACGCCGGCTGGAACGTCTCAGGCGCAGCGCGGGCATTGGGGATGGAACGAACTAACCTGCACAAACGCATTCGCGCGCTCGGACTCGCCCGCGGGAAGTGACGCCCGCGAGGTAACCCAAGCTTCAAAACAGCATTTCAGTCTTTGTTTTGCTAGCGGGCGAGGAATTTAAGGAGTGGTGAACGCGGTAGGAATCGAACCTACAACCTACTGATTAAGAGTCGCACGAAGGCCGATTCTTACCGTTGCTCGCCCGTGCTCATGGTTACCCGAAGTTATTTCGTTTCAGTAGCTTACTCGGATAGTCCGGTATGCGCCGTTACTCAGCGATACCCATGATATTTAACCCGAGTCCCTGTGAAAGTCCCTGTACCAAATCGCTGTGTGCATCTCACGACGGCCAGGACTCCAGCCAGAGTTGCAGGGTCAGATCATGACGCGCTTCATGGCCAAGAAGATTGGGGCGAAGCTCCCGGTAATAGCGCTCTTTAAGAATCTCCGGCGACAGGTGCCCGGCACGCGCGAGTTGCTGGACGTCGTCGCGATCCCGCTCGTAATTCCGCTCCAGCTTCGACAGCGCCAGGTCGTGAGCCTCCAACGCGTAAAGTCTCAGACGGGTCCAGTTTCCGGGGAACATGGGTACGAGTCGCTGCTCGTAGTCTTCGGGTGGAGTGGCGACCGTAACAGCATCGAGGTATAGCTTGTGCTTCCGGTGCAGAGCTGTACCCTTTCCCGCGATTTCGATCAAGTGGCTCTGGACATTCGGGACAACGCCGAGAAAATCGACATCGCTCGTGGTCCGCGCGACGCCGTAGAGTTGCGTGACAACAAAGCCGCCACAACAATGCAGGTGAATATCTTCGGTGAGGAGGGCGTCAACATCCGCGAACAAAGATCGCCACGGCTCTGGTGGCTGATCAACTGTTTGCATAGGGCAGTTGCTCAGTTGTGATGCCGGTCAGTAGATTCCAATGAGCGGCGTCTGCGGAGCGGTTTGCCCGCAACCATTTGCGTTCAGGCTCCTGCATCGAGTCGCGACACAGCGTTCCTTCGGAAGCGAGTCGGGCCTCTTCAAGCTCTTTTTCCCAGCGGGTCAGTTGCGTCGATGCGCCCGCCACCTCCCGCGCCGCCACATCTCTCGCAAGATGAACAAGGTAACCCAGACGGTTTTGTACGTTTTGCAGCTTGACCCGGTCCCGCAGCCATTCCCAATTCAGATCCGTATACGCTTTCAGGACCCACGGCAGCGCTTCAACAAGCCGCGTATCGAGGTCGCGTTGAACAACCGCGCCGAGAACGACCTCGGCGGGGTTACTCGTCTGTCTGACCCGTAAGTGTTCAAAACCGGGGTAGCCAAGAGAAGCCAGTCGGTTCTGAAGGTCGTCTGGCTGGCTTGGCTGAGCGAAAAACGGCTCGGGAAGCGGCAGGGCTGTAGGCGAGAGCTTATACAAGCGTGCGGCTCGGCGGGCAAGCTGGGCGCTTGCCGTCCTCAGCCCGGTTTCGAGCTGTGACAGGTAAGGCTGCGATACGTTCAGCGAACGAGCAGCTGCTACCTGCGTCCAACCGCTTTTGTCGCGCCCTGTCGTCCACTGCCCCGCCGTCATTTCAATGGGTTCCGGTTAGTTACAATATAGCATATTTAGCTATATTGTAGACCGCGCACTCCTTTCTCCAAGGACCGTTATGCCCAACCCATTTTGCCCTGAGGGGTTTCAGAAGTCGGTCGAACAGGACAAAAAAATAATGAGGTGGGATACTGCGCATTTTCAAACCGGAACGGTGTATACTAGCCGAAAGCATGTGCGCCTTGGTCGCAAGGGAGACCCTGCTGGGTATCAAGCGGCTCCGTTTTGGTGGGTTTTGATAGCACCATCGGTCAATGTACTCCTGAATAGAGCTGTCCAATTCTGACGTTCTCGCGAGATTCAGTGGAAACTTCGGCTTTATTAATTGCGATTTGCGGCGGACACCGATCCAGCACAGCTGTTGCGTGGAACACGCAGTGGCGTGCAGTGCAGTGTATTCAGGGTCCATCTCTCACGCTTCATACTCTTCATCCAGACAAGCTTGGCGAGAGGATCGACGAAATCCTCGTTCAACTTGCGGAGCAATCTGACTCCGAGTCTGATGTGCTACTCCGAGATTGTGCATCTCTCGTAATAGCCCTCCCGGGAATAGCGACTGACTACGACCGCCACTCGGTCGAGTTGGCGCTCAATAGCATAGGCTGGGATAGACCAGAGGCTCTGTATCTGCTTGACGACACAGACTGTGGCCTGTTCGGCGGGGCCATTCGGGGTTCCGGTATCTGCGCAATCGCAAATACAGGCGCCTCCGTTCTGGCTGTCGACAACTTCGGTACTCGGCACAAATATGATGGATGGGGCGCGGTTATTGGCGACTTCGGCAGTGGGTTTGAAGTTGCACAATCGCTCTTTCGACATTTGAATCGAAAGCGATTTGACAAAACACCTCCCCAGATTTTTGAGGATCTTCGCGAGTATTTACATGATCATGAACATCCCCATGTGAACTCATTAGCCGACATTCAGAATTGGTTTGATACTATCTGTAGGGATTACCCGGCAGAATGGCGCAGTATTTTCGGCGGCACCGCGTCCGTCGTCACCGCCGCCGCACGAAGAGATCCCGCCGATGAAACAGCATTAGCTATCTTGAGCGCCTCCGCCAACAACATGGCAGACACAATCACCATCGCTCATCGGAGTCATCCGTCCCTTGCGGGCCAGCCTGTGGTCTGTCAAGGCGCCATGTTTGAGTTTTCTGCGTTCTATCGCGAACTTGTGTTTCAGCGGGTCATTGACGCAATAGGCGTTTGCCCGCAACTTGGGAAATATCGGCCAGTGGTTGGGGCATTGCTATACGGAGCGGGAAACGGCAGATTTCCGGCCGACAACTTGACGGTTAACGCTCTCTTGAGCGCCGTTGATCGAAGTACCGAATATAGAGCGCTCCTCCGGCCTGATCTGAGGGGCCTTATCGAGTAGTCTCCCGATCAAACGCCATGACGACGACTGAAGACCAAATAGCAATCGCCCCAACCAAGGCCCAAGCGCTCAGCACCTTAGTTGACTCGGTGATTCACAATAGTGCGGTCAACGATGGCCTCGAAGAGTTCTGTCGAGACTGGGAAGAACACTTTGAGACCGCTGCCACTGATTGCCGCACTCTTTCACCGTTGGACGAACCGACCTATCTTCTTGATTTCGACGTCGTGTTGTCCTACCTGCAACAGAGATCATCCTCAAGCACCGAGACCTTAGCGGTCGACTTTCTCATTACTTCTTCCCGCAGGCCATATGCGCTGCCGCTCGGAGCCTTTCAGGAACTGACCGACTGGTTGGGGCGGATTTCCGGTCTAGCACTTCGGGCCACTGATCAAACGGAGTCCAAGGATAGCGACCAAGTTTTGGCGCGTCTACAGGATGAGCTTGCGGGCGTCCACGTCCGCAGCGGCGAAGAGCCTGTCGGCCCAAGCTTATTGTCGCGAATTGTATCCTCTGCACAAGTAGTTATGTCGCGACTTGAGAGTTTCCTCCTCAGCTCTCGCTTCCAGGGCTTAGTCGGCAAATATGATCCAGACGGTCATCGCGTGTTCAGCGAACTTCTTGCAAACAGTTACCGACCTTATTCCCGCCGAGATCGAAAAAGGTCGATGCTTGACAAGCGGGATGCTTACAATCTCAGTATTGCCGCAAGCTCCTTTAGGATGGCTCTTTCAGGGAGCGGCGAGATACATTCGCCAAGCTACATATTAGTAACAAGAACAATTTCGATTCTAAAGCTGCCAACGTTCCTGGCAGATGCCGAACGAAGTTCGTTCCTAAAGCAATTGGCTGGACAATTGAACTTGGCCGAAACGACCGGAAGCCGTGAGATACAGCGGCGATTTCCTGTGATAAATCCCTTCCGCGCTGCCATTATCGAAATGCTGGGTCTTTATGAAAACGCCGAAGCCGCTGGCAGTCGGGCTCGACAGTGTCGAGAGGAATGCCAAGCCGCCCAAGAACGACTTGAACGGCTGAATTGGCTTCGCCCGCGGATGGGCACGGGAAAATCAACTACTGTTTCTGTTGCGTTCGACAACTATGTGCGCATAAACAGAAAGGCTATTACAACTTCGATACAAACGCTGATGGAACGTTTGAGCGGAAAGGATGCTCGCTATCGCCAGCTAGAAAAATTCAGGAGCACTAATCGGTCGATCGACAGCATCAGACAAACGCTGACCTTGGCATCTAGCACCACGGTGCCTATGACGCCATCCGTCCTTCGATTGTTCGACGGAGTCATGTCGAGGCTCAATGCTACGTCTGGATATGGTTACGATGTCGAACGCGTTCCGTCGCACACTGGCCATCGCTCTTGGCGATTCGTAGTCAACCAGGCCCAACTCGGACCGATCATTGCAGGAGAAACTTATACCGATGTCGAGGGTAATGCCGTAGCAGTTGTGATGCGATGGCCGACCGATCGGGACCACATCGACTTTTGGGATTTCCTAGACCTCTCTGTATTGCCACACCTAGGCGAAAGACAGGGTGGTGGCCCGCTTGCGGTTCAAATGATCGATGCCGGCTCCACCGGCGGAGACGTTGAAAGTCTGGTCATTGTCACCAGCCATGGCGTGTTTGCGGCACCCTTGGGGTATTTTACAAACCCCGCACACGACCCGCCCATATTTAAGAAATCATGGCGCCAAGTTCAAGAGCAGATTCAAGAACTTTCTTCAGCACACGATTTTGAGTTCCAGCAGATTAGACTGAACACCGAGATCGCAGATTTCGTCTTTGATTTGGTTCCTCCAGAGGATGATTTTTCGCGCTATGCCTCAGTCATTTCTCGACGAATCGATGCGCGATTGATTGTGGATTTCGGGTCCAGGACCGCAGCTGAAGGGGTGTTTCACGACAAGTTACTTGAGACTTTGCAATCGTTTGCAGAAACGACATTCCGGCGTCTCGAAGAGGCAAGGCAATGACGAGGTGCGTATTTAATCGAGATTACCCATCCTCCCAGTTCGATATTTATCGTTCGCTTGACGGTCGTTGTCCGCATATTGCTGAATGCTCTAAGCGCGGTGGAGGAGCGAGTCAGCAGCATTCCGAAATGCCCCTAGAACTGTTTGCAGTTCTGGATGGCCCGTGCGGACTCGAGATCCTCGGCAAGGAGCAATGCGGAAAGCCCAAGACGAATACTCTGTGGATTACTGGCAAATCAGTTTCGGGGCCCAACAACCGTTCAACTCAGTGGCTTGAGTTGGTTCCGCAGATACGTTCGCTCAAGCCGGACGCCCTGTTGTTGCGGGACCCTGAGTCGAATCGCGAGACTGAAACCGTGGCTTTGAATCGGAGGCAGCTCGTGATCCCCCCCGCCTCAAACCACACGAGCGGCGTGGATGACGCGACCTATGTCGATGTCGTGCCGCGAAATCGTTCGTTGACGTCGGGCGCGCTAGAGATTAGCTTTTCAGGTGTACCGTCGCGTTTGTCTCGTTTTGTGCGGGCTGACACTGCGATGCAGGTCCGGCTTTCGGGTCTTAGTGAGACAGAACAAGGCAAATCGCCAACCGTGGATGTACAGGCTGAGCCCAACCCCGGTTTGAGCACCGAGGAGTCGGCGCCAGTCATAGGAATAATAACGGCTAAGGCGATTGAGTTCTCGACGTGCGCTGCCATCTTAGACCGTCCACGTCATGTTTTTGTCAAAGGTCGGGGTGCTGGGAGGCGCTATTACGCTGGTGAGATTCCTGCCCCAGATGGTGGGACTCATTCGGTGGTATTAGCCATGTTGGTGGACCACGGAAACAACTCTGTGGCGGGCCGGGCTGCGAAACTTCTGAGCGTGTTTCCGTCGATACAATTGATTCTAATGGTGGGAATCGCCGGCGGCGTTCCGTCGCCAAACGATCCAGAACGCCATGTTCGTCTTGGGGACGTTGTCGTTTGCGATCGGAGCGGCGTCATCCAGTATGACTACCAAAAGGAAACCTCCACTTTTGTTCAAAGTCGTCACCCGCCGCGGCCGCCAGCCGCAGTCTTCATTGAAGCAATTGGCCATATCGAGTCCGAACGCTTGATGCGCAGAAATCCGCAGGATGCGTGGCTGAAAATAGTGTGCGAGCGCATGGGTATCGTTCGCCCGCCGCCAGAGACGGACCAGCTCGCCCGATCCGATGATCCAAGCGAGTTTGTCGTTCATCCTGCAGATGCGGAGAGGCGCCCCGACGTGCCGCGAGTTTTTAGCGGTCCAATCGCCTCTGCCAACAAATTGCTCAAGGATGCTGAGAAACGGGATCTATTGCGAGACGAGTTCGGCGTCAAGGCTATCGAGATGGAAGGTTCTGGTATTGCTGATTCCGCTTGGCAGGAAAGCGTCGGTTATGGGGTGATTCGCGGCATTAGCGACTACTGCGACCACAACAAGAACGACGTTTGGCAGCCATACGCCGCATCAGCTGCGGCCGCATTATGTCGAGCAGTACTTGAGGCCACGCCAACTCTTGCAGGGCGATAGAATGCGCATCGTGGATTCTGTGGGGTCAGCGCATTGACGTATGGCATCTCTCGCCAGCACGGGCTTCAATCGGGAACTGGCGAACTGTCCTTCAATAGTTGTTTCGCCGCATCCCAGAATTTGCCGTAAAGAACAGGATGGGCCTTCTTACTAATGAGTAAAGCAGGGGATTCGGCTTTCCTGGCCCCATAAAGATACGGCGCAATGAACATTTTTGCGTCTGCGGAATCGCCATCGACACATATCGCGGCAAAATAAGGGCAATGTCTGTATAGGCGGATATCGAACTTCAGGCCAGCATCGGCTTTGAGAGACATTAGTGCCGCAATTGACGCACGTATGCGGCCCGTCAACGTATCATCGTTCAAAGCACCTGTAAACTCCCAGTCCGGATCCAACATCAGACAGCGAAAAACGACTCCCTGTGCGATTAGCCCTGCGACATGGTTTCTGAAGTCGGATGCAGGCCTCGTTTCAAAGTACGACACAAACGTTCGCAAGGCTATTCCAATTTCTAAAACCTCACACTTTGCCGAACTAATCACGGCAAGCTTATCCGAGAGCTCAGGGCGTCCCTGCTCGAACAAGATCAACCCCGGTTCAAGTTTGGGAAAATTCCGACGAAGAACCTCTTCCAAATCACTTAAATAAAGTTTTCTTTCTTCTCCACGGATGAAGCGCTCGTAAACAAAGGCGACTGCAACAACTACCGACACAAATGTTCCGAACTCGCGAGCCGCCTCCCACATGAAGCCTTGGCGGCCCGACGCGGCGACGCGCAACGCTAGGCCCACAACGAAAATCAACGCGGCGAGTACGTAAAAGAAACGCCCGACGCCCGTTCGAAGTGATTCTTTGAAATCGACTGAATTATCGCTCGGCATCATGATCGACCTTGTTGTTTGAGTTAATTTACCACGCCTGCCCGAGTTCAGGCAAAACGGGTCTTTCTGAGCCGAAAAGAACGAGGCAGCGGCGCGGCCGATTGATTCCGTAAATTGGCCTCATCCGCGCTGTTCTTGAACTCCGTCGCATTGACGGCCGGACCGTCAGTCGAAGTCAATGCTCCGGGACGCGGTCCAGCAATTCCGAAAGCGCCGCGTGAGCGTCCCCCATCATATTCGCTCCAACACTCTTCAGAAACCGCGAGTAGCGTAGTTTTCCACGCGCGACAGAAGTTTGCCGTGTGTCCTCGTCGGTGTCGGGCAGCGTACTGAGAATCACTTTGGCCAGCGCGTCCATATACGCGAATAGAGCCTGGTGGCCCGTGCCGACCCGCCGGACTTGCTCCGAATACCTTTCGAGAGATCCTGCGATACGCCGCTCAGAGTCATCGAGTGTCGCGTCCACGCCACGCAGTTCCTTCTCGACCGCCGCCCGTATGAACGCGCTCGGACTCGCGAAGTCGCGGAGCCTCGCCGCCTGAACCACAGCCTTGTGGGTCGCCTCGCTGAACCGAACTCCGGTGATTCTGGTGGCTTTTTTCCTCATCGGCAACGCCCCTTTCTGGCGTTAAACATATGTTAAACGAACACGCGATTCTGTTCAACAGCCTAACCCACTGAAATCGGGCGGGATCATCAGGCAAAACGAAGCTCCCGTAAAACGACCCTTTATGTTCCATTACCCGTGTTTTTCGCTTCGATGTCGGCTGGAATTGACTCTTCAGGTGCCCTCTGGGCGGGGCACTCTGTGATCTTTTGATGACTATCGAGATATTGTGCTGACTATTGAGGTTGGAACCGGCCTGCCCCTGAGGACCTTTGCGGATCTTTGTTGTCTTCTGTTGCCTTTTGTTATTTTTCAAAATTTCGTGTCCAAAAAACCCGGTTCTGAGCCGTTATATGTATGGGGAACGAAGTTCCGTCGGATAAACTCGCTCTGTCCCCTCTCGAAGCGCTCTCGCGGGAGAACCCCGCGCAGCTGATGGCTCAGCTTCGTGCCTTCTGGCCTCAGGTACGGGAAGCATTAAAGGCCGGGCACACGCTCCGGGTGATCCATGAGCGTCTAAACCTGGCCGGGGTCCCGATCAGCTACAAGCTCCTTAGCCTCTACCGCGGCCGCATTGAGCGGAGAAAAAAAGCACCCGCCGACACGGTACCCGCTGCTACGCCGTCTGCTCCCAGATCGCCGATCAGCGCTCCGCCGGCATTTGATCTCATTGCGAATTTGCGCGCGCAGGAACAGAAACGGAAGGGCTGGCCGTTTCCGTCAGGCCCACCCGACGAAAGCAAGCTCTTCTGAGAAGAAAAGGAAACCCAACTATGCAGAATTTCTTGACGGAAAAGGAAGTGGCCCAACAGATCAAAGTGAGTCTCGCATCCCTCCGACGTTGGCGGTTGTTGCAGCGCGGCCCTCGCTTCGTCAAAGTTGGCGCGTTGGTTCGGTATCGCGCTGAGAACCTGGAGCAGTGGCTGGAGACCCTGCCAGCTGGCGGTACTGCGCCTCAGCAGCAGGAAGTCCGTCTGCGGATGGCATCGGGCTGACCGCGCCGCCAACTACGATATTGGATGGCGGTTCAGTATCGAGCGTCTCTAGGAGATTCCCCCGAAAACAGCAAACTTGATCGGCGCCCGAAAGGAGCCGGACAAAAGACAGAATCGAAGGTAGCGAAAAAAGGAGCGAACAATGAGCGTCTATAGGCCGAAGCGTAAAAGCGAGGCCTCGAAATTTTACGTGTGCGAATTCTTCATTCACGGAAAACGCATTCAGGAGTCAACGGGAACCACCAGCAAGACAGTGGCGAAGGAATACGAGAAACTCCGTCGCAGTGAGTTGGAACGCGCGGCGACGGGCATGCCAACCGAACAGAAGGCCAACCGCATCCGCACGGTAGCAGAGGTAGTGAAGCCATATTTGGAAGCGTACGAACTCAATCATCGGGCAAAGAGCATTCTGTTTTCCAGGGGAAGACTGGAGCATGTGTGCCGGGTTCTGGGAACGGTGCTGCTCTCCGATCTCACCGAAGACCGTGTACTCGCTTATATCCGGCAGCGTCAGGGTGAAAAGGTCTCCGGCCGGACAATCAACATGGAACTCGGTGAATTGAGTCGCGCCATGGGTCATCCGTGGTCACTCCTTTGGCCGAAGGTGAAGAAACTCGAAGAGCGAAAAAATGTGGGTCGTGCCTTGGCGTCGGAAGAGCAGCATCGGCTTCTGGACGGCCTGAAGGATCGCCGCACTCCCCACCTACAAACGCTGGTCCCGTTGCTTCTCCTGACGGGCATGAGGGCCGGCGAGGCCTTGTCTCTGACCTGGGGCCAAGCCGATCTGATCGGCAAGACGCTCACCGTGGGCCGGGCGAAGACTTCAAATGGAACCGGCCGAGTCATCCCGATCAACGATGAACTGGCGACGATTCTTGCGGCTCACCGCGCTTGGTTTGTGGGAGAGTTCGATGAACCACTGCCCGATCATTACCTTTTTCCGTGGGGCAAGCCTCGCCCGTGCGATCCTTCCAGGCACGCTACGGATATCACCTGGGGATGGGATGAACTGCGGACCGATACCGGCGTGCGGTGCCGGTTGCATGATCTTCGGCACACGTTCGCAACGCGACTGGCAGAGAATGGCGCTTCAGAGTCCACGATGCTTGCGCTGATGGGTCACATGAGCAGAGCGATGCTTGAACGCTATTCACATATTCGGATGGCCGCAAAACGCGAAGCGGTGTCGGGCGTCACGTTGCGGCAGAAGGTAGAGAATTCAGAGGTAGTCCCTGTGAAAGTCCCTGTAGTGGCGCAGATTGCCACGATTCAATGATCTGTATGTGATTGAAAGAAGTGGTGAACGCGGTAGGAATCGAACCTACAACCTACTGATTAAGAGTCAGTTGCTCTGCCAATTGAGCTACGCGTCCACGAAGTTCCCATTCTACCATCCGTTCGCTTTCGTGCGAACACACATTTGCAACTCATTTTTTGTCGCTTGGGCGACCGACCCGAACTGGATGGACTTTCCTACCGTTTGGGCGGACATGCTCGTTGGAGGCGAGACGAAGGTCGCGGCACTTCGAGCCTTGCCGAACACGGCTATATCGGGAGCGGGTCAATGCGAGTCACAACGATCTGAAGAATATTCGTACTCCCGCACATCATTCTGATGTAAAAAGAGTTAGCGTAATTCACCAGCGCTGGACGGCCGCAACAGCCGCACCGATTCCGCCGTGCCTGCGTGGTACTTTCCGATTGAGTCGTACTGGTCGTCCCTGACAAAGGGCTCCGGCCGAAGGGTCTTTCACAATCGAATATTGACCGACGTGATCGTCACGCCAGAAGTGTCATGCTGCCCGACCGGATAGGTTCGTTCTGCAAACCGCCCATCTTGCGAGGCAGATTTGGTAATCTGCCCGCGGGTTGGCGCAAGCCAACCCGCCGGTCCGAGTTCGTTTTGCAAAAGCGCCCGGTCCGAGTTCGTTTTGCAAAAGCGCCCG
>CAIKAS010000062.1 GCA_903825445.1 uncultured Acidobacteriia bacterium
ATGGTGTCCTCGGCTTGCTCAGCTTGGCAGCCAAGCGTCCTCCCACGATCTGAGGAGTAGGTTAGCACGATATGCGAAAAGCCTTGTCAAGCGGAACCGCTGAGAATGGCGGCTCAAGCGGCTTCGAGATCAAAGCGCACACGACAACCCAGCGCCGTCGCAATATTGACAAGCGCGTCGAGTGAAAACCGGGAAACCCGCCCCCGGAGCAGATCGTTCATCCGAGGCTGAGTGACACCGCAGCGACTCGCCGCCTCCGCCTGCGTCCAGCCACTTTGCTTCACTCGATCCGCGATCTTCTGCATGAGTTCGGCCCTCGATCTCAGGTTCGCAGCCTGCTCCGGGGTATCCGCAATCGCGTCCCAAACACTTGCGTAGCTCACTGGTTTACTCGTATTCTGCCTCCCATCAGTCGTCCTAGTCGTTGTCTCGCAATTTCCAGATCCTTCTTCGGCGTCGCCTGTGTTTTCTTTTGAAATGCGTGCAGGACATAAACTGCGTCTGCTCGCCTCGCCAGATATATGACACGGTAGGCGCCACTCGGCTCTGAAACGCGAATCACGCTTTTGCTGATGCACACCTTTGCCGATGCCCGGAATCGGCTTGAAATCGTCGGGCTGCTCGCCTCGCTGAACTCATCGAGTTGGTAAACCCGCATCATTCCGCGCAGCTTCGGGGAAGTCCCGAAGACATTTCAGCGAGTCGCCAAGAAAGCACACGGGCCGCACAATCGGATTATATCCAATTGGATATAAGTGGCGGGCGGCTTCATATCGGGTCAGGTCAGCACTCGGCGGGAGAGGTGCGGAGACGGGGTGTAGGGAGCGAAGGTCGAATTGGCGGGAAATCGCGGGGTTGGTGATGCTAGCTCCCGAATCGAACCCCCAGAGATCCCGCCCTACCATTTTCGGAGCAAGGCACGGCGGTAATCTCGCATCCGCCGGCGCACGGCGTCGTTGTCTACGGGGGTGTCAAGGTAATCGACGGCGGCGGCCCGTGATTCGAAACGTTTGCCATTACGGAGATGAAACATGATCAGCCTCTCGGTTACTAACTTGACCTGTTCCAAGTAGGTTTGAATGTTAGGACGCTCGTCATCTTCGTGCACGATGGCGTTTCGAACATCCCTTAGGTGCTGGAGCAGCATTCGGACAAGGGTTCTCTCCCTATCCTGTGAAAGAAAGGAAGCACGGCGAATCAGGCGATCATAGTCCCCGACGCTATCGGTGACGAACTCTAGTACGCTCCAGATCCGGTTGAAGGATGACCTTGGATCAGCCTCGTCTAGCGCTCGGACATAACGAACGAGCGCGTTCTCCATTTCCGCGCGGTACTTGATCGACCGAAGCCTCGACAATAATTTATTCGCACGCTTTTGGACGTCGGGCCATTTGTCGTCGGCAATAAAGATCCAGTCACGCTTAAGAACCTGCAGTTCAAGCCAGAAGATTTCCTCGACGACCACACCGTCTGGTAGATGTAACGTGTGCAGGCTCCCCGGGAGGATTGCGTTAATTGGTTTCGCAGGCGCGTTCGGTAGCATGATCAGGCTATATTTGCCGTAGTTCAGGACAAGATTCCAAAGGGCACGAATCAGGTCTACACTACTCTGCGCCTGGTAAAAAGCTGCATGGGACGTTCTTGCTGAGACGCGGGCCAATACCTGGACAATGTCCGCAGGTACATGCGATGCGACCTCGTCGACGCGATCGGCGATTGGGCCTCGATCATACTTTCGCGGCAGCGACACGGCAAAAGAGATACGCACACCGTTTATCCGCAGGGTCTTCAGGCCGTGGTAGCCTCTTACTCCGAGCGCAGTAGCAAGCACAAACTGTTTTAGGGGGGCTCGTAGATATTTCCGTTCAGCCGAAGCCAGAAACTTCTGCAGGCTGACCGCCGTCAACACTGACTCTTTCGCGGCCCCAGTTACTGCCTCTCGAACCAGGCTTGGTCTATCCGCGTGCGGGATGGCGGGGTTAAAGTCGATCGCTGACTCCATTACCGACATCAGCAGACTGTACTCACCGGACGAGAAACCGGGGCGCCCATCGGGACTCAAAGTGCGGATCGCTGTTAGGCGATTGGTTATTTCGTCAAGCCTGTCCCCATATCTTTTCTGGATGCGCATCGCGAACTCCAATTATGTAGCACAAATGTGGCCGACCTGAGGGGGCGCGCCCCCCTAGATCGGCTGTTGGCACTGTGTTCCGAAGGCCCGCTTTACGCCCATCGGATCGAGGGACTAGAGGCTGTCGAGTGGTCTCAGGCTTTCTTCGATGTGACGAAAATGAGTGTGATTAAATCCATCGTACCGGTCGCCGATAGGGATATGGCGGCCGCTCATTCGCACCCGCCCTATCGGAAGCATCTCGCGGCTTGGAAGCGGCTCACGCACTCCGTCCACAACGACGCATCGAATCTCGTCGATTCCGTGGTCCCGGCAATAGACGGCCCGGGTGGTGCCTTCGATCAAAATGTAGTCAGAACCACTCTTCTCGAGAACCGGGGGCCCGATAACGCTGAGACCCCCGTCGGCGAGCCGGACGGCCGACGGTGCAAATAGGTCCAAATTATTCTTGGTCAATAGGTCGATGAACGGCGAGATCTGGCGCGTCTTGAACTCTCTAACAAATCTTGTAAGGGAGATCAACGATGCAAGCTTGACGTTCTGGTAGGCCATGCTCACGCTCGGATGGCCGTACTGCCGAACCATCGCTAGTCGCCTTAAAACGTCTTCCTCTGAAACGCGTTCGATCGTCGGCACACATTGTGATTCACCTTTTGGCGCCCAGCCCGCGAGAGCTTGGTCGCGGATGCACTGTATGGCCCGGAAGTCGGCCCTTCCGAAATAACGAGTCGCCCTCCGCGAGCGAGAGTAGTGCCCTGAGTATGGAATATCGACGATGGCAGACGAGGCGTCCGAATCGTCAGGGTCGACGATATATGCGGACAGGAAAATTTGGTTCGGCTCACTCAGTTCAACGCCCAAGGCCCGCAGCAGCCTCCGCCTGTACAGATCCTTTTGACCTTGGGCGCTTGATTGGACCTGCGCGCGAACCCGCACTCCGCTTGAGAGCCAGCAAAGCAGAGTGGGAAATAGAGGATACACCCAGTCCGTATCTTTTTCACTTATGATGACCTCTCGGGCGGCATATTGCAGGGTCTCAGTGACCGCCGAGTAGATCTCCTCGACGTCTTCCAACGTATTGGACCCTACTTGTACAGCACGAACGCGCTGGAGTTCACTGTCGAAGAACGATGCGGTCGCCGCGCGCCCGTTCGCAGCCAACGACGTGACAATCTCAGGGGTCATTTTCCCGAAATCGGTCGCGCGAACCCGGCCAGTTGGTATTGAGATTCGGTGAACGTTGCGTTGAATCGTCGCCTGAAGGTCGCGGCCGCCGTCGACGACGGCATTGAGCACCGACCTAACGAGATCGACGGGAGATTGCGAATCGGCGTCTGACTCAATATCCTCGTCCAAGGCGAATGCGAGAATTCGACTTGACAGGGGCCTGTCTGTGGCACCCGGCAATGTGTATACAAATGTCGGCAAGTTGCTTAAGGCCCCGCCATCGATGTAGCGAGACTCGGCCGGTTGGAAGAAGAAAGGAATAGAGCAGGAAGCGCGGACAGCGGACGCAACGTCATCGTGCGGCGTGCGACTATTACTCCATATCTTTGCGTCGCGTGTCTTCAGATCCGTCGCCACAATCCAAGTTGGGAGCACCAAGTCTGAAAACTTTACACGGCGGACGCCGCCCCCGACGAGCTCACATAGCCTACGATTCATCCACTCCTCGATTCCGCGCGACGAGTGGAGCCCAAGGTGAGAGAAGAAAGGCGTATACGACCCCAGGGGCGTCGCAGCCAAGAATCGAAAGAAAGCCCTTAACCACACTGGGGAACGCAGAGGGCGCGCAGGGACGTCAGGCGGTACCAGCAGCGCTGTAAAATCCAGCTCAGCAACGAGGCGCTCTAATTGTTCTGGAGTCGCCCCCGCACCTACGAGAGCGGCTACAATCGCTCCCGCTGAAGTGCCTGCGACCTCTGCAAAATGAACTCCACGCGCCGCAGCCTCGGCGTAGGCCCCCGCAAAGGCGGCAGCGCGGCACCCGCCGCCCTGAAACACTCCCAAACACGTCTGAAAAAACGCCGTTTTCATTCAGAATGTAGAATAGCCTAGGGACCTGCCCGGCGCTGGCTGGCGGTGGCCCTGACTTCAGGCGTGTGTCGTTACAGTGTAATTTCCATCCTGCTCGATGCGAAACAGGATGTCTCCATCGCAACGCGTCGTGAGCACGTGCCGACGATTCACTTCGTTGGTGACGCGAATTCCGTCGCCGATAACGGCGCGCCGGTAACGAGGCACCATTTCTTGAGTGTCGTGTATGACTGGCTTGTCTGATATCACTACTGCTTGTGGCCTCAGATGCGCGAAGGCTTCTTGGCAAAAGCCGTTTTCGCGGCCGTGGTGTGATGCGACCAAGATCGTCGTATTGCGCAGTTCGGCGATGAAGGCCGCGTTCCGCAGATGTGCCTCCCAGGCGGGCGTCTCCAGATCCCCTGGAAAGAGAATCTGGAACGGGCCAAATTTGGGCAATAACTTACTTGACAAAATAGCGCAACTCCTGTAAAATTGTATACATGGAACGAAACAGAGAGCCAAAATCTCTACAAGAAGCCATCGTATACTTTGCCGATCCGACGAACTGCCGCGAATACCTGGTAGCGCGTCGCTGGCCCGATGGTGCTGTCTGTCCGCGCTGTGGTTCCAAAGACGTCCTGTTCCTGGAGAAGTATAACCGCTGGCACTGTCGCGCAAAGCACGACGCTCCACAGTTCACCCTGAAGACCGGCACCATCATGGAAGACTCCCCTATCGGTATCGACAAGTGGATGACTGCCATGTGGCAAATCGTGAACTGCAAAAACGGCATTTCGTCGTACGAAGTTTCCCGCGCTATCGGTATCACTCAGAAGTCCGCTTGGTTCATGGATCATCGGATTCGCTTCATGCTCGGCATGGGACCTGGCAAGAAGGCATCCGGCCACGTAGAGGCCGACGAAACCTTTATCGGCGGCAAAGCGAGGAACATGCACAAAGCAACCCGCGCCCGGAAGATCACCGGCACTGGTGGCAAAGACAAAACCGCTGTGATGGGAATCCTTGAACGCGGCGGCAAGGTTCGCACCAAGGTTATTCCGAACCGCAAGAAGTCCGCGATCCAGGCTGAAGTGAGACGACACGTTGAAGCCGGATCAGCCCTGTACACCGATGCCCTGAAGTCATATGAAGGACTGAACGAATTCGAGCACCAGGTTGTGGATCATGCTGTTGAGTACGTTCGCGGCAAGGTCCACACCAACGGCATGGAGAACTTCTGGTCGCTGCTGAAGCGCGGTCTGAACGGTACCTACATCTCGGTCGAGCCGTTTCACCTGTTCCGGTACCTGGACGAACAGACATTCCGCTATAATCACCGCAAAGACGAAGACGGCGGACTACTGAAGGACTCCGACCGCTTCGATATCGCCGTGCGCCAGATGGTCGGCAAGCGGCTCACATGGGATGTTCTGACTGGCAAGGAATCCGGCGCTGCCAGTCGGACAGCCAACTAAACGACAGAACCGTGGTAAACGCCCGACGCTATGATATTTCAATCATGTCTGGCTTGCCCGCTTCAGCTCTGATCAAAATCGAAAGGGCCAATCATCACATCGCGGATTTGGAAATCGAGGTATCCAAATTCATAGGGAGTGGGCCATACAAAACGGTCGGCGATATTGATGCGGATGGCCGCGCTACGTATAACCTCTCTAGCGTCCAACCAATCCCTTTGATCATCCCCACTATCGCCGGGGAAGCCATTCAGAGCCTGAGAACTGCTCTTGACTACCTCGCGTGTGCGCTCTGGCATCGCACCCATAGCGGAGACTGCAAGGGGCTGTACTTCCCCATAGCCGCCACGCCAGAACGGTTTAAAGCCATGTGCTCTGGAGACGTAAAAAGCATTGGGAAGGATGCCATAGATGCTATCAGCGCGGTGGAGCCATACAAGGGAGGGTATGGGAACATTCTCTGGTCTCTCCACCACCTGAGTATCGTCGATAAGCATCGTCTTCCAATGGCGGTTGTCGGCGGTAATCTTGGCGTCCACTTGCCGAGCTTCTACCCCGAACTGTTCCACCCCTCTGCCAAATTCAATCAATGGATTGTGAACGTCTCCGATATCCGTTTTTCCCTGAAAGAGAATGATGTACTCTTTCGGGATGAACCCGGTAGAGAACTTAAGCAGGATTATCAATTTCCCTTTTTTATAGCGTTCGATGAGGCGGGGATTTTCGAGCGCGAACCGCTCCTGCCAGCGATCAAAAGAATTTCTGAGTTTGTTAGTACAACCGTAGCGGGTTTCAACTCGCTGTTCATCTGATACGGAAGAGGACATTTGATATTGCAATTCTGTTAGCATTGGCGAGGACTTGAAGTGGAGGAAGACGTTTCTATGCTGAAAACCACACAACGGCTTGTGACCGTCGCGATATTCATCATGCCTCTGGTAATCACCAGAGCACAACAGCGCAGCACAGCGCCGGTACTGGCTGATAGGGCGAAGCTAATAGCGGAGAGAGATTACGATCTGGAGCAATTGCGATTTCATGAAGCAATGCTTACTCATTCATCGTTTGCGGAGCGCACGGACTTGTTTTGCCGGGATAGTGCGGACTCGTCACTGGCTAACCACCTGCCATCATTTTCCCACGGAGCATCCAACCAATCACTACATAGTTACATGGCTGAAAGTCGAGATATTCAAAATCAAAACGCTATTCTTGAATCGATCCCGCATGGACCTTATGGGGTCACGTTAAGCGACCTAAAAACAGAATATGCACGACTGACGCGCGACAAACCACCCACGCGGGAAGCCGAGATGAAACGCCAACAGGAGCTAAATGCCATCAAGATGGCTCTTGCAGATTATGCGAAGGAATTAGACGCTTGCCATACCGCGATTGTTTTCGGACCAGTCCCGTTACCAACCGACGATGCTATGCGGACAGCCGCGAAACGAGAACGCGAACGCATCGCGCAAATCGATCAGGAACTTCATAAGGCAGTGACCGCCCCATCCAAATCGCCTGGTCACTGAATACCGCTTTGCGCGGTATAATCTGACCATATGCAGCCAGCCCCAGCGCCGTCAATCCCAGGCGACACAGAAGCGGAACGATTCGATAACGCGGTCCGCAAGATGTTCAGCGTCTCGAAGGCAGACTTCCAGAAGGAAGAACTGAAGTACCAGCGGAAACAGGCACGGAAGAAACGGGCAAAAAAAGCCGACAACACGATACACTGACGGTCTATGCCGCTGATTGAGATTGATCGAAGCCTATTCCAGTGTTTAATGGATCGCTGGTACAAACTGGAGATTGAACATCGTGGATTTCGGGCGATGCTTGAGCGGGTGAAACAGAAGAATCCAGAGCGAGCAGCAGACCTTGAAGCACAGTGTCAAATGTTGACCGATTCTCTGCGCAACGATCCCAAGTGGATCGAATTTGATTCAGCGATGACGGGTGCATGGGCCACAGAAGACGACGAGACTTTTCTTCGCGTATTAAGTCATTTCTTATCTGACCGGGCGAGCGCCCGGTGATACTGTAACCGCCAGACCTGACAGCCATCGCAAAGGAGAGTTCCTCTTCTGCGCTGGCCGCTGCTGGCCAGTAATTCGGATCAGCCATGAGCGGCTTAATCTCCTCTAATCTCTGCACGAGTGCTGCACGGCCTGTCACGCCGTTCTCATCTTTACGTTTTTGTGCCATTTTGTTAAGTAAGTTATTGCCCAAATTTGAGGAAGTACGCGCAGCTAAGATTGTTCGTTGTAACAAAGGTGGGGAAATGATGCTGAAACGAACGAACCGTTACGCCCCCCATTGCGTCGTTGAAGGGCGTGCCGCTGCCGGGAGGCCCGAAATTGCGCCGCATTTCAAGTAAAGCTTCGGCATCGTCGGTCAAAGTCCCCGACTGCTCCTTGATCCATCTGAGCGCTTCCGGAGAAACGTAGGGGTTTGAAATGAGATGCCTCACGTTGATCCCGGCTTGTCTCAACGCAGAAAGATTACTGATGTGGTCCTGGTCGGCGTTTGTGACAAGCAGATAATCGAGATCGCCCCGCCTCATTCTCTCCCGCAGAAATTTGCTTGGGCACCAACCGGTGGTTGCATTATGCCCACAGTCGACCATCGCCAGCGCGTGGTGGTCCATGCCAGCGAGCATCGCGCACGCGCCGTGCTCTACGTCGAAAATCCGAAGAATCAGCGTCATTTCCGGCCTCCTCGAGCATCAAAGTCACACAGGGCCACCGCGAACTGCTGCGGTCGCAGCCTTGGAGCAAATGTTAGGTTTCCAAGGAAGCTCCGAGCGAATTCCTGAAGCTCGGAACGAACGCGCTTGCCGCGATCTCACTGTCCACTGAGTGGTCCTTTCTATGCAGATTTTAGCACTATTCGCCAGTTGTTCGCCTGCGGCGCCAAACAATCCGGTCTCCTCGTCCGATCAGAGGAGAGCCGTCGATCCTGGAGGTCGCCCGCGGTGTTCAGGACCCTGGCAACCCTTACTTGAACGGATACGCAGATATCGTCCCCTTCGGCGGTTCGGCGCCAAGAAAGGCGCTGACGTCGGCGAACGTGCCTCGCGCTGAACGGCCGCGCTACGGGACGCGTCTATCGGTATACTGGGATGTTTATCATCGCCGAGTATTTGCTTAGGTCGCGCTCAGGCTCCGCTGAGGAAAGGTAAGGGACAGTGTAATGGCGGCAGTAATCGCTCTCTTGAACATGAAGGGCGGTGTCGGAAAGACGACCCTCGCGGTCAACCTTGCGTGGCATTTCTATCAAATTGAGCAGAAAAATGTTCTTCTGGTAGACCTTGACCCGCAGTTCAATACAACTCAGTACGTGATGGATTTTCAGGCCTTTCAGAAGCAGTGCAAGGAGGCTGGGACGATTGCCGACCTATTGATCGATCCTCCGCAGTTGAGCCCCCGTTTGAGGAGAGTAAAGAAAAACCCGAAGGCCGCTCTTCACACAATACGCAAGAATGCGCTCGCCAAATTCGACCTGTTGCCGGCGGAGTTGAACCTTGCGTGGATCGTTAAGAATCCGGCTCAGATGGATTACCGTCTGGAAATGCTGCTGAAGAAATTTAATGACGACTACGACTACATCTTTATTGACTGCGCCCCGACGGACTCTGTGCTGACAACCATGGCCCTTACGGCGTCGGACTACCTTCTGATCCCAATGCGTCCTGATCGGTTCTCAATTCTCGGATTCGCAAACTTGAACGAAACGATCAAGATATTCAGGAAGAACTGCCCAGACCCGCACGGCGTCAAAGTCTTGGGGATTGTCTTCACGCAAGTCACTCAAAACTCGACCGTCGAGCAAGGCGCCATGGATGACATCCAAGCCGCCGCGCAGAAGGAGGGCACTTATCTTTTTTCGTCGATGCTTAAATACTCGACCTCTTTCAGTCGGTCCGTCAAAGACCAGACCCCCATTTTCAGAACGGACTACGCCCAGTACCCTGCCCGGCGCGCACCAGCGAAGATTGCGGACGAACTTAAGGGGCGGATAACCGCTTTGGCGGGAGAAGCAAAGCAGGCGAAGGTGAAGAAGAAATAATGAAGACCTCGAACGTTCACGCGATCCTAAGCGATCTACATCGACTGCTCAGCGTCTACAGCGCGACAGACCTTGCTCAAGCCAGCGAGTACCGGGGAATATCGCCGCGCGTACGAACTGCGCTCCGGGCACTAACCGATGAATCCGGGGTTGATTCAGGAGGTCTCGCGCCGAGACAGAGCGGGAGGGAGAAGCCAGAGTGGGCCGTTTCTGGCGCGCCGCCATCCGGTTCGTCCGATCTCGCCACTGAGATAGTAAGTGCGATTCGAAACCAAGCTGGGCGTTTTAGTAGTACTTCATCAATACTACAATTCGCGAAAGACGCCGGCCTCAGCGTCCAAGCGCGAAACAAGGAAAGCCGGGAACGGCTCTCTAGGAGAGTGGCCGAAGCCATTCTACAGGTTAAAGAGCCAAGGCGATCACAGATTGTCTCATTGATTGCTGGCGTCAGCGACAGCCAGACCCAAGGCTGGATTAACGTAATCAAGAACCGGCGGCCGTGAACCTCACACCTCGACCGGCGCAACTGCGTGAACACGTCGCCAATTACATCGCTGACGCAGAATCGATCTTTACAGAAACGCTTGCTAAGGCGCGCAAGAGCACAGCGTTCGGCGAGATCTATCACGTGTCGCTGTCGACAGACACCGTGCTTCGCGGCCTCTCGGGCCCAACGCTAAAACCCAAGGTAGCGGGTGCCCGGTCAATCGCTCTCCGTCTACCCCTCCTTGTCAGCGTCGGCCAGCAATCAGTAGCGACCGTGGACCTGCGCCGAGTTGTCGAGTTAATCTTCTGGACGATCTACTTCTCCGACCATCCTGTCGAGTGGCGCAGTTTCAACGCAGAGTCGGGGTCAGGATTTTCCCGGGATACACGTAAGCCTATCTCGTATTCAGCACATCGGGAGCTTGCGTATTACCTGGACTATGCGAAGGAACTCATGAACAGCGAGGAATCGGGCCTCGGGAATTGCGCCGTGGATGGGGTAAGGCAAGCCTGTCACGAGTTGAACGCCGTCGTGCACGCCGGACAGATGGCCAAGGCGGCGGCACGAAAACCCCCGCACGAAGATATCTCGGAGCCGGATTTGAGAAAATTCGGCGATCTGCAGCGTCGTGTCTTCGCGAATTGCAGCGTCGTGTTCGCAGCTTACAATAGACGCCGGTTCGATCAGTTGGGCGCGGGGGCACGGGCCCATTTCGACTGGCTCGTAGGTCTCGCGATCCGTAAGAAGGTGAGGCAAGGACCGTTCGGAATACGAAAGATCTGAGGGCCCATCGGTCTGCCGACTCGGGACCAATCGGTGCCAACTGATGCCACGACAGCCACGGTCCCGCCCGGGACGTTTCACCGATTACTTCCGGTTGACGCGGTTGCATCCGCTAATGACTGCTTCGAACGGATTGTCGGCACTGGGCGTTCTCTGACCGAAATGGCCAGCGAATTGTAACGGTCCCAGAAAGACGGAGAAGTGTAGTGCGTCAAAGCTCTCTTGACCGGCCGGAAGCATGACCCCGCAATGCGTTCTCGGCCAGGCCATCGAGTCTGCGTGCCGTCACGTCGGCCTCGAACTGCCGATCCCGGTCGCTCGCGTCAAATTCGAAGAACCACTTGCGGAATGCCGCCAGTTCGGTCGAAGAAAACCCGGCGATTTGGCTCCCGATCTTTTCTACGTGGCTCATGAGTAAACCGTTTTCAAGATACCAGTCTCAGGGAGGTCACGTTTTTGCGATGGACTGGAGAAATGCGGAAATCCCGCGGGCCGCCGTTCAATGGATGCACTGGTCAGAGCGGCTGGTGGTGCCTGGTGGTGCGTGGTGCTGAGATCGGCCGATCCATTTTCCGGAAGACAGATACGGTCGATTGGACAGTGACGTGTCAAACGAACGGAAGCCTGCTTCTCCATATATGCAATGCATATACAATAGAAATGCGTGTTTGACTGGGACCAGCACAACCGGAGGAAGGTCAGGGCACACCGAATAAGCACGGACGAGGTTGAGGAAGCACTTTCCATCAGTCCGGTCTTGATCTATGAACAGGATGCTGAAGGCGAATCACGCTACGTCTACTATGGCGAAACCGCCGGGCTTAGGCCGCTGGCAGTGGTTTTGACGGAGCGCAATGGGAAGATCCGGGTCATCACAGCTTACGATTTGGACGCGAGCCAGAAGCGAGACTATCTGGAGCGCCGCTTACGGGAGAGTTGATGGAAATGGAAAAACGCAAATTGAAGAAACTGGCTGCTCCAAAATTCGCAAGCGAGCAAGAGGAAGCCAAGTGGTGGTCCGGCGCCGAGGGTCGCGCGTTCCTGAAGCAGCAGTCGAAGGGCGGGACGGCGGCGGGGCACGGAGGCTCAGGGCTTGTCGCGAAGCTGGAGGAGGCACGGAGCGTGCAGATCGCACTGCGGTTGCCTTCGCCGGATCTTGCCAGGGCGCGGACGATCGCCGAACGCAAAGGCATTGGCTACCAGACTTTGCTCAAGATGCTGGTGCATGAGGGATTGCAGCGGGTGGAGAATCAGGGGTGAGCGGGTTCGGGCCAGATGCGCTTCGCGTGTGTTCTTCGCGTGTGGTGACGGTGCTTGAAGTGCCCGGCGTGGGTTGGATTGTAGATGGGCAGATTACCAATCCGACAAGTGTTTAATTTCTTGTGAGAGGCGCGCCCTGGGATTCATAAGTCGGGCCACCTGGTCGAATATTCGCGTAGGGCGGGCGGAAAAGAAGCCACGCGATCAGTCCAAACGGAAAGAAGAGCACGACCGCGGCGAGGACCAACAGGGGTGATTTGCGCCTGCGGTTTGCGTCGCGGACGGCCCACCAACTGTAGGCGATCAGGATTAGCAGGCCGAAGAACAGAAAGGAAATGTTGGCTAAATAGTCCATCGTCCTTACAGGCTAGCATTTATTTGCGGAGGTTTTGCGTAGCCGGGGGACATAGGCAGGATGACGCAAATGGAAGTTTGCCTTGAAGACATGTTGTAGAGTGCCGCTCCCTTACGGTCACGGTTCGGTCACCTATGTCCCCGGCTGCGCATAACATTGAGTTTACGCACGCATCAAATGTTGAGGCGCAGGAGTCTTGCATTCATCCTGTGCTCAGCCATGCGGTGCGCGCGCGCCCTCTCCTGCTCTGCTTTCCATTGCTTTCCCGACAGAATTAGCGGGAGGAACGCGACGAACAGGGCGACAAATATGGCTATCAATATGGCCGCGTCCATGTGGAGTCTCCTGTGAACAGGATACATGTGCCGGGGCGATTGCGGCATCACCCGAATTTCCGCAAAATGCTCAAGGTGTTTGTCGGTTAAGATATTTTCGACCGTGTGCCACGTTGGACAGGCCGGCTGGAAAGCCGGCCGCGGGCAGGATTGCCCGCCCTCCAGTCTGGGCTTGGGAGATTGACTGTTTTCCAGGTACGGCCCACATTCTTACACTCCGAACTGGCGCAAATGATGGTCGAGGTGTTTGTACATCAGGATTGCCCACTCCTGCGGCGTCATGCTTCCGAAGAAACTATGCGGATGCCTGGTACACGCCGCGGGGCCTCCCGTCGAAAACGTGTCGATCAGGCCCGATAAGCGGTCGCGTTCTTTGTCCAGATCCCGTTCGTCGGTCACGACGAGGCTGCTGGCGGTGGGCGAATTCTTGCGCAGGGGGTCGTCGTTGCGAAGCACCATTGGCTTTATCAGGCGCCCCATCAGACGTGCGGGCAGGGCTCCTTTTTCGGGCACCACTTCTCCTACCGCCCACTGCATGCTGATGGAGCAATGTGCCAGCATCCGGGCGGCGGTCATCTTGCCCCAGCGGCGGTCGCTTTGCGGGTTCAATTGTGCCAGACGGGTTTTTACGTGATTCGCCACCGTTGGATCGAACAGGTTCTTCATGATCACTTGACTCCTTGTAGATGAGAGTACCGAATGAAGGTGCAATATTTTTCTCTTGACAACATACCTACTAGTCGGTACCATACCGTTTAGTCGGTATTGAGGTGACAATGACACCGCAAACTCAGCACGAATCGAAGACCAGACTGCTCGACGCGGCAATGCATGTCATTCGGGCCAGGGGCTACGCGGCCACGACGATTGACGATATTTGCCACAAGGCAGGGGTGACGAAGGGTAGTTTCTTCCATCACTTCAAGAGTAAGGACGAGCTGGCGCTGGCTGCTGCGTCGCATTGGGGAGCGATGACGGATGGTTTTTTTGCGGCGGCGCCGTACCGCAAACTGCCAGACCCGCTGCAACGGCTGTTGGGGTACGTCGATTTTCGCGGGGAGATCCTGCAGGGTGAATTGCCCGATTACACCTGCCTGCTGGGAATGCTGGTGCAGGAAACGTATGCAACGCACCCGGACATTCGCGCTGCGTGCGATCGCGGTATGTCGTCACACATCGCGGAGCTCACGCGCGATATTGAAGCCGCTAAAAAGCTCTATGCGCCGAAGGCACCGTGGACTGCGGAAAGCGTGGGCTATTTCATGCAGGCCGTGCTGCAGGGCGGTTTCATCTTTGCTAAAGCCAAGCAAAACCCGGATGTGGTTCGCGAGAGCCTGGCGCATCTGCGGCGTTATCTCGAAGTTTTATTTGGGCAAGCAAGTCAGAATCAACCACGTCCGGCAAATCGAAAGGGGAAATGAAAATGAAATGCATGATATTCGTTAAGGCGAGCAAGGACAGCGAGAAGGGCGCCATGCCGGACGCGGAGTTACTGACCGCTATGGGGAAGTACAACGAGGAATTATTCAAGGCCGGCATCATGAAGGGTGGCGGCGGCCTGAAGCCGACTTCGCAGGCCAAACGGGTGCGGTTCTCAGGCGCGCAGCGCACGGTGATTGATGGTCCATTCGCTGCGACGGAGGACCAGGTGGCTGGCTACTGGCAATGGGAGGTTTCGTCGATGGACGAAGCGGTCGAATGGATTAAGCGCTGCCCGAATCCAATGCTGGTGGACTCAGACATTGAAATTCGGCCGGAGTTTGAGGCGGCGGATTTCGCGCAATAGGCCAGGTGCGGCGGGCGCGGAGTTCAAAGTTTACTCGTAGATAACCCAATGGAGTTCGGCTGGCATTGGAGTGGGCCGGGTCAGATCGAATTTGTTCTCAGTCCAACGTCGCAATCGAGGGAGGCAATGCGCCTGAACTTCCGCTGGGGGCCGGCCTCGAGCTGTTCTTTTCGGTGCAGGCCGTGATCGCGGAGGCAGGAGTCTACTTCAGCTTCGGATCTCGCGCCGGGATGAAAAGGAGTTGCTACGCCAGCTTCCCCGAACAGGGATCTGGCTTTTTCGCGAACCGGCACCCATGGTTCGCTGGCATCGCCGTTGCCCCATTCGTGAAAGAGAATGCCGCCTGGAAAGGCGGCTGCGGGCAGGAATGCCCGCCCTCCAAGGTGCTATTGGAGGCTGTCTCGTTTGCCTCGGTTGCAGGTGGTGCAGAGTGTTTGCAGATTGTCGAGCCGGCTGGCGCCGCCCAGTCTTAGGGGCACGATGTGGTCTACCTCGAAAGGCGACGCAGGACGGCGGGCAGATTACCAATCTGCCCCACATTCCCGCGGAGGGGATTGCGGCTGTAGTGCCGCCTGGAAAGGAGGCTGCGGGCAGGAATGCCCGCCCTCCAAGGTGCTATTGGA
>CAIKAS010000063.1 GCA_903825445.1 uncultured Acidobacteriia bacterium
ACTTTCGTATGGATAGACGGTTCAACTTCGCCACTGATTGTTGCCCGGCGGCGGCGGCGCAGCCTATGCGACCTTTGACGGAGATCCCGGTCAAATCACTGTGAATGACGACAACGGTGGCGGCGCTAATGGCGGTGCCGGCGGTGTCGGCGGTCTGGGCGGCAGTGGTGGCACCGACGGATCCGATGACGGCGGTGGCGGCGCTGGATGGCTCGGGAATGGTGGAGACGCGATTGAAGGTTGTGGTTCACAATCGGGTGCTGGCGGCGCCGGTTTTCCAACTTTCGCGCTCGGACTGGGCGGCTATGACGGACTTGGGGATTTCGCCAACGGTGGCTTCGGTGGTGGGGGTGGCGGCGGCTACCAGGGTGGCGGCGGTGGTGGTGGCTACTCGGGCGGCGGCGGCGGTGATGGAGCGACGGCGGCTGGTGGCGGCGGCGGTTCTTACGAAGATGTGTCTGTGGCTGTCAATTATGCATACAGCGGTGCTAACACCGGCGATGGCTCAGTGAACATCAGCCAGGTTGCCGCTTCCACTCCGGAACCCGGCTCTATCGGGTTGCTTGCACTCGGCCTCGCTGGGCTCGCCTTCAACATACGCAAGAAACTGTCGGCGTAAGCGTTAAGACCATCTCGGATTCAAAACGAAAGCCCCCTCGCCCAGCAGAGTGAGGGGGCTTTTTCTTTTACATATCGATGGAGCGACCTCACCCGAAAACTCACCCTCCGGTCGGCGTCGGACCGGGGCCACGGCGGTTACCAGGTACTAGAACTTATAGACCCCCCGGACTATTGCATCAGAACGCTCCGCGCTTTACGCTTTACTACAAAGTGGTCCTTAAGATGGCAACTTTATGACCACGCTGTTAGACGGAGGATTAGCATGATGAAACTCTTCACTTTTCGCCTGGCTGGCACCCTGCTAGGCGTCCTTACTATTGCCGGGAACGCCGCACATGCCGATTACCTCGGCTACAGCGGCTTCGAAGAAACCTACAGCATCACTTCGAGCGGAACCTATGACATTACAGCCGCTGGTGCGCAGGGAGGCGGGTCCAGCAATGATTCGGGTGGTCTGGGCGCCATAATTGACGCCAACGTTTACCTCACAGCAGGCACACAGTTGGACGTGGTGGTGGGTGGCGAAGGTGCAAACGGAGCATATGGCGATTTATACGGCGGTGGTGGCGGCGGCGGCACTTTTGTGTGGATCGACGCGTCGACTTCGCCCCTGATCGTCGCGGGTGGCGGCGGTGGTGCTGCATGGGCTAACAGTAACGGCGGTAGTGGTTTAAGTGGAACATTCGGCTCGGGTCTCGGTGGCGCAGGTACTGGTTCTGAAGGTGCCGGTGGGGGCGGCTGGTTCAGCGACGGCGGTGGCGCCAGTTGCGCCAGCGGTGGCGCCAGTTCGGCAGATGGCTTCGGAGGCGGCGGCAGTTGTTACACGCCCGGTGGTTTCGGTGGAGGCGGCGGTGGTGGGTTCGACGGCGGCGGTGGTGGTGGTGGGTTCGACGGCGGCGCTGGCAGCTCTGGCGGCGCTGGTGGCGGCGATTCTTACCTGGATCCGTCCGTAACGCTCAATTCGGCGACCGACGGCGCTAATAGCGGCAACGGTTTCGTAGACATCACCCAGGTTGGTCCTTCTGCCCCGGAGCCTGGCTCCATTGTTCTCCTAACCCTGGGTCTGGGTGGACTTGCGTTCAGCATGCGAAAGAAACTGTCGGCCTAAGCGTTAGCCTTAAGTTCAGGACGGATAAAAGCAAGAGAGCCCCCTCGCTCGGCGGAGTGAAGGGGCTTTCGCTTTTTGGCCGGCCCCGGATATGATAGTGTGCAAAATACTGAGGGGGCCTGGTTCTATCCGAACGAAGTCCCCTTGGGAAAGCAGAAGCAAGTGAACGCCGCAGTGAAACGGTTCCTCATCATCATCTGTTCGGCTCAGATCCTTCTGGGCCAGGTACCTGGGTCCGTGCGTTCTTTCATCGCGGCCAACTGCACGGCCTGCCACAACGCAAGTCTCAAGAGCGGCAATCTCGATCTTGCCGCTCTTCCCTTCAACCTCTCCGATTCCACGAACTTTGCCGTCTGGGCTAAAATTCATGACCGCGTTCGCGACGGTGAAATGCCGCCCATTAAGCCCTCGCCAATTGCGCCCGCCTCCCGCACTGCCTTCGTCAGTGCACTCGAGACGCCCTTGATCGCCGCCGACCATGCCCGCTACGCCGATCAGGGTCGCGCCACTCTGCGGCGCATGAATCGCTACGAATACGAGAACACGGTTCGTGATCTCCTCGCTGCGCCGTGGCTCCAGATCCGCGAGCTGCTACCCGAAGATGGCGAGGCGTGGCACTACAACAAGTCTGGTGAAGCTCTCGACGTGTCGCACGTCCAGATGAATCAATACCTGGCTGCGGCCGAGTACGCGTTGCGCGAGGTGCTGCCGAAATCCATGGCTCGCCCCACCGCCGTCACGAAGCGCTACTACGCGCGTGATCAAAACTCGATGTTCAGCAAGATCGACTTCCCCAACACGCCGGAACGCAACATGTACCCCGTCGTGGGTGATGGGGCCGATATGGGAGTTCTGAAGAAGACCGGACCGCGCACGGCCGGACCTGAACATCCCGAGATTCGCGAGCAGGAAGGCCTCGGCGTTGTCGCCAGCACTTATGAGCCGCTCGAAATGCGTTTCAACCAGTTCACCGCGCCCGTCGCCGGCCGCTATAAGCTGCGCCTGAAGGCCCACACGATGTGGGTTGGACCGCTTCCCGGCGCACGGTGGTGGAAGCCGAATCCCGAACTTATCTCCGCCGGCCACACGCAGGAACCCGTCACGCTCTATTCCGAAATACCTCCGCGCGAGATGCGGTACCTCGGCAGCTTCGACGTGCGCCCCGAGCCCACAGTCAATGAAATCGAGGTGTACCTGCTCAAGGGCGAATCGATACGCCCCGATGCCGTCCGCTACTTCCGTTCGCGTCCGCCCGGCACATGGCGCAATCCGCTCGCCACCGAATCCGGCCAGCCCGGCGTGGTCTTCAACTGGCTGGAAGTGGAAGGCCCGCTTGTCGATCAATGGCCCGCTTCCGGCCACAATCTGCTTTTCGCCGATCTTCCCTACACCGTGAATGCCAAAGGTGTCGCCGATTTTCAAACCAAAGACGCCGCGGCCGATAGCCGTCGATTGTTGCGTGGATTCCTGGAACGCGCTTATCGCCACCCTGTGCCACCTGGAGACGTGGAACGCTTTGCCGCTCTGGTGTCAAAGTCGATGGCGTCGGGCTATTCGTTTACGGATGGGATGATCGCCGCGTACACGGCGGTGCTCTGCTCCCCGGCTTTCGTCACGCTCGAAGAAAAGCCTGGTCGTCTGGACGGCTACGCGCTCGCCTCGCGCCTGTCTTATTTCCTTTGGAACTCTGAACCCGATGCTGCGCTGCGCCAACTCGCCGCCAGCAATCAACTTCGGAATCCAGATGTCCTCGCCGCCCAGGCCAGGCGACTTCTGGCCGATCCAAAATCCCAACGCTTCGTCGCGGCCTTTCTCGATTACTGGCTCGACTTGCGTAAGCTAAACAACACTTCGCCTGACACGCTCCTCTACCCCGAGTCGTATCTCGATGACTTCCTGGTCGAATCCGCGGGCGAGGAAACGCGTGCCTTCTTCACGGAACTGCTGCATCACAACCTGCCCGCGCGCAACGTGGTTTCCTCGAACTTCGTAACCATCAACGAGCGGCTGGCCGATCTGTACGGTATCCCCGGCGTTACCGGCGCGGCGATTCGGAAGGTCACGCTGGACCCTGGTTCCGTGCGCGGCGGCATTCTGACTCAGGCCAGCGTCCTCAAGGTCACGGCTAACGGCACCTCCACGTCACCGGTGTTGCGCGGCGTCTGGATCAACGAGCGTATTCTTGGTAAGCCCGTCCCGCAGCGGCCGAGCGGAGTTCCCGCCATAGAGACTGATACCCGCGGCGCGGCAACGATCCGCGAAATCCTCGCCAAACACCGCAGCCAGCCCGCCTGCAGCGCCTGCCACGCGTCGATCGATCCCGCAGGCTTCGCGCTCGAAAGTTTTGATGTCGTGGGCGCATGGCGCGATAAATACCGCGCTCTTGGCGACGTTCAGCAGAAGGTCTTCGGCTTCGGCAAAGGTGGCCAGCCTTTCGAGTTCCATAACGCGCTCGCCGTTGACCCCAGCGGCACGCTGCCCGATGGCCGTTCCTTTAGCGATGTGCGCGAACTTAAGAAACTTGTGTTAGCTGACGAGCGGCAGATCGCGCGAAACCTCGCGTCTCAGCTGATTGTCTATGCGACGGGCGCGCCGGTGCACTTCAGCGATCGACCCACATTGGAAGCGATTCTCGATCAATCGAAACGCACCGAATACGGCGTGGAATCTCTTATACAGGCAGTGATTCAGAGCGACCTTTTCCGCTCGAAATGACGAGCTCCCAAGCGCACGGGCCGCTACGAGCGGCCACGACGTGCGCGGCTCAAAAAAAGTGAGATAATCGAAAGCGAGTTTGGGGAGCGTAAGCAAAATGTCCAACGTCTGCACAAAGAATGCTCTTTCCCGCCGCCATATTCTGCGCGGTGCAGGTGTCGCGCTCGCACTACCGCTGCTCGACGCCATGATGCCCGCCTTCGCGCACGCCTCATCCAATACCCCGCCCCGCCGCTTCTTCGGCATCTGCAACAACCTGGGGCACCTGCCCGATAAATTCTTCCCCGCGCAGGATTCCGCAGGTAAGGGCTACACGCCATCCACCTATCTCGAACATCTCTCCGCGCACCGCGACGACTTCACGGTCTTCTCCGGCGTCATGCATCCGGACGTCGATGCCGGGCACCCGGCGGATAATTGCTTCCTCACCGCCGCGCCCCACCCTGGCAACGGCGGTTTCCGCAATACGATTTCGCTCGACCAGTTCGCCGCGGAACGCCTCGGCAACCAGACCCGTTTCCCGTCACTCACGCTGGGCGTTAACGTTTCGCAGGGCCAGCGCAGCCTTTCATGGACGCGCGGTGGCGTGCTGATCCCGTCAGAAGGCAAGGCGTCGGTCGTTTTCCAGCGCATGTTCATCACCGGCACAAAGGAAGAAGTGCAGGCGCAGACGCGCCGCCTCGCCCTTGGCCAGAGCATCATGGATACGGTGGCGGATCAGACCCGCAGCCTGGAAAAGAACATCGGCCCCACCGACCGCGCGCGGCTCGATCAGTATATGACCGGTGTGCGCGATCTGGAACAGCGTCTGGCCAGCGCCTCCGAATGGGAACAGAAACCGAAGCCGGTGGTGAATGAAGCTCCGCCGCTCGACCCCACCGACCCGAAAGAATACATGGAAAAAGTGCGCCTGATGTACGACATGGCGCGGCTGGCCTTTGAATCGGATTCCACACGGTGCATCGCCCTGCTGCTCGACAGCGTGAATTCCCCGGCTATCACGGTAGCCGGCGAACCGACTGACGACGGTTATCACAATCTTTCGCACCACGGCAAGAACGCGAAAAAGCTGGCACAGCTGGAAAGCATTGACCGCGAGCACATGAAGCTGCTGGCAAAGTTGTTTGGCGATCTGAAATCGCGCAGGGAAGACGGCGAGACGTTGCTGGATCGCACGATGATTCTCTACGGCAGCAACCTTGGCAATGCCGATACACACGTCACGGACAACCTGCCCGTCCTGTTCGCCGGCGGCGGCTTCCGCCATGGCCAGCACCTGGCCTTCGACCGCGAACGCAACTACCCACTGCCGAATTTGTTCGTGTCGATACTACAGCGACTGGGTATTGAGCAGGATAGTTTTGCGACGTCGACCGGGACCATGCGCGGCCTGGAGGTCGGCGCGTAGTTGAGTTGCGCAACTCGCCGGTCCCGTTGACAAGTTCCAAGGACTGGCGTAACGCGGACTTCAGAGTCGATTTGGGGGCTGCTTAGCACCTAATTATCTGCCTGAATTCTTTTCAGTCGCCCAAGGATCTCGGGCCTCTCAGATTTCAGAATGTCCGCTTGGTTGTCAATATCGTATTTGCGGATTGTCATGTATCGATCTTCCAAATAATAATATCGGTCGTCAACCATTGACGAAGGCTTCCGAAGATACGCTGAAATGATGAACCGATGCGGCTCATAGTGGCTTTCATCCGGGCCCCAGACAAAGTTGGCTGTGACAAATATCTGCGAGTCCGAGATCTGGGGCTCGTCCCAAAATACGTACTGACTTTGGTTGGAAAGTGAAACGTCCGACATAAAAAGGTCTTCGAGTTCATTTCGAAGACCGGGCCGAAGCAGCGCGAGGTGAATGCCGTAGCCGCTCACGCCACCGCTGGATGCGGCGAAAAGCAGGGCAC
>CAIKAS010000064.1 GCA_903825445.1 uncultured Acidobacteriia bacterium
CCCTGTGCTGGTAATGCCGAAATGCGAGACGGTCGGTTGGGCTTTCTGCGCTCCGGGCTCGTAATAAGATGTCCGCATGGACATTTTTTGCCAGGCCGCAAGAGCCTTTCCCCCCGGCGCGAAGCTCCCGGGAACCCAGTATGAGGCCAAAGGCCTCGGCGAGAGGCACGGCGAGAAAGCTATTGTCTACTACATCCCCAACAGCAAAAGTCCTACAAAACCAGACGAGAAGGGATTTACTTCGTCTGAGTTGTGCCATGCCCTTAGCCAGTTGTTGAGTGCCAAGAAATTCGCCCGAGCTTGGTTTAACTCGGAGCTGGCGCGTGGCAAGTTCAGCCGTGGTGCACCATGTAACTTCCTCGCAATCGGCGCAGTATTTGTCGGGCTAAACCTCGCTACGAAACAGCGGGGCTTGTTTGTCTATAAGCATCCCGGGAGCAAGGACCTTTAATTTTATGGCACATTGGCCGGCAGGATGGTTGCTCATAGGATTTTTGCTTATCGAGACCGCGCCAGTTTTCTCGCAAAGCGATCAGGCGGAACGGGCATTCCAACGAATGGCGGATAACTTGAGGGCAAGGCCTCTACAGGGTCTAACACACTGTGGCCTCAAGGTTGAAGACCTGAGCATAGAGAGCATCCGTGGCGGGTTGAATGAACGAACCTTGCAACGTGAGATGGCCGCGACACTGAGCGCGCTCAAGCTTCGCACGGACGATGTTCCGTCACTCTCTGGCCCGTTTGTGTCTCTGAATGTCTCAGTGACCAAACTGGGGAGGTCTGGATATACTTTTGTCGTCCTACTGGAATTACGCGAACTCGTGACACCTGAACGTGATAAAGAAGCGCTGTTTCTGGTTACAACGTGGCGGCAATTTGGCACGGGGGCCGCCGATAATAATGGTTTGCCGTTGAAAGTTGCGGACACGCTCGCACTGGTGCTGGAGGATTTCCGCAGAGACTATTCGTTGGCCAATTCGCAGTGACGAATGAGTCCCCAGGTGTCCGGGATTGCGCGGCTGGAAGCGTTCAGGGACAGCAAAACAATCCGCGCGCTTGACCCAATAACTGGCTCCGAAGGGTTCCCTAGGCTCATAAGAAAAGTTCGATAATCGCCCACGAAGGGGAGCCAATTCCTTATTGCGTTACGTCACCAGTAGCTGCGGTCCATGTGCCATATCGCGCCGGATTTGCGCAGCACCACGCACACCGAACGTCTCGCCGCCCCGGAGCCACTCGCGTTCCAGCGAATTCCGTCTGGCGTGCGAAGTGCTCTATTACCCAAAATGTCGATTCCCCGGCTCTGGCTCGCACTTCTGTCCGTAGGCGTTTTGTGGGGGCAGTCGGGAACAACCGGAGCTCTAGGTGGCACGGTAAAGGATAAAGACGGCACTCCGATTCCCGAAGTGACCGTTTCCCTGGTCAACCGCGCCACCAACCAAACATTCACAGCGAAGACAGCAGCCAACGGCACCTATCACTTCTCCCTTCTTTCGCCAGGCGAGTATGAAGTGCGTTTTGCGGCCGTCGGCTACGGCACGGAACTGATGTCATCCATGGTCATCAACGTGGCCGAAGACCCGGCCCTGAATGCCAGTCTTGAACCCGGCGAGATTCAGGTCCCAAGATCCTGCCATTGCATCGTGGGGCCGACAGCGGCATCGTCGAACGGCACACTGGTGGATGGAAAAACAATCCGCGCCGTCCCGCTGAACACGCGAAACCTTGCACAGATGCTCTCCATGGCGTCTGGCTCGGCGGCGGATGTGAATAACGCGGGAACACTGGGGCGCGGTACACCAAATGTCAACGTGAACGGCAACACCACGGCGGGCGCGTACTCAATCGACGGAGCCTACTCTCCCACCGTCACTCCCAACCCCGATGCGATTTCGCAATTGCGAATCCAGACCTCGCAATACGATGCAGGTTATGGCGCGCAAGTCCCCGGTACAAGCCTCATTACGAAGAGCGGTGAAAACGGCGTGCACGGTGACGCGTGGGAATTCGTCCGCAATGACGTCTTCAATGCCAACGCCTTCTTCCGGAACTCAGCCGGTCAGGCCAGACCCAACCTGAAACAGAACCAGTATGGCGCCACGCTCGGTGGCCCCGTCCGACACAACAAGCTCTTCTATTTTGGTTCGTGGCAGGGTACGCGCCAGACGAACGGACTCGATCCGACTTCCACGTCAAACCTGATCCTGCCGCCTTTGAACGACGATAGGTCGGCCGCAAGCCTCGCGGCGCAATTCTGCCCGGCCAATCATATGCTCAACGGCCAGCCGAATCCGCAATTTCTCACCTTCGCCGGCGGTAAACAACTGGACTGCGACAACCGGAACACCGCCACGACCGCGCCAATAAATCCTGTGGCGCTGAGGCTCCTGCAAACAAAACTGCCCGATGGCTCCTGGCTGATCCCAAACCCTCAGACACTTTTGACCGGCGGCAGCGACGCGGGCCTGGGCTTCTCCTCCTATGCTCTGCCATCCACCTATCACGACAACCAGTACATGTTGAATCTGGATTATCTGCTGGCGCCAAAGCAAACGCTCTCCGTGCGCAGTTACTTCGCGACCGTGACCCAACTTCGCACTTTCGGCGCACCCGGCTCATACCCCGGCGTTGCCATGGTGCCCGAGGATGGTTCCCCGCAGTCCCTGAGCGCCGAAGACTACGTGAACAGTATCAGGCTTACCAGCAACCTGAGTCGAGGGGTTGTTAACGAAGCCCGCATCAGCTTCACCCGAACCATCCAAAACGCCCACGGTGTGGGTACTCCGACGGCGTCTTCCCTTGGAATGACCGCCGCGGATCCCACACTCGCCCAGGCACCGGAGATTGACGTCCTCGGCCCACTCGGCACATTCCGCCTCTTCGGCAGTCTGTTGAATGATTTCGGTACGCACATCAACACCTGGTCCGGAGCAGACACGGTTTCTCTGGTGCGTGGTCGGCATTCGCTTCGCCTCGGCGCTGTCCTGTGGACCCAGTTCAACGCGCGGCTCGACACAGGAACTTCCCGTGGCAAGATGGTTTTCCAGACGTTCGAGGACTTTCTTGTAGGACTCAACGCCGCAGCCAACCTCAGTCCCTCCGGTCGCAGCAACGTCGAGTCAATTCAGGCGAACGAAGGCGTGGGGCCGAACGGCGAGGCGCAATATCAATTCCGCACCTGGAACGCTTCTGCGTTCGCGCAGGACGATTTCAAAATCACCCCGAATCTGACGATGAACCTTGGGCTCCGTTGGGAGTATCTGATACCGGCTGCTGACACTGCAGGCGAAAACGGCAACGTTTGGCTGAGTTTATTGCAGACAGCAGCCATTCCGTCTTTGTCCGGAACGCTGGTGGGAAACACCGTGCCTGCCAATTACAACCCGAATCTGATCAATTCATACACGGGCCAGCCATTCGGCGCGGTTCCAAACGGTGTCCTGGTTCGTCCCAATGACACTTATTACACCAACAGCGCCCCGAAACTGAATATGGCGCCCCGCGTCAGCGTCGCGTGGCAACCGCCTGTGGCAGGAAACAAGCTGACCGTCCGCGCCGGATACGGATTGTTCTATTTGTCTCCGGCTTTCAGTGGCAACGCGGCTGGCTCTCCCCTGCTAACCGACGCCCCGTTCTCGCAGGGTTTCACCAACTCGGATGCGAGCAATAATCTGTCTAGCTTCGCGCAGCCGTTCCCTGTCACTACGCTGGGCTACGTCCTCCGCACACCCACCTCTCAGCTTTCCGATCGCATCGCCGGCCAGACTTTCCGCGTACCGCGCCTCCAGCAATTTAACCTGGGTACTCAGACCCGCTTAACGAAGACGCTGACCCTCGATGCCGGCTACGTCGGCTCCCGCGGCAGCGACCTCCTGATCGCCGTCGGGCAGAATCAGCCCTTGCTCGCAAGCGTTTCGCACCCGGTGAATTGCGGCTGGGATGGCGTCCCCACCGATTGCATCACCACGAATACCTCCGCCAACGCCGGCCTCCGGGTTCCCATTATGGGAGAGACCCCGACAGCCCTCGTGGAAAATGAGTATGCTGGCTCCTCCTGGTACGATAGCCTCCAGGCTACTCTCCGGCTCCAGGCGACCCGCGGCCTGTCCTTCCAGGCTGCCTATACCTATTCCAAAGCCACCAGCAATGCGACTATTTACAACGATCTGAACAACCTCGCGCTCGACCGTGCCCGTACCGCGTTTGACCGCACCAACCGCCTGATCGCCACCTTCGATTACGAACTGCCCGGCGGCCTGTGGCGCACTGGCGCCTTGGCAACGCTCACCAGGGGATGGTCCCTTTCCGGCATCGTGATCGTTCAAAGCGGATTGCCCATGACGCTGGCCGATCCCAACGGCGGTACGGTCTATGGAAAAGCTTCCGCTTCCACAATCACCATGTGCCCGGGCGCAACATACGCGGACCTGTCTACCAAAGGCACCGTCGAGTCCCGCCTCAATCAGTGGATCAACCCCGGCGCGATCTGCGCCCCCACGGGTGTCGGTATGGACGGCTCCACCACCTACGGCAACGCCGGGCAGAGCATCGTCAACGGCCCAGGCCAAATCAATACGGATTTCTCGCTCAACAAAACCGCCCGCGTCGGCGGTATCCACGAAAGCGCTGTACTGGGCTTCCGGCTGGAGTTTTATAACGCACTGAACCACGCCCAGTTCTCCAACCCGGGCACCACGCTCGATACCGCAACCTTTGGCGTGATTACTCAGACCTCCGTGGCGCCACGCCTCATCCAGGCCGCCATGAAGTACGTGTTTTGATACTACTCTGCACCCCTGTGCCACCTGCGGAACTACAAATAATGACAAATATACACAAACTAAACAGGTCACAACGCCCCCCTTCTATAGCAATCAAGGCTCGACTTCATTACACTGAGAGACGGTCGATCTTGCCTTGATAAGATCGTTATGCTTTTGGGGTTTTGCGGCCGAATCAGTGCGCCGTGACGCGAAGCGTCACCAGCAACAGGACGGCCAGCTGGTCAGGAAAGGATTGGAAGTACAGGAATCGGGATTCCCTCTGGACGTCCCCCACGGCACAGTGGTGGGATAACCTCCGGTGTTTCCGCATTCCCGCTTCAACACTCAGGACGATTTCATGATTTCAAATAAATTTCTTATAGCAGGCTGTACTGCCGGGCTGATTTTGGCATGCCTGGCATTCTCGCAGGTTGCGCCCCCTCCCGGCGGACCCGGTGGTGGTCGCGGCGGCAGCGGAGCCGGTGGTCGCGGCGGCGGCGGAGCTGCACGCGGCGGTCGCGCGGGCGGCTTTACGCAATACACGCGCCCCCTCGCCGCGCCAGACGTGATCGCGCACGGTAAGGCGCTCTTTGAAGAGAACTGCGCTTCCTGCCACGCCAGCGACCTCCGCGGCGTTCCCGGAAAAGGCAACAATATCCTTCACTCCGGCGTCACCATGAACGATAAAAAGGGCGAACTTGTCATCGCCGAGCTCAAGAAGCACACTCCCGTGATCAATTTCGTCGACAACGACGCCATTGCCACAGCCGAATACATCCACAGCGTGCTCGCCCGAATGGGTGGCCAGGGCAGTCCGCCTCCCGCTGCCGAACAGCCTGTGCTCAATATCCTGGTCGGCGACGCCAAAGCCGGCGAGGCCTACTTCACTAAGAACTGCACCAGCTGCCATTCGCTCACGGGCGACATGAAAGGTATCGCGTCCAAGTACTCTGATCCCCGCGCTCTCCAGAACGGCTGGGTTGGCGGAACGTTGCCGATCAGCGGCGGTGGCCGCGGCTTCGGCGGTGGCGGACGTGGCGGTGGCGGCGCAGGCGGCCAGGCCACTGTGACCATGCCCAATGGCGAGAAGATCGAAGGCAGGGTCGTCCGCAGAGACGACTTCATTGTCATCCTGACCCTCGCCGATGGCACCCGCAAGTCGATCCCCCTCGACGCGCCCGGCCCGGCCCCGAAGGTCGAAGTGAAAGACCCCCAGGCCGCCCACAAGGAAATGGTGCTCAAGCTCGACGATCCCGATAACAAGAACATGCACGACGTCACCGCGTTCCTCTGGACGCTCAAGTAACCCGGCTCAGCCAAAAGGAAAATGAACAGAACCATGAAACA
>CAIKAS010000065.1 GCA_903825445.1 uncultured Acidobacteriia bacterium
AGCCGAGGACACCATGAAAGCATCTAAATCGCTGTTATTAGGTTGCGCAGCACTCGCGGCAATTGCCCCCGCCGGGATTGCGCACTTCCGGTTATTGGAGCCCGCATCATGGATACAGGAGAACCAACTGGGCGATCCGCAGAAGCTGGGTCCGTGCGGCGGCACATCGGCAGATCCGGGAAAGCCCACCGGCGCGGTAACCAGTGTCCAGGGTGGAGAAAAGCTCCACATCAAAATTCAGGAAACCGTCTTTCACCCCGGTTTCTACCGAGTTGCGCTTGCGGTGCATTCCCGCGATGAACTTCCAAAGGACCCGGAGGCCATAACCGAACCCTCCGCTACCGGCCCAAAATCTGTCTCCGCTGCCATACAATACCCGCCGCGACCACCTATCCTCGCCGATGGCTTATTCCAGCACGTGACGAAGTTCGACAAGGAGCAGGAAACAGATGTCGAAATCCCCAACATCAACTGCGCCAGTTGCATTTTGCAGATCATCGAGTTTATGGCAAATCATGGAGTGAACAAGGATGGGGACTTCACTTACCACCATTGCGCGTTCATTCAAATACACGCGAATCCTGCCCGCCCGATTGATACTCGCTTCCCTGCAAATTGATGCCCCGCGCCGCATGCTAACCTGACCCGGTAATGAAACTTCTCATCGCCCTGTTCGCCGTCTGCGCCCTCCACGCTCAGGTTCGCGTCGAAAAAACCGCATGGCACGGCTGGCCCGACGCCGTCATCCTCAGGAACCCCGTCGCCGCCGTCGTCATTGTCCCTTCCATCGGCCGCGTCATGAACTTCAGCCTCCTCGATAAATCCGGCCAGCCCACCGAAGGCCCTCTCTGGAACAACCGCCAAATGGACGGCAAACCCGTCGACCCCGCCTCCCGCGATTGGGGCAATTTCGGCGGCGACAAATCCTGGCCCGAACTCCAGGCCGACTGGCCCACCATCCAGAAACGCGGCTGGCCCCCTCCCTCCGGCTTCGACGCCGCCGCTAACCGGCTCGATATCCATACGTCCGAAAGCGGTGCGACCGAAGTGACCCTCACCACGCCCGTAGACTCCTCCTACGGCATCCGCGAAAATCGCGTCATCCATCTCGATCCCTCCGCCGCCGTCATGACCATCTCCACCACCTACGAAAAAGTCTCCGGCGACCCCGTCAAAACCGGCATCTGGACCATCACTCAGCTCACCTCCCCCGAAAACGCCTGGGCCGAAATCCCCGCTAAATCCGTCTTCGAAAACGGCTACACCAACCTCAGTCCCGCGCCGCTCTTCGAACTCAGCCGCGAAGCCGACCGTGTCCGCGTCCGCCGCGATCCCGACCGCTCCACCAAGATGGGTACCGATGGCAACTGGCTTCTCTGGACCGGGGCCGGTGTCAGTCTGAAGATAGAACGCACCGCCGCACAACCTTCCGATGGCGAGTGGCCCGATCACGGCGCGCGCCTCAACATCTACACCAACCCCGACCGAGGCGGCCAGCCCTATGTGGAACTGGAAGTGATGGGCGCCATGCAAATAATGAAGGTGGGCGACAAAGCGACCTCCACCAACCTCTACACCCTAACCAAACCCTGAAGCGCAGATTGGGGGGCGGGCAATCCTGCCCGCAGCCGCCTTTCAGGCGGCTCCATCTGATCTGAATTCCGAATCCCCTTCATGCCAAACAATCTAACCAAATCCGAAACCCGCACCCTAAAATCCCTAAAAACCCCCGACCGCATCCAGCGTTTCCTGGATACCGAGATCGCCTACAACAAGGAGCCCGATGGCGAAACCAACCGTTCCCCCCGCCGCGTCCTGCGAGATCAGGTAGCCCATTGCCTCGAAGGAGCACTCCTGGCCGCCGCCGCACTCCGTGTGAACGGAGCACCCCCGCTCCTGCTCGATCTGGAAGCGATCCGCGATGACGACCACGTCCTCGCCATCTTCAAACAAAACAACCACTGGGGCGCGATAGCAAAATCCAATTACTCCGGTCTCCGCTACCGAGAACCCGTCTACCGCACGCTCCGTGAACTGGTAATGTCCTACTTCGAGCACTACTACAATCTCGACCGCGAAAAAACTCTCCGCAACTACTCCCGCCCCGTCAACCTAGCCCGCTTCGACCGAATCCACTGGATGACCACCGAAAACGACCTCTGGCAAATCAGCGACCACTTAGTCACGATCCCGCATGTGCCGCTCTTATCGCCCGCAAAACGCCCTCTTAGCCGTGTAGACGACCGCCTATTCGCAGCCGGCTTAGTCGGTCGGCTTTCTTAGCGTCTTTGCGCAGTTCTTTGCGTCTTTGTGTGAAACAGCCTTACAATCAGACATGCGAAGCATGGTTCTGGTCTTGTTCTTGGCTCTTGTCTCCCACGCCCAGGACTTCAAAATCCAGGGCCAATGGAACGGCACCCTAAACTCCGGAATCCTAAACCTACGAGTAGCCGTCCACTTCGACAAGAACGGCACCGGCACGTTAGACAGCCTCGACCAGCACCTAAACGGCATCCCCATCACCGCCGTAAAAGTAGAAATGTACCGCGTAACTTTCCGGGTAGACTCCGTCCACGCGACATTCAGCGGCATAGTCATGGACGACGGCAATCGCCTCGATGGCGACTGGAACCAGGGCATCGCTCTCCCCTTCACGCTGGTCCGCGAAGGCATCACCCAAAAGATCAAACGTCCCCAAACTCCGCAACCGCCGTTCCCATACACCGAGCAAAATGTAAAATACCCCAGCTACGCGCGCAACGTTTTTCTCGATGGCACCCTGACCATCCCGAACGGCGCGGGCCCGTTTCCCGCCGTTGCCCTGATCACCGGTTCCGGTCCGCAGGATCGCGATGAAACCATCCTTGGCCACAAACCGTTTTGGGTGATTGCCGACTACCTCGCCCGCCGAGGTGTCGTAGTCTTGCGCGCCGATGACCGAGGGACAGGGAAGTCCGGCGGTCGTTTCAACACCGCCACCACCCGCGATTTCGCTGACGACGCCGCCGGTGCCGTGCGCTTTCTGCGCAGTCGTGAATTCGTGGACCGAATCGGTTTGATCGGCCACAGCGAAGGCGGCCTCGTCGCCCCCATGGTCGCCAGCGATCCGGCTCTCGGCGGCAAAGATGTCGACTTCCTGATATTGTTAGCCGCGCCCGGCGTCCCCGGCGATCAGGTAGTGCTGGAGCAGCAGATCCTCATCAGCCGTTCCATGGGGTTGCCCGAGTTTCTGATCGAAAAAAATCGCGAACGCGAAGAGAAGATAATTTCGATTGCCCGCTCGGAATCCGATTCGTCGCTGGCGAAATCCAGAATGCGCGCCGCGCTCGGTGAGTTCTCGAGCGGCCCCGCGAATCTCCTCGACAACCGCTTCGACGAATCGACCACGCCCTGGTTCCGCTTTCTGATCAACTACGATCCCGGTCCGGCCCTGCGAGCCCTGAAGCAACCCGTATTGGCTTTGAATGGAGCGCTCGATTTACAGGTGCCGCCCGCGCAGAACTTACCGGCAATCACCTGGGAACTGGAAGCAGGCGACAACAAGGATTACGAAGTAGTGAAACTGGCGAAGCTGAATCACCTGTTCCAGACCGCGACCACAGGCGCACCTTCGGAATACGGAGAATTGAAGAGACGATGGCGCCTTCAGTGCTGAACCTGATGAGCGAATGGATCACTCGCCACGCCAAGAAGGAAAAGACAAAAGTGGTTCTCGGCGGCACCGCTGCAACCAGTGAGTAGCACGACCCTTCATTGACCGCGCCAGCCTTCATACCGAGCCGTGACCGTAAGGGAGCGGTACTCAACGGCCCAAGCGAGCGCGCTATTTCTCAATACCGAGTTCTGCGACAACTCTCTCGATCGTGCTCACCAACCGCTCCACATGTGCCTCCGTGTGAGCCGAAGTGCACGAAATGCGCAGCAGGTTCTGCGAAGCCGCAGGCCGCAAAATCGGATTGATGTAAATGCCTTCTTCCAGCAGCGTCTTGCTAAGGCGGCAAAGATCCACGTCGCTGTTGAACACAACCGGAACAATCGCCGTTTCCCCTTCGAGCAGCGTGTAGCCGCGCGAACGAAGCTCCTGGCGAAGCAGATTGGCGATGTGGAGCAGATGGCGACGCCGTTCCGGTTCCGTCCGGATAATATCCAGCGCCTTGGCAGCCGCCGCGACCGATGCCGCCGGCAGACTCGCCGAAAACACGAATGGACGAGCCGTGTGCTTCAGATAGTCGATAACCGTCTTCTCGCCGGCAATAAAACCGCCGACCGACGCCAGTGACTTGCTGAACGTCCCCATGATCAGGTCGACGTCGTCGAGCACGCCCAGATGTTCCGCCGCGCCCGCGCCGGTTTCACCCAGCACGCCAATACCATGGGCTTCGTCAACAAATGTCCGGGCACCGTACTGCTTGGCCATCGGGATGATGCCCTCGAGCGCCGCCACGTCGCCTTCCATGCTGAACACGCCTTCGGAAACTACCAGGACACGTTCGTCCCATTTGCAATTTTCAAGGCACCGCTGAAAATGGTCCAGATCGTTATGCCGGAACCGCGCCATGCGCGCGTTGGAACGCAGCGCGCCTTCTACCAGGCTGGCATGCAGATTGTGATCGCAGACCAGCGTATCGCCTTTATCGGTGAGAGCGGAAAGAGTGGCGTAGTTGGCCTGAAAACCTGTGCCGAAGATAATCGCGGAATCTTTGCGCACAAACGAAGCCAGTTCAGCTTCCAGTTTTACGTGAATGTCGAGGGTGCCGTTGAGCAGGCGCGAGCCGCTGCAGCCGCTGCCGTATTTCATCGCCGCGCTGGCCGCCGCTTCCATAACTTCGGGATGCCGGATCAGATCCAGGTAGTCGTTGGAGCCGAACATCAGGATCTTGCGATCGCCGCGCCGCACTTCGCCGGGCCCGCAGCCGTCGCGATCCCCGAACGTCTCGAAATACATGTAGAGTCCGGCCGCCTGCAGTTCTGCCGGACGTGTGAATTTGCGGCACTTCTCGAAGACGTCCCGGTTGACGGTAGCCGGGCTACCCGCACTCTTCGGAATCGTGGTGACGCGTGCTGTTAAAGCGCTCATTCTGATTAGTTCCCGCTCGTCTTACCGCTCGTGACCGACGATTCATAAAGGCGGTACGTCTTGGTACGCCTTGCCCCCATTAGTTCCAGAGACCGTGTCATCAGTACATTATCTTCCAGTATCCACGACATTTCGCATTCCTGGTCGTAACCCAGCTTTCGTGCGTTGCGAACCAGCATAGCGTAAAACCCCGCCGCTACGCCCGTAGCTCTGTATTCTTCCACAACCCCCAGCGCCAGCACCCGTACCGCGCGGATCTTCCGCTGATAATACAGGATCTTCAACAGCCCCGTCGGAAGCAGTCGCCCGTTAGCCGGCTTGAGCGCCACATTCACATCAGGCAGCGCCAGGGCAAACCCTATAATACGACTCTGGGTTCGGTCAGTGGCGTTGCCGCCTGTTTCACCGATCAGAACCATCTCTGGTTTCAGGATCTGCTTCATCTCTTTTCCCATGAGAAAGAACTCGTCTTTAGTCATGGGAACGAAACCCCAGTTCTTCGTCCAGGCAGCGTTGTAGACGTCAAAAACGCGGGCGACCTCGTTGTTGAAGTCCTTGACGTTGATGGGGCGGACAGTGACTTTGTGGCGTTTTAGGGCGCGGTCGGCGACCCGACCGATCTTCTGCAGGTCGACGCCATCGGCCGAGTTCACAAAGGAATACAGGTCCTTGACCTTCTGGAAGCCCGCTTGTTCGATCAGCTTAGGGTAATAGCGGGGGTTGTAGGTCATCATGACCATAGGGCTGGAGTCAAATCCCTCGACGAGCAGGCCGCACTCGTAGTTCATGGAAGGGTTGCATGGGCCACGGAGGAACTCGGCGCCGCGATCGGAGACCCACTTGCGGGCGGTATCGAGGAGGGCCTTGGCGACGGCAGGGTCGTCAATCGACTCAAAGAAGCCGAAGAACCCAGCCTTCTCCTCGTGGAACTGGTTGTGTCCGCAGTCGATGATGGCGCCAATGCGGCCGACGGTTCGGCCATCGCGGCGGGCCACGAAGAACTCGGCCTCGGCGTTCTTGTAAAAGGGATGCTTTTCTCTGTCGAGCAGCTCTTTGACGGCTATGTGCAGCGGCGGGACCCAATGCGGGTCGTTTGCATAGATGGAATGCGGGAATTCCACGAATTCTTTCAATCCGCTCTTGCCGCTGATCGCAACGACTTCAATCGCCAATCGAATCTCCCTTTTCAGATAGTCCGCGATAAAGAGCGGGCGCTGCAAGAATCAAAGACAGCGCAACCACAATTCCGGCCAGGAGATCGACCGTGTAGTGGTACCGTAGATAAACTGTAGCAAAAACAATGCAAAGAGTGTATAAAAAGTACACGTAAAACATCCGCCTGGAGACGGATCGACTGAGCCAAAAGGCAAGGATGGTCAGTTCGGTGTGGCCACTGGGGAAACAGTCGTAATGGTCGGTTTCGAGCCGGTTGAGCGTTGTCTGCAGGGAATTGAACAGCCACAGGCCTTTGAGCGGCACATTCTGCAGGTGTTCGAGCAGAAATCGGGGGCCTCGCGCCGGCACCAGAATATAGCCGAGATACGACACCAGGAACCCCAGAGCCAGCAGAAATGCCATGTAACGGAACTCAGCGTAACGGTTCCGCATCCACATCAGCCACGGGACGAACAGGATCACCGGTATAAACAAGGTATAAACAACCTGTAAAAACTCCGTCAGGGCAGGGGAGTACAGCCGTTCCATCCAGACGGTGGGATTGGCGCCCCAGAAGGCGAAATCAAGGTTTGCCAGCGCCTGGTCGTAGTGGGTATGCCGGATGGCCGCAATGAGCATCGCCATCTCCCGATAGCAGCAAGCGACGTAGAGCAGCGGAGCCCAGTGGCGAAAGATCCAAACTGCGCGTCCGGACAGGCGGGTGGCAATTGCGAGGATCGCAGCTCCGGCCACATGCAGAGATATCAGCCACCATGCCTGAGGAATCTGCTGGAACCAGATCACCTCAATCACGCACATCAGCGCGAAATAAGCGAGGACGATCCGATCGGCGGGCTGGAAGCGCCGAAGGGCGGGGCGCAGACGGCTCAGTATTTCAGCCATCCAGCCTCCCGATACCAGGCGAGCGTGTTGGCCAAGCCGTCGTTGATGTTGGTGGGGGCAACGAAGCCAAGGTCGTTCTGCGCGCGGCGCGTATCGCAGACCCAATTCGCACACCGCAGCTCGGCAATCTTATCGCGGGAGACAATGACGGGTTTACGAGTGAGCTGCGCCCAAAGTTCGGCGCAATAACCGATTGCGTTCGCGGCGGACGCGGGAATAGTGACAAATCGCGGTTGGCGGCCCATGATATGCGCGGCGATTCCGGTGAGTTCCTTCCATGATGCCGCAACAGGGTGTGCCAGAAAGTATGCCCGACCGTGGGCGCGGGGTTCGCACGCCGCGGCAATAATCGCATCAGCGAGATCGAAGACGTGGATCACGCTGAACCATCTTTCCACGGACTGACCGTCGGCACCGGCAACTTGCACAACGAGGCCCTGGTTTATTGATTTCAGAATTTCAAAGACGTCGGTATCGCGGGGACCGTAGACCGCGGGTGGGCGTACGATGACGGCGTCCGGCAGCAGTTCACGCAGGATGCGTTCCCCTTCGAGTTTGGACTTGCCATAGTGTGAAACCGGATGAGGTGGGGAATCTTCGGTGACGGGCGCGCCGTCCAGACTCGGGCCAATGGCTGCGAGAGAACTGACGTGGACGGTCGTGATGGGGCGCTGCCGAGTCGCGTTGGCACTGACGATGGCGCGCGCGAGGTTCTCGGTGGCCTGGACGTTACCGGCGTAATAATCGGCGGTTCTGAGGACTTTGGTGGCGCCAGCCAGATGGATGACGGTATCGATGTCGGAGAGGGCCTGGGGAAGTTTGTCAACTGTCAGCAAGTCGCCGCGAACGACTTCGACCGGAGTGTTATCGAAGGCATTGGTTCGCCGAACAAGTACGCGGACTTTTTCACCATGCGCGAGCAGACGAGGGACCAGATGGCTTCCTATGAAGCCAGTCGCGCCTGTGACCAGGATCATATCTGCGCGTTACGAAATGCCACTTCGCCGAAGTAGCTTTCGGCGCTGGTGCCGGTGTGTTGAGAATTGATCTGGATTCGAACGCCTTTGACGTGGGGCGCAGGCTTGCCAAAAGCCTTCTGGTAGTCGGCCGCAACGTTGCGGTTTTCCTGGAGCCACTGATTGACTTCGGCGCTGCCGGAGCGGCAAACGATGGTGAAGATATGGACAAAGGGGATGGGACTGATGTCCTCAGATGCACCTTGGGGGGCGGTGGTGTCCCAGATGTAATCGAGGATGCGGCGATCCGTGAAGGCAACCATGAGCTGTGCCGCCTGATCGTCTGAAGAACCGTGGCGGAAATCGCCGCCTTTTGGCAACTGGGCGACTTTCCAGCTCCAGGCGATGACGGGCATTTGGGCCGGGTTGACGTCAATATTGCGTTCGAGGGCGAACGATGACCTGGTGCTTCTGAAATGGAGCACCGGGCCGAGATCCTGATCAGCAATGGAGATGTCAGGTTGCCCGGCGATTACTTTGAGATCCCATCCGGGAGGAACTCTGGTGGCGGACGCTTTCGCCTGTGCCGCATTGGAAGAATCGAGAACGATCAGCGCAGGCATGGAGCCGTGAAGTTGGAGAACGAACAAGGCCGCCGCCGTGAGGGAGAAAACAGGAGCGAGCCAGGACCGCGCGCTAGAGTACTTTTCCACCATGTATCTCTATCGTACTCTGTCAAAACCTTTAGCCGCAGATAAACACGGATGGAGGCGGATCAGACGGAGCGAGCTTGTGAAGGGGCGCGGGGGATCGCAAGGCCTGCTGCGATTTGGCGGAGATCGGATGGTTTACCAGACGGTATCGATAAATGTGTCAAGTTCCGAGGCGCTCGATTTGACGATTACGGCGCATGAGGGAGAGTTTCGCTTCCAGTTGAAGGAGGCGCTGGCGGAGAATCGATTCGACCGTTTGTGGCGGCAAGTCAACCGGGCGAAAGGCCTCCAGACGTTTATTGCGGGTAACTGAGGGAAGATAAGGAAGACAAGGATCGACATATGAAAACGATAATTCTTCTTACGATAGCGACGGTTTCGGTGCTGGCTGCGGCGGACCGTACAATTACGGGAACGATCACCGATTCGATGTGCGGGAAGAGCCATGCGGCTATGAAGATGGGGTCGGATGCGGAGTGCACGAAGGCTTGCGTGAAGGCTGGCGCTAAGTACGTTCTCAGCGATGGAACGAAGACATGGGCGCTGAGCGATCAGAAGGGGCCGGAAGCGTTTGCGGGGAAGCGGGTGACCGTGACGGGTGCGGTTGACGAGAAGAACGGGGTGCTGCAGGTGACTAAGATTGAGGTGGCGAAATAATTGGCCCCCAATGAGCGCCGATTGACGCCGATCGGACGGCACAACTCCCAGTTAACTGTTGCGCGCGAGCGAGCGTTGGTTATTGGTGGTGGTGGAGCGTCTGGGAATGCCTGGGCGATCGGCGTCGTCGCTGGCCTGTTTGACGCCGGGTTGGACGTGATCCAGTCCGATGTGATCATCGGGACGTCGGCCGGAGCGACGGTTGCGGCTCAGATAACCAGCACGACCCGACCGACTGAACTGCTTGCAGCCATCCTGGCCGCGGTGCCTCAGCCACGGCCGGGTCCGGCCGGATCCGATGCTGGACGTGTTCCTGTTGGGCCGGTGGCGAACCACATGGAGAGGACAGGCGCGATCATGGCCGCCGCTAAGGATGCGGCCGATATGCGTCGCAGAATGGGTGCGGCGGCGCTCGAAATGGATGCGGCGTCGGATGGCTCTGCGCAAGCGCAGTGGCGCGCCACGGTCGCCGCCCGGTTGCCCAGCCAGCACTGGCCGCAACAACAGATGCTCATCGTGGCTGTCGATGCCCATACCGGTGAACCGGTCGTCTTCGATCGTCACAGCGGAGTCGAGTTGGTGGACGCCGTCGCTGCCAGCTGCGCCAATGGCTTCGGCGTCCCTCCATACACGATCGGCGAGCGCCGCTACATCGACGGCGGCTACCGAGCCAACGAGAACGCCGATCTGGCGGCCGGTTACGTGCGGGTGCTGGTACTGTCGCCACTCGGCGGCAGATCGCGGCACCAGTTGGAATGGGGCACCCATCTCGCCGCCCGGGCCGACGAACTAAGGGCACGCGGCAGCAGGGTCGAAACCATCTTCCCGGATAGCAACTCTCAAAACGCGCTCGGTGTTGGCATGAGTGTGATGGATCTGTCGACGCGCCGACCCTCAGCTCAGGCGGGTTACGACCAAGGCACAGCTCTTGCCGGGCAGCTCACAGAATTCTGGCGCTGACGCCTGCGAAACCAGTCGATTCGGCAGGCGTGCCGATGTTCCTGCCGATGTTCGATTCGGGCTGCGAAGTAATTCATTGGCTGCCGATGCACACTGGTACACACGGACGCGTAGGTTGGGGTGGATGCATTGTGTACAACTCTCGTCGATGTCGTTGTACGGCTCCGGGTGCAGGATGGCTGGCGAAACCGCAGAGAAGCGATCGGGTTTACTGTATCTCACGCTTACGACGCTGCGCCGCAGTTTTCTCCATCAAACGGCATTAAGCTTCCTCGCCGTCGATTGGCTGCACGCGTCCACTTTCCAAATCGTCATAACGCCGGTCGAGCATTTCCCGCGTGTAAGCGAGCTCATCAAAAAGCCCCGCTACGGCGTCTTCCAGGAGTTCGTCGCTGGGGCGTCCCGTGTCGCGCGCCATCTGGTCAAGCTTTGCTTGCACGTCCGGAGTGAAATGCACTTCCATACCTTCAGTTCCTTCTCTGAGAAAACTGTTACTCGGCGGCTCCCAGTTGAGGCGGTCACAATTCGAACCAGACTTCATCCGAGGGGTTATGCCACGTAGACCAGCACCGCGATCAACTGAGCGAACATCAACAAGAAAGCGAACTTCGCTACCGGATGGCCGAAGTTGGGTGAATAGCCAAATCCGAGACGGTTCCGCACCATGAGAGCGGGGTCGTCGGGATTCGAGTACAGATTGCCCATGCTCCAGCACTCGTCCGGGGTGGAGTCCGCATTATCAGCCGCATCTTTCCGCACAAACCACATAGGAAGCAGCGAGATTGCGATCAGTCCGACAGGCAGGGCCAGGGCGAACGATGTGGACAACGGAGAGGAATTGGGCTGCGAAGATACCGGGCCAAGAGCAATGACGGCCATCAGGAGTGAAACGCTGGTCATGATTCCCAGCAAGGATGTAAGGCTCGCCCTTATCAATCGAATCTCGCCGACACCCCGGCGGGCGCCAAACAGTATCAGGACGGCGGCTCCATATAGCAGGATCATCGTCGATGCCGCCGTGATCAGCGATCCGTAGACTCCCTTGAAACTCTTGTGCTCCCAGCCGTTCGGCTGATTATCGAGCCCCCAGTGCACTGGGAACGTATCGGGGATGGAATTCCAGTGCTGCGAGATATACCATGCCGCGCCACCGAGGATCATCGGTGGAAGTATCCATAAAGGGAAGGTCCAGACAGGCAGAGGATCTTCGATTGCGAGTTCCGCTACTCGCTGCGTTTGCGGTGTCTGACGATGCGGCCACACCTGTTTGCGGGCAATGTACGTTGCCGCCATCATGCCAAGCGGTTGAATCAGAGAGCCAGGCACCAGAATCCATGGGAGTTTGCCGGCTACGCCAAATGCCATCAAGGCGGTTCCTATGGCGAAAAGAATTGCGTTGATGCGGCGATATTGCACGAGGACGTCCCCGCCCTCGGACGAATCCCGGAAGTCGCTTGCAACGCGCACAGCAAAGTAGGTTCCGGTTCGCCACGCGGGGAGGAGGTGAAAGAGTACTGCCGTCGGCAGGGTTACCGTTAATGGGAAGAGGATTAGCCAGAGCATAGGGTTCACTTGTTTCCGGACAAAGCCAGGAGTTCTTTCGCGATCCAGTCTTCCGGCAGACCGTGCGACCGCATTTCCGCGACAAGATTACGCAGACGCCGCGTGAATCCATCGTGATCTTTCAGGAGCTCGGATCGTTTCCTGGGTTCAGCCTCCCGCGGCATCACCCGCGCGGCTTTCCCTCGTGAGACGTCCAGCCAGCCCTCGGCGGCCAGTGTTCGATATGCCTCAGCGACGGTGTTGTGGTGGATGGCGAGATCGATAGCCAGCCTGCGCACGGAGGGTAGTGGATCGCCCGGCTTGAGGGCACCCGTGACGAGGTAGCCACGGATTTGGTCTACGATCTGGCGATATGCGGGGACTGGAGACCCCAGTTCGATAACGAGTTTCATAACGAGCCAATAGTGTATAGAGTATGTGTACAGTGTACAGATTCGAGGGTCGTATGTCAACAGGTATTTGAAGGATTCGCGAGGCAGGCCTAAAATCCAGGAGAATTACGCGGCCAGGTTCCGGCGTGTGCGTTGCTTTCCAATTGCCCGTTAGGAAACGCTTCCGGCCCCGGCTTACACTGAGCACATGGAGTTCGAGTGGGATTCTGCCAAGGCCGTGCAAAACGCACGCAAACACGGCGTCACGTTCCACGAAGCGGCTACCGTATTTGGAGATGCATTGGGTATAACGGTGAACGATCCGGACCACTCACGAGACGAAAAACGCTACATTGTGATCGGGTGGTCCAGTCGGGGCAGAGTGTTAATGGTGGCCCATGCGCAGCGATCGGGGAGGATTCGCATCATCAGCGCGCGAACGCTGACGAGGCGGGAGAGGAGAGATTATGAAGCAACGTAAGAATGACACCGGGGACGATTTACGTCCGGAGTACGATATGACCGCTTTGCTGAAAGGCGGAGTACGAGGGAAGTATGTTAAGAGCTATAGGGCTGGTTCTAATGTGGTCCTGCTGGATCCGGACGTACGTGGCGCTTTTCGAAACGAGAAAGCTGTCAACGACGCGCTTCGACTGGTGATCGAGCTCAGGAAGGTCGGCGCGCGGCCGCGAGCCTGAAGATGCGGGACTGATTCGAGTGTCGAACGGATGCCATCCGGAAGGGTACCATCCGCCGTGCGGGATAGCACGCGGAAACCAGGCGTCGGGCGGGAGAGATGGGAAACACAGCTTACATCAAAATCGCGGTGTGGAATCTGCTCGGATTGAGCGTGACTGGATTTGTGTTCTGGATGCTTGCCAATCCCTCGTTCCCGGATAGCCAGCTTATCTTCGGCGTGATTTTTACCGTGATAACGATTGTTTCAAGCATTGGCACATTTTGGATGGCTTACATGGCGATTCGGTGCGAGAGGAATCCGTGGCCTATTCTTGTTTTGATCTTTTTGCCGTTCAGCTTTCTATGGTATTACCAGGATCGTGTCAGATCCGGTAAAAACGTTGGACGAAACCTCAGTGTGGTTTAGTGTCTAGCCCTCCAATACCGACGGGACCGCCTCGGTTACGTCGGAGCACATCCAACAGCCTTCCGGATGTTGTTACCCCTCGCACTCGTAGCCGTTGGTATCTGATTCGGACCGCACTTGTCGACGCTGGTCTGGCACCGCCCGGCCAGGTTCGGCCCTCGCGCTACAATCATCGTTTATGTTTCAGGGAATTGAACATCTGGCGATTGCATCGCCCAATCCGGAAAAACTTGCCCACTGGTATGCGGATCACCTGGGCTTTCACATCAACTTCACCTACGCGGGCAACTATTTCGTGCGGGCCGCCAACGGCGCGATGATCGAGATTATTCCCGCCGCGAATTCGCTGGCTACGCCTCAGGTGCTGGCCAACAACAAAGACGCCGGGTTCCGGCATCTGGCGATCGCGATCGACGATTTCGACGCCGGTGTGGAGCACCTGAAGGCAAAAGGCGTGCAGATGGTCGGCGAGCCGTTCGAGACGCAGGGCAACCGGCTGGCGTTCTTTAACGACGCCGATGGGAATCTGGTCCATCTGATCAAACGGCCCGCGCCGCTGCCGTAAACCGTTTCATTCAATCCGGAAGATCTCTTTGCTCAAGCGCGTCTTTAAAGCATTCCACTATCGCGACTTCCGCATTCTGTGGATGGGCGCGTGCACGTCGAGCATCGGCACGTGGATGCAGGAGATTGCGCAGAACTGGCTGGTGCTGCAGCTCACCAATTCGCCATTCCTGCTAAGCATCGACGCGTTTCTGGGCGATATTCCGATATTCCTGTTTTCGCTGGTCGGCGGAGTGCTGGCGGATCGCGTGGACCGGCGGTTCATCCTGATTGGCTCGCAGGTGGTGCAGATGCTTTCGGCCACTACGCTCGCCATTCTGGTGGCGACCAACCATGTGCAGATCTGGCATGTGTTTTGCCTGTCGTTTGTGGTGGGGACGGCGCAGTCGTTCGGCGGTCCGGCTTACTCGGCACTGGTGCCTAGCCTGGTGAGTAAGGAAGACGTCCCAAATGCTATTGCTCTGAATTCAATCCAGTTCAACCTGGCGCGGGTGATCGGGCCGGTGGTGGGTGGGCTGGCGATGAAGTATGTGGGGTCGGCGTGGTGCTTTGGGCTGAATGCGCTGTCGTTTCTGGCGGTGATTGTTTCGCTGCTGCGGCTGGATATTAATTTCAGCCCGCCGCACACGGGGGAATCGGTGCTGACGAGTATGAAGCAGGGGTTCCGCTTCATTGGCACGAAAGCGGCGATGGTGCCGTTAATCCTGATTGCGTTCTGCATGACTTTTCTGGCGTTTCCGATGATTGTCTTTCTGCCGGTCTTCGCGAAGATCGTGTTTGCACGGGACGCGATGACTTACACGCTGTTCATGGCTTCGAGTGGGATCGGATCGATTACGGGCGCGTTGACGGTGGCATGGCTGGGCGACATCAAGAACAAAGGTCGGATTGCACTGAGCGCTCTGGTGGCGATGGGGATCGGAATGGTCTGTTTCTCACAATCGCGCTCGATACCGCTGAGTTGCGTGATGCTGTTCTTCACTGGCTCGATGCTGATGTTGGCGTTCACGATGATTTCGTCGCTGGTGCAGTTGATCACGCCGAACGATATGCGTGGGCGTGTGATGAGCGTTTACATGGTGGCTTTTCGCGGCGGGATGCCGTTTGGCGAATTGCTGACGGGCTCACTGGTGGCGAAGTTGACGGCGCCGACGGTGCTTTCGATCAACGGTTTGGTGCTTGCCGTGCTGGGTCTCTATTATCTTTTAGTGCAACGCAAAGTGGCCGAATTATAGAGTGAGACGCAACTATTCGACAGTGCGGCGCGTTTGAGAAAATAGACCTAGATTATGCGAATTGTTTCGGCGTTGCTGTTTCTGCCTCTGTTGTGTGCCGCGGCGGACGATTTAATGTTGCTGCGCGACCATCAGGACCGGCAGGCGCTGGAATCCCGTGCCTCGGCGCTGCAGGCGGCGGCGGAGAAGCATCCGGGCGATGCGGATGGCTGGTATCGCGCGGCGCTGGCGTGGTCCTATGCGGCGGAAGTCGCGATGGAAGCAGGAGATAAGAAGACGTCCGGGCGCTTTGCGGAGGCGGGTGTGGCGATGGCGGACAAGGCCATCGATATCAACGGCAAGAACGCCGAATATTACAGGATTCTGGGGACGCTGGCAGGGCAGATTATTCCGGCAAATCCATTGCAGGGAATTCTGATTTACGGCAAACGGGCGAAAGAAGCGCTGGATAAGGCCGTGGCAATGGATCCGAAATCGTCGCGGGCGCAGTTGGCGCACGGTGTGGGTTATTACTATTTGCCGGAGAATTTTGGGGGTGGGCCGGCGAATGCGATTAAGGATTTCGAGCGGGCGATTGCGCTGGATCCGAAATCGGCGGAAGCTTACCTTTGGATGGGGATTGCGCTGCGTAAAGAGCACCAGGAAGTGAAGGCGCATGAGGCGCTGGTAAAGTCGCTGGCGCTTGATCCGGAGCGGGCGTGGACTAAGCAGCAACTGGCGAAGACGCCGGAGAAGTAGAGTTAGTTCAGCGTAGACAGGGGCAGGCAGAATTATCAGTGGGGCTTGCACTGCGACGGCGCTTCACGACGACGCGGCACGGCCCTGATCCCTGGTTCGCTCCCCCTCAACTCTTGCAGACATCTGTATGCGGCACGGCGGATTGATTCCTCAATCGCAGACTGATCGGTGTCCATAGTGGCACTCGCGCCGGATGTGGTCCCGGACTCCACGACGAGAGTTTCCTCCGGATTGGATGCCTTTTTCTTCATACAGCCCATCTTGCCATATTTGTCGTGGTTGGCGTCGTCGCGGCGAGTACGGTCACCTGGCTGCTCCAGGGTGTCACGCAGAGGTCGCAGAGACTCGCAGAGAACGCAGAGAAGGCCGTTCAAAGCGCCGCGCTCGTCCGGCGGGTACACTGACTTGAGATGACCAACGGCAGGCGGAGGATCACTCGCGAGCGGGGCAAGTTGCTGCTGGACCTGCTGGCGGTATTCCTTCTTGTCGCGATACTGATTCGTCCACTGTTCGGGTCCGGATATCTGTCGCCCTGGTCGTCGATTGAAAGCACATTCATATCGGACGGCAGATTCCTGGCAGCTCACTGGCCGCATCCGCAGTGGCAACCGCTCTGGTATTGCGGAACGCGGTTCGACTACGTCTACCCTCCGTTGCTGCGTTACGGGACCGCGCTGCTGGCGAATTTCTTCGTTCCTGTTCATGCTTATGACGTGTTCTGCGCGGTGATGTTCTGCATTGGCATCGCCAGCGTGTATTTTCTGGTTCGCGTGATGAGCGGGTCGCGGGTGTGGGCCTGGTATTCCGCTGTGGCCTGCGCGCTGGTCTCCCCATCATTTGTGTTTATCAAAGAAATGCGGTGGGACGCCTCATATGGAACGCCGGCAAGGTTGGGGGTGATGATCCGGTACGGTGAGGGGCCGCACATCTCGTCGCTTGCTTTCCTGCCGTTCGCTTTGGGGTTTGCCTTTCTTGGATTGCAGCGCGGACGCAGCCGTTCGCTGGTGCTGGCTGGTGTGTTTTCGGCGCTCGTCGCGCTGACGAATTTCTATGGGGCTACCGCTCTGGCGATCTTTTATCCGGTTCTGGTATGGAGTTTGTGGGTGGGGCATCGCGACAAAGGCATCTGGCTGCGCGCGCTCGCGATACCGGCGCTGGCGTTTGGCTTGTCGGCATTCTGGCTGACGCCATCGTATTTCAACATTACGCTCTACAACCTGCGCTATGTATCAGAGCCGGGTAACCAATATTCCTATGTGCTGGCAGTATTGGCGGTGCTGGCCTTTGGCACGGGTTCTCTGGGCTGGGCTGGAGGCAAACCTCAACTGATGTACAGGGTTTTCGCGGCGGGAAGTTTGTTGTTTCTGAGTCTGGACGTACTGGGGCATTATTACTTCAACTTCCGGATTATTGGCGAGCCGCACAGGTTGGTGCCGGAACTGGACATGGCGATCATCCTGTGCGCTGTGGAGGCGTTGCGCCTGGTGTGGGCATTACGGAGTGGGGCGGCGCGCGCGTTTGTTATTGCCACCGCACTCGGGGTTGTCTGGATTGTCCATCCCTTCGTCTTTCACGCATGGAAGTTATATCCGAAACAAACGGACTATCAGAAGCATGTGGAATACCGGTTGCAGGACTGGATGGCAACCCACATGCCGAATTCGCGGACCTTTGTGACCGGCTCTACGCGTTTTTGGTGGGACGCGTGGCATGACAATGCCGAGGTGGGGGGCGGGTCCGAGCAGGGCATTATGAATCCCAACCCTGAGGCGGCAAAATGGGAGATTCGCCAGGGGTCGGATCCTGAATCGTCGATCCGCTGGCTGCAATCGCTTGGAGCCGATGCGATTGTGGTCTCCGACGAACATTCGCAGGATGCTTATCACGATTTCAAGGCTCCGCACAAGTTTGCGGGCGTGCTTCCGGTGCTTTTCGACGACCATGAGGGGAATGTCATTTACGGCGTGCCACGGCGCTATGTGAGCCTCGCACGGGTGGTGGATACGGCAACGTCGAAGTCCGTGCAGTCCGGTGCGCCGGGCATGAGTCTGGAAGTGTTGCCTGCTTACCATGACCTGGTGGAAAAGGGGCCGGATTCTCCCACTGCTACCAGATGGAACGGGGCGGATTCGATTTCTGTTCATGCCAACGTGCGTGTGGGGCAGTCGGTGCTGGTGCAAGTGACCTACGATCCGGCATGGCACGCGTATTCGGGCAGCAAGGAACTGCCGATCCGGCAGGATGCCATGGATTTTATGGTGGTTGACGCGCCGTCTGGCACGCATGATTTGGATCTTGTGTTTTCCACGCCGGAAGAAAGCCGCCTGTGTTACGGGATTACCGTGGTCTCGCTGCTGATTTCCGGCTGGATGTTGGTTGCGCCTGCACTAAACCGCCGCCGCGATTGATTTCGAGCCAGATGCCGTTTACGCTAAACTGGCGCTAACGATGCAAAAACCTGCGTTTGATCCAGGCCTGACGCGACAGTTCGGCGGGCAGTTGCGCCGTGCCGTCAACAAGGATGGATCCTTCAATGTACACCGCTCGGGGGTGGACTGGCGCGCCTTCCATCCCTGGCTGTCTATCGTGCGAATGAGTTGGCCAGGTTTCGCGGCCCTGGTGCTGGGGACCTATATAACGATCAACACGGTCTTCGCGCTGATCTATTTCTCCATGAATTCCAGACAAGTGGTGGGGTCTGCCGCGCCCACGGAGGCAGGTCGTTTTCTTAACGATTTCTTTTTTAGCGCGCAATCTCTGACCACGGTAGGCTACGGAAATCTGTCGCCGCACGGACTGGCGGCAAATATCTTCGCCACGCTGGAGGCCCTTACGGGGTTGATGGGGTTTGCCGTGATCACCGGATTGCTGGTCGCGCGGGCGTCGAAACCTTCGGCGTCCATCGGTTATAGTGCCAACGCCCTGATCGCTCCCTATCAGGGAGTCACTGCGGCGATGTTTCGCATTGCGAACCGCCGCACCAATAATCTGATGGAAATACAGGCACAGGTCATGCTTATGACCGTTAGTGGCACGGTGGAAAAGCCGGAACGTAAGTTCGAGCTGTTGAACCTGGAACGCAGCGGAGTGATGTTTTTCCCGCTGCCGTGGACAATCGTGCATCCCATCGACGAGGCAAGTCCGCTTTGGGGGAAGACGCAGGAAGACTTCGACAGGATGCAACTGGAACTGATCATTCTTGTCAAAGGCTTCGATGAAACGTTCGGTCAGACGGTTCACAGCCGGCATTCGTACACGTCTGACGAGTTTGTGTGGGGCGCGACGTTCGATTCGGCATTCAACGTCGGTGCTGCGGGCGACCTCATCCTGGAACTAGACCGCCTGGGGGATTACTCGATTACGGATAGCGTGCCGGTGACGCGGATATCGCTGGACGAAGATCCTACCCGAACTTCGAAGACGGCCTGATCCTGTACCCAGTCCTGACGCTGTTCATCGAAGTAGGCGGTGGTCTTTGAAGTGAGCGTGAAGCGCACGCGCTGCGTCTCCCCTGGGTTTAACTCCACCTGGCGGAAGGCGCGTAGTTCCTGATCGGCGCGTTTGACGGAGGATTCGGAACGAAGGGCGTGGAGGTAGAGTTGCACGGTCTCCCTGCCAGGTCGAGAACCGGAGTTGCGAACGTTGAGACTGGCTTCGGCGAGCTGTCCGGGCGGAACCTGATCCGGCAAAATGACCAGGTCGCTGTACTCAAACTGAGTGTAAGAGAGGCCGAAGCCGAAGGGGAAGTTGGGGAACGCGAGGGGCAAACGGCCGGAAGGGTTCACTTTGCCCGAAAGCATGTCGGCAATTGCCGGGCCTCCTTCTTCGCCGGGAAACCAGGCATCGACTACGACGGGAACGTCATGAAGCCATTTGTCCATGGCGACGGGATATCCGCCGATTATGACGACGATGGTGCGGGGATTTGCTTTTGCCACCGCCTGAATCAGTTCGTCCTGCCCGGCTGGAAGGTCGAGCGAGGTGCGGTCGCGCGTTTCGGCTTCGGTGGCGACGCCGGTACCGACCAATACAATAGCCAGATCCGACGCACGCGCCGCAGCTCCTGCTTGCGGGAGAGAATCGCCTGGCATGGTGACACGCGATCCGAAAATGGAACGCAGGGCCTGCAGGGGCGGCTCTGCATATCGTGCGGCGACGGTGTAGCTGCCAGCGGCCATTCGGTTCACGGCGGCATTGGGACCGACGACCGCGATGGAACGAAACCTGGCCGGATCCAGCGGGAGAAGTCCGCCTTCGTTTTTCAGGAGCACGATACTCTGGGCCGCGGCAGTGCGGGCTACGGCGCGGTGCTCGGGAGTTTCCAGTGGCCGCGTGGTCTTGTCCTCGCGGTCGAAAACGCCGCTGGCGAACATGGCGCGGAGTATGCTTCGGGCAGTGATATCGATCTCGCCCTCCGCCTGGAATTCGGAGCGGGAAGGTGACACAACGAAGCCGCGAAATCCCAGTTGTCCGTTTAGAAGCATTTCGGGAACCGGTCCCGAAGGTGACGACGCCGGCATGACGGACCAGACGCCTGCTGCGCTTACGGCCTCTTCCAGTGGATATAGTTCGTGTTCGCGTGACAGCCGAGTCTGCGCTGCACTCCCACGGTAAATGGCGGTTGCGATCTCGCCTTCTCCCTGGACTCCTGTGATGTAGGCGGAAGCGATACCAGATGCTAACAATGGATCTTCGCCATACGATTCGAACACGGCACCGCTCAGGGGCGATTGGCTGATTTCCGCGAGCGGGCCGAGGACCAGGCCTCGCCCGAGCGAACGGGCCTGTTGCGCAATGACGGCGCCGATTTGCTCAGCGAGCGCTGGGTTCCAGGTCGCAGCTATGCCGATGTTGGCTGGAAATGCGGTGGCGGGCACGGCATCGGCACTAATTCCCATGGCTCCCCGAACTGCGCTTAGAGCGGGGATCCCCAGACGCTCGTTTCCCCGGAAGGACAGGCTGCGTACGCCGCGCACCAGAGCCAGCTTTTCATCCGGACGCATGCGGCGGATCAGGTCGCTGACTCGGCGCTCGACCGGGCGTCGGGGGTCGAGGAAAGCGGAAGGAATCGACGACGGCTCCGAGCATGACCAGTTCCAGCAGGCTGCCAGGAGCAAGAGGGCGGAAAGGATATGGCGGCGCTTCACGGAATTCCCTTAAGAATACAGCGGCTTGTAACGTGCGCCGTTTATCATGAAAAGGTGAAAAATGCGTTATTTGCCATGACGACCCTCATGGCTTTGGTGGTGTCGCTCACCAACGTACCTGCTGGATGGGCCGATCAGTACACGCGCGACTGGGCGAAGAATCCGGCCATTGTGCGGATCGAGGCGCAGCCGGACCGGCTATTCGCAATTGGCGACCCCCATGGCGACGTCGAGCGGTTGCTGAAACTGCTGGCGGTTGCTCGCCTGGTCGATATCAGCAAAGAGCAACCGGGCCAAGTGAGGTGGACGGGGGGGACTGCGGTGCTGGTGGTAATGGGGGACCTAATCGATAAAGGGCCGCACTCACTAGCGGTGGTGCGTCTTCTCTCCGGTATGCAGGATGCGGCGAGGCGCGTGGGTGGGCAGGTTGTGGTGACGATGGGAAATCACGAAGCGGAGTTCCTGGCGGGGCGCGACAAACCTGAGAAATCGGGAGTAACAGGCAAAGGTGGCAGGGGGAAGAGTGAAGCCAAAGCAGGGACGCAGGCAACGGACAATTTTATCGATGACCTCACGCAAAATGGCGTGAACGTCGGAGGTGTACTGGGATGCAAAGGCGATATCGGCGAGTTCCTGTGCGCGTTGCCTTTCGGGGCGAAGGTTGGAGACTGGTTCTTCTCGCACGCCGGCGATACGCACGGACAGAGCGTGGATCAATTGGAAGTTGCCTTGGAACGTGGAGTGAACAAGTACGGCTTCGGAACCAAAGAACTGTCCGACCCGGATTCGATACTTGAAGCCCGGCTCGGTGCGGGCAACGTATGGTTTCATCCGCCGGGCAAAGGGCCTGAATCCACGAAATCGGAACGCGAAATTGTTCAGGCGGATGCGCTGGCACTTGGTGTGAGTCACACGGTGCAGGGACACCAGCCAGGCGAAGTCGGGTTTGCAGACGGAATCACCCGGAAGAAAGGGGAAATGTTCCAGCGATGGGGACTTCTGTTTCTGACAGATACGGGGATGAGCCGCGATATCGATGACAGTGAGGGCGCGGTGCTCAGCATCACGCACGGGACGCGGGCCGTGGCTCTTTGCGCAGACGGAACGGAAACGTTGCTTTGGGATCAGATCACTAAGCAGGATGTCGGGCGCGCCAAAGTCTGTGGACATTGAGGTAAGGGGCGCTTCATTCGTTGACAAATCGTTAACTTTTTCCTTTGCACTTTGGAGCCGCCTGGAGTGTAATTGAGTGATGGCAAATACTCAAACCGACAGCGCGGTCGGACGCCGCGAATTGTTTCGACTGGCGGCTGTGGCTGGCATGGCTCTGTGGGCGGAATCCTATGCGCTCGCCGCTTCCGATTTCTGGAACAAGAAGAAGCCGACGGAATGGACCGAACAGGAAATTCAGGAGCTGAGAACTAAGTCACCCTGGGCGAAGAAGGTTGACGCCGAGATGTCCGGTGGCGGCGGGCGCGGCGGTGGTGGTGGAGCCGCTGGCGGCGGTGGTGGCGGACGTGGAGGTGGCGGCGGTGGCGGTGCTGACGAAGGCGGCGGCGGTGGTGGCGGCGGAAGAGGCGGTGGACGCGGAGGTGGGGGCGGCGGTAGCCTCGCGCCCAGCGGTGGCGGCGGTGGGCAAACTGTATCGCTTGAGATCGTCTGGCAAAGTGCCCAACCCGTGATGGATGCCCATCCGCTCAAGCTTCCCCCGAAGCTGGACGCCCATTACGTGATTTCCGTCACCGGAATCCCTCCTCAAGTCCTCAATGCGGCCATGATGGGCGGTGGACGAGGCGGCCGTGGTTTTAGCGGCGGCGGTCGGCGCGGCGGAGGTGATAGGCAGGATGAGGCGAACGCAAATGCCACTCCTCCCCCTCCGCCATCAGGTGTTCCGGGCGGAGACGCGCAGGCTGGCGGTCCTCCACCGGATCCTACGGCGGGCTTGCGTCGCGGCACGACGCTGACGGTAAAAGGGAAGGCCCCTCAAAACTCTGACGTCGTAATGGCAATGAACAACAACGCTACCGTTCTGTTCGGATTCCAGAAAGACGCTCTTAACCTCAGCGTTGCCGATAAGGAAGTCGAATTCGACGTGAAGCTCGGAGGCCTGATTGCGAAGGCCAAATTCAACCTGAAGGACATGATGTACCACGAAGAACTCGCGCTGTAGTTTGGAGCGCAAGCTTCATCAAAAAAGCGTCGGTTGATCTGCAACCGGCGCTTTTTTGCGTTTGGCCCGAAGCGGGCTGCCGACTACACCCAGCACCTGTACGCTCTTCAGGGCCTCACGTGGCACGAATACTTTTTGGTTATTGGAGTCCGGCTCCGGGGGGGTGACGGTGATTCCGGCGGCCTCCCAAGTGAGCAGGTTGTTCGGCAGGATGCCGTCCATGACCTCTCCGTCGAGGAAAACCATCCTGACCCAGAGTCCTTCCAGCTTTGGCCGGTTGAGGAAAACCCGGGACGGCTCCGGATCGCCGTCAAAATCTTTCACAAACGCGACTGAGCGAACTTCCCTGTATGGAAGCAGCGCGAGCGAGCCGTCCTGGCGCAGGAGTTCGATAGATTGTGGCTGTAAGTAGCTGAAAAGATTGACGAATCCAGTCAGGCTCTCTCTTTCGAAGCGCCGGACTACTACCTTCTTGGCCGTTGAACCCGCCATCCGTGCCTCCTGAAACTCTAAATCTCTTCTCGCAAAACACTACGTTTGCGTCAGAATTGATTTAAACATTTTCGGGAATATTGTATCATTGCTCGGAAGGGTACATTTGTGAATGGTGCGTAACGGGAACCTCGCCAAGTCGCCGATCTCCAGCGGAATCACGGAGTTCCTCACCTTCTGTCGCATGGAGAAGGGGCTTTCCCGGAACTCGCTGGACGCTTATGGCCGGGATCTGGAAGACATGCGCGCCTTTGCAGAACCAAGGACCGGCGGGGCATTGCCTGATGTGGAGCTTTTGAATACATATGTGAACAGTATGTATTCAAACGACTTAAGCGGTCGGTCGATCGCCCGGCATCTGAGCAGCATCCGCAGCCTGTTCGGTTTCCTGATAGCGGAAGGCAAGGTCAGTGGCGAAGATCCAACCGCTCACCTGACGAGTCCAAAACAATGGACCACTATTCCTAAGTTTCTAAATCGGGACCAGATGGAGCGACTGATCGCCGCGCCGGACGTCGCTAAACCGGTGGGCTTACGCGACCGGGCGATGCTGGAACTGCTGTACGCAACAGGAATCCGGGTGACAGAACTCATCAGCCTCCAGCTTTCCAGTGTGGATATGGGGCTTGGTTTACTAAGAGTTACGGGTAAGGGTAACAAGCAACGCATTGTGCCGGTGCACGGGACCGCGCTGGCTATCGTTGGCCGGTATATAGGCGAAGCACGACCAGCGTTGCTTAAGGGCAGAATGTCATCCTGCCTCTTTATTACGGGGAGGGGTTCGGGCATGACCCGGCAGGCGTTCTGGGCGGCCATTAAGCTCAACGGCAAGAAGGCGGGGATTTTTCACAGCCTTTCGCCGCACATTTTACGGCACACTTTTGCCACGCATTTGTTGGAGGGCGGCGCGGATCTGCGCAGTCTCCAGGAGATGCTGGGCCATGCCGATCTTTCAACGACGGAAATTTATACGCACGTGGTGCGGGGCCGGTTGCGGGATACACTGGACCAACACCACCCGAGGGCCTGACGGATGGGCCTGACGAAGGAGCGCTTGATAAAGCTATGAGCGATTATATGTTTGCGCTCGAAAGCCACCTGGATGCCGCCCAAAACCGGACCGTGGCTGAGATTCAACGTATCGCGACTGACGCCAATATGACGGTGTGGCTCACCGGAGGTGCGATGCGCGATATGTTGCGTGGCGCACCTATCCGCGACCTGGACTTCACGGTGGAACGCGATGCGCTGAAAGTGGGCAAGTCGCTCGCACATGCCTTGAAGGGTACGGTCACCGAAGAAGATTCCCTAAAGCGCTGGGTGGAGATGGAACTCCCGGGTGGTTTGCGTGCATCGGTCTCGAATGCCCGTACTGAGAAGTATTCGAAGGCTGGCGGGAAGCCTCAGATTGCGTCTGCCACAATCCACGAAGACCTTTCGCGTCGGGACTTTACGATCAATGCCATCGCGCTATTCCTTAACCGCGGGGCGAAGGGATTACTGGTCGATCCGACCAACGGGCAGGCTGATCTCCTCAATCGGGAACTGCGCACCACCAACTCGATGGCGTTTTTTGACGATCCGTCGCGAGTTTTCCGACTCATCCGCTTCAAACACATTCTGGGTTTCGAAATTGCCCCGCGCACCCAATCGCAACTGGACAATGCTGTCCTGGGTGACTACCTGCATCCCGAGCCAGCAGCCCTGGCGGAGGATCTCCGCGCCCTGGCTTCGCATGAGTCATCCGTCGCTGCGATGGAGGATCTGGATCGGCTCGGACTGCTCAAACTGGTTACGCCTGCGCTCACCGGCGCCAAGCTCAACCTCCAGGGCATTGCGCGTTATGAAAAGCAGGCGCACTCCATTTTCCCGGGCGGTACGGAAGAAGGATGGCTGGCGTTTCTGACGGTGCTGCTTGAAAGCCTGTCGCCCAAGGACAGGGCGACCGCGTTAAAGGCACTCGCGCTTCCGGCCTCCGAACTCAAGGCTCTCCAAAAACTGGAGGCGGGCGCGAAAAAGCGGGAGTCCGCGCTCAAGTCGGCGAAGATTCATAAGCCATCGCAGGTGTGGGAAGCATTGAGGGATGCCGAGACATCCGAAGTACTTCTGGTGGCGTATAAGTCCGGGATTCGTGTGGTTCAGGATCGCATTCGCGCGTATTACCAAAAATATTTGCCAATTGCGCAGGAGATCACGGAAGATCAGGTTGTGGCGGCCGGTCACAAACCGGGCACGCCAAAGTTCGAGAAAGCGTTCCAGGCGATGGTGACCACTCGTCTGAACGCACGCCCGAAAAAGGTGGAGCCTGAACCGGAGCCACCACCTCCGCCGCCGATGTCCATGGGCCGGGGACGGCCAGCCCGCGCAAGCTAACTCGGCCTGATATTTCAAATTCGTAACGGTGCGTCGGAGCCTCTGGTTGCGCTGACGGTGGGTCCGCGCTGAGGGAATTCCCGTAAGCGACCTGGCATTCGACTGATTATTTTTTCCTCATCTGCCTGTATTCTGCCTGTCCTCGCCCGGGATTCCAGATTCCCGCGCACCAGATTCATTCATCCGCCCGGAATAGTAAATATTCTGTGTATCGGAATCTAACTTACGCAAAAATCAGCTGCGGCTATTGACACATTTCTGAGAATATGATCTTCTGAGTTCATTCCCGAAAATACGTTGATTCAAATTGACGAGTCGGCGCGAAGGGAATATCGGGCTGATCGAGACTGCGGCCAGGGCAGTGCGATACGTCGCCCGAATGTGGGAGAAACATGGATGCCCCAGGCGCCACGCCAGAGGGTCGCGCGGCAATCGAAACCTCTCGCCGTGTTTGCGAGAGAAGCATGTGTACGTCGGCACGTACCGGGCTGGTGCCGCGAAGTTAGATAACGCACCGGACGGCAATTCCGGCTCAGGGAGAAATATCCATGCAATTAAGCGCGATGGACGACAACGGCAAGCCGGTAGATTGGTGGTTTGCGTATAAAGTGGCGGGAAAGTCTGAGGCGAGTGAGACGGATACCGCCAAAGCCACGCTTCCCGGCGGAGGCGGCGTCAAAGGGACGGAGTACGTTTATTTCGACGCCAATTCACCGCAGGATGGAAAACTTACGCTTTCTTCCTGTCGGTTCGACAATAACGGCGCGCTGCCGAACACACTGAATCCGCTCTATACAGAACCGGGGCTCTCCACGCAGCATCTCGGCTGGTTTTTCTACAATGACGAAAATCCGATCAATGGCTCAGTCAACGGGAGCCGTGGTCATACCAAGGGCGTCCTGGCGTTTGATATGGGAACTAACTCCGGGTTCTGGCTGATTCAGTCGACGCCTAAGTTTCCATTGAAAGGCAAATACGGTTTTCCGGCTACGGGAATGCCGAATGCGCAAACGCTGCTCTGCATAACATTACCGGATGCCGATACTGCGCGGCGCATCGCGGCCCAGATGTTTGCGGCGCAACAGCCGAATGTCTATCTGGCTTCTACCGTACCCGTGGATCTCGAGAGTAGTCCCAACGACCCGCGAGTGTTATTGATGAAAAACCAGATCATCACGGGCAATTCGCCGGTCACCTCGATTATTCCCTTTAATTCGAAGGGAGGAGTAAAGTTTACCTCGATTGCTAAAAACAAGTACTGGGGGCTGGATTTCTACAACGATCTGGTCGGGCCGACGCTCAAAGAAAATCTGGATGTAGAGACCTGGGGACATGCGAAGGTTCCGCAACCGCTCGATAGCGACAAGATACACACGGTTGTGGACATGGCGGGCATTGATCTTAACCCTCTTGGGTATAGCATCTGCTGGCCGGAGGCGAACGACCATGCCAAACTGGCCATCTCAGCCCGCAGCGAGTCTGTCCACTTCATCTGTGTCGGAGATATTAATTTCACAGTTCCAATGGAAAAGCGGAGCGGCGGAACGGTAGCTTTCCAATGCGAGGCGCTGTGGAGCAGCATTTCATCCGTCCTGGTGGGTGTGACGACTCACCTCAAAGCCGGATCGAAGGCAGAGACACTGCAGGCGGCTCGCCGATCCGCTTCCGGGCGTGCCAAAGGTCCTGCTAACGCCGCCGCCACACCTCCCGGTGCGGAGAATGCCGCGACGAAGGCCGTGGCGAAGCAAACCGCCAGGCAAGCTGCGGCAAAGAAAGCTCCAACGAAGAAGGTTGCCGCGAAGAAGGCCGCAACAAAGAAAGTGGCGACAAAGAAGGTCGCCGTCAAAAAGACTCCGGCGAAGAAAGCGGCTCCTGCAAAAAAGAAGGCTCCGGCAAGAGCAAAGGCCGCCACTGCGGCGGGATAGGTAGACCATGAGCTCCGCCACCAGCAATCTAACCAAAGGCCGCCGTACCGACACCAATGCGGTTGCCAGTTTTCCTACAGCGGTATTGCCGGTCATCGATTGGGCGAGCGTGGGTCAGGTTGCCCCGGTTCGCCTCTCCATTGGGCCGCGCAGGCCGGAAGATCCACTGCCTTCCGCCGACATAGTGGTCCTCACGTGGACCAGCGCCGAATGGTTCGCATTGGACCATGTCTTTCTCAACAGCGCAACACCAGGCAGTTCGAAGGATGAGTCTTGGCGCGCGTCGTGGCTGCCCTACACGCGGGGAGCCTCCGGCTTTTCTGCGGATCCGGCATCGGGCCAGTTATGGGGATCGTTCCAGATGGTGCGGATTACCGATCAATCTGGCCGGCCATGGCGAGTGCTGCTGTTCAAGTGCAACTCTCACCTGGCTCACTCGCCCTGGGTGGACGGGCTGAGCGCAATGCTGCGCGCGATTCTCGAAGACACAAAACCCGATCGGATCTATACGATCGGCACGGCCGGTGGCGCCAGACTGACGGAGAAACTGGGCGATTCCGTCATTGCCAATTCCGCGATGCTCTCGCTCCAGCGTCCGCAAAATACCATCGATCCCGACAACGGCAGCATGTATCGTTGCGCCACCTGGTATCCTTCCACCGCGCTGGTGGAGCAAGTGGAAAGCAAGCTTTTGTTCAGGATGGATCGGGTGGTCACTGAACAATCGCTGAAGGACCTTTTCAGGCAGCTAAAGGCGACACACCCGGAAGATCAGGGAATCGGGGACCTTTCGGTGGAGGATCTGATCAACGATCCCCTCAGCCCGAAATCGCTCGCGACCCCGAAAGTGTGGCCGCTCAAAGACACGCCGTTGCTGACCACGGATTTCTACTTCATCGCCGGCGGGGACAACGCGGACGCGTACTCGTTTCTTGAGATGGACGATGCGATTATCGGCAGGGAAGCGAATAAGCTGGGCGTGCGGTTCGCCTGTCTGCGAAATATCTCCGATCCCATCGTGCCGCTGCTGACCCAACACGGAAAGCGCATTTCCGACGGCGTGCGCGCAGATTGGTCCGGTTTAATCTACAACACGTTTGGGACCTACACCAGTTTTAACGGTGCTTTGGCTACCTGGGCGACGATTGCGGGTGACGGGCTTTCCACCTACAATCCACCACGTTCAACGGCGGCGAACGCTGTCAAAGCGGCCGAAGACGAACCACTGGAAGTGAAGCTTGCGTTCGAAGTTCGCTCCTGCGGCAAGTGCTCTTTCTTCTGGCCTGAAGAAAAGAAGCAGCAACCCTACGGCCCGTACACTGCATTTGATTTCGACGTGGACGTACCGTATCCGGCCACTCCGGGTTCTGGCACAGGCGCATTGAAGTGGGTTACGGGCCGCACGCGTCCGCCGGCGTTCCCGAATGGCGAAGTCATCGATGGCTGCCGGAAGGCACCGATTATGACTATCGGGATCAATCCCAACATGACGGCGTTTTTGCCGGGACAAACCGGTGCGGCGTGGGCTTACCCGAATTTTTCTTCGGACAACGGTACCGACGCCTGGGCTAAATATGCCTGGTATTACCGTTATCGAACTGTGTACCAGGAGCGCCTTGATCTGAACTTCGTCAAGCGTTTCATCCTGCCAGAGGGCCGGATCATTGCGGAGCGTGACGGTAAGCTGATTTCCGGAAACCGCCCGGATGACAACCCTGCCTGGACGATCAACGTTCGCTACGAAGGCGATTTGAACGATACCATTCTGGAGCTGCCCGGCAAGGCAGGAGATTTCCCGTACGTCATGCTGTTCGACGGGTATGAGCCGAATAACGCATTTAAGAAGGGCGATATCATCGCCGGACGAGTATCGGTACCAGCCGGCATTCAGACTGAAGTCATGCAGCAGCAACAGGGGTATTACATGCAGTTTGTGCCTGTGTTGCAGCAATTCCAGTCGACCGTTCGTCGCGACCATCCGAGCGCATCTTTGCGAATTGGCGAGGATGTTTGCCAGTTGGATATGGTCGCCTGTGCCTCGCCGCACTGGAACGACGGTTTTCTGGGCGGTTCGGACCAGAGCCTCGTCACCATCGTTGATAACTGTGTCAAAGAGAATGCATGGGCAATTAAGCAGATGGTGCAGACGCGCCCGGCAATTCTCTATATCGTCAGCATCCAGAGCTGGAACATGTTCCGCGAAGCTTTTGGGGCGCACGTACACCGCGATGTTCCCCTTTCATTGCGTCCGGTGGATAACGACTTTACGCTGCTGCACGAAACCACCGATCCGAAGCTGCCGACTTATATTGAGTTTGATGTGACCATTGACGGGCAGCAGTACAAGAGCCGCACCCGTCTGGTGATCACACCGCATTTTTCCTACAACACGAACTTTCTGCCGCAGTATCGGGTGAGTGCTGATGTCTGGAAAAACCTTAACGATAATCAGGCTGCCTGCGTCGCGGCACTGACGCCGCAAAACGGATTTACGCTGGTTCCTGCTAATCCGAAATATCCGGATAGTTATACCGGTATCCAGCTCCCGGCGGATTCAGCTAGTGCCGCTGCTGCGCGCGCCTGGCTAAAGCAGGAATTTCCCGCCGCAACCGATTTACTGGAGCCAGGCTACGTCGATCCGCACCCAATGATGGCCTCGGTGCTTCAGGAGATGTACGCGAAAGGCGATCTGACGTGGAAGGACAAGGGCGACGGCACGGGTTATATCGACCGCAACGAAGGTTCGTGCCGTTTCTGCGTCAATCAACACTGGCAGTTCCCCAACGAATGCCGCTACGGCAAGACGAAGGAAAATCCGCCACCAGCCGGCTTTCTGGAGAAAGTTGCCGCGCATATTGTGGCAACGGGCAAGCCGCAGATCCCAGGAACAGGCTCGACGCAATCTTAGGAAAAACCAAGTCACGGGAGGTACAAGAATGTCAACGTCAGGTCCACTCGTTCCACCAAATGCAGTTCGCGTCTGGCGAGGTTACGCCAAGCTTCCGCTGGATCAGTTTTATTCGGCTCTGGGCACGGTGTTCGTCCCGGCCACGGTTCTAATGCAGATCGACGCCGGATTGTACTCTTATACTCCGACGGTTCCTGCGGGCCTCGACGGCAAGCCATCCACGGCGCCGGACGAAACGGCCATTCTTTTCTGGAATTCGCAGGAGACCTACTGGAATGGATTTACCAAGCTCGCCGTGCGTACTTACACTTTGACGCACGGCGGAGTGTATAACCCTCCTAGTGGCGCGGACCTGCCCACACTGTTTGCCGGAACGCTGACGCCCGAGGAACCGGTCTATCTGTTCGATCAGCCGGCTGACTGGATGCATGGCGTGATCAATCATCTGGTTGCCGCGCGCCCCGCAAGCATGGCCCCGGCTGCATTTCAGACGGCCATCGCGGGGATCCTGGCCACCATTCAAAAGACGGTTGCGCTGGAAGGCGCGATTGCCTGCGTGGGCAATGACTATTTGGTTTATTGGGAACTCCGATCCGGTGCGCCCGGTACGCCGACGCCTCCCACGGGAGTTCCCGCGCTGCAGGCGGTTTTGACGGAGTGGAATCATGTGTTCACCCCGGCGCCAACCTTCTTACCGATAGGCTTGTGGGATGAATGGGCGGGTATGGATGTCCGTGCCGGCAGTAGCTTCAATATGCAGTTCAAGCGGGAGTCCGAAGCGTGAAAGCTGCGGGCAAGTCTTACCCGGTGCCCCCGGATTCGGTCTACGTCTGGCGTGGATTTAAGTCACCGTCCAACACCTACGCCCAGTTTGCGCAGTTCCTGGGCAGCGTTTTTGTTCCGGCCTGCGCGCTGTTGCAGCCAGCGGTCGGTTTGCGCGCCTATCTGCCCACCATGGTGCCGCAGGATGGTAAGCCCGCGCCCGTGCCGGATCAAACGGCGCTGATGTTCTGGGCCACTCCGGCCGCCCATGACCTGGCCAACAACGCCATCGCCATTCGCATTTACCAGAATCTGCATGGCGACGCCTATGACATGACGCGCAGCAAACTGCCTGAAGTTCCGGTGGCGCCTCCCGTCTCCCCCGCCTCGCTGCAGGCGGAGCAGCCGTACTTCCTGTTCGATCAACCGGCAGACTGGATGCAGGGTAAAGTTTTTCACCTTGTAGGCGCGCGTCGTGCCGATCTAACAGCCCAGGCTTTCCTTGCCGCGGCAGGGACGTGGGCTACGGCGTTCAAAGCGAAACCGCCAGCGGGCGTGGATGCCGCGCTCGTCTGCGTGGGTAACGATTATGCCGTCGCGTGGGTACACAGTCGCGATGGGAAGCCGAAACTCGCTGTTGCGCTGAGCGGTCTGACAGCGCTGACCGTGCCTGTGATGCAGGCTTCGCCGGTATCGAAACCTCTGCCCGCCGGGCTGTGGAACGATTGGCCGGGACTCGATCTGACGAAGGATACCTGCCTCAATCTGCAATTTGCGCGGCCTCCTGCCAGCCGCACGACTCCATCTAAACCGGGAAAGAAATGACGGAAATCCAGCACTTCGAAGTTCCCCATCTGGCTCTTTGGAAATCGTGTGTCGCTGAAGTGATTGCGAAGTCGGTGGGCAAGGACAAAACGAACGCAGCGGGCATCGATACGAATCATCCCCTGATGCAGGCGACGGACCGGTACTGCCAGACGATGCAGACCAATACACCGCTACCGCCACCGCCGACGGACAGCGACGATGAGCCTGCGGTACAGACTTACCTTTCCTACCTGCATCACAGGCGCGCCCACGCCAGAATCGGCAACGACGCCGCGCTTGAGGCGCAGATAGAAGCCCAAACTCAGGAATACAAGTTCGGCAATCCGCTCTGGCAACAGATGTTTCTTCAGTATTACAAGTACTACTGGCAATATCCATTTCACAAGGGCCGACAGCCGAAGTATCGTTCCTGGCAGGCATCGGATGCCGGTAACGGGAATCTTCAATATGGCGTGATCGAGTGGAAACTGCCCGCGAAAACCCGGGTGGCTATCGTCGGAGACATTGGAACCGGCACGGATGAAGCGGCGGCGGTATTGGTCGCCGCGCTGAAGTTTAAGCCCGACGCTATTCTCCACCTTGGCGATGTGTACTTTTCGGGAACCGCGTTTGAAACCAACCACCGTTTGCTGGGCCTGGTGCGCTCTGTTATGAAGAGCGAGCACAGTCGGGTTCCTTTTTTCACGGTGCCGGGGACTCACGAGTATTTTACGGGCGGGGTTTCGTTTCTGCGCGCGCTGGATTCGGGCAAGCTGGTCTGCGATCCGACTCAAAAGCAGCAGGCTAGCTATTTCTGTCTGCGAACGGCCGACAACGGCTGGCAGTTTCTGGGCCTGGATACTGGTTACAACGGCCACTACATGAACGTGGCAGGCTCCGCGCAGCAGGCCACGCTTGACCGGCTGCACATCGGAAAAGTGGAGACTCCGAAGAGCACCTCCGATCCGCACTGGCCTATCGATCGCAACCCTTATTTCCGGCATGCACGGGGTGCTAATTTGCCCCAAAAAGATACGACTGAGAAAGTCGATCAGGTTACGGTGCGCCCCGACGAAGCAACCTGGCACCAGGATAAGCTGGCAAATTTTGCAGGTCGCTCCATACTGCTTTCCCATCATCAGCTTTACTCGGCGCTGGATGTCTGCGGAATTGCGCAAAAGCAACTGCCTGGGCAGAATGGCGCGCAGCCCACGCCTGATCCGGCGGACTTCAACCGGATCTGGGTGGACACCGGATTGTGGCAACAGTTCGGCCCGTCATTCGATCGCGTGGCAGCGTGGATCTGGGGACATGAACACAACCTGGAGATCTTCGCGGATAACTATCGCCCTTCTGACTGGCCTGCCGGGACGGATGAGGCGGTGAGGATTTTTAAAACACTTCCCAAGGGGCGTTGCGCGGGTCACAGCGCTATTCCAGTGCAACAGAGCGAAGGCCCGTATGTGCAAAAGTATCCGGTATCACTGAAGCAGCCGGAACTGACGCTGGGCTTGAATGATGGCTGGTATAACCACGGTTTTGAAGTTCTGGAAATTGCCGGGGCCGGGCAGCCTGCGCGGTTGAGTTATTTCGAGGTTGCGGGTGCGGATCCAACGCCGCTCCCGATTTTTGTGGAGCAGGTTGTCTAAAGCTCGGCTGTAAATCGACGTACGAAAGGACAGAAATGAACGCTATCTATTCGATAAAACCAGGTGCAGCCGCTTGCGCAGTCACGGTCAATCAGGTGTGGAACCAGGGGACCGGCAGCGACCTCGCTTCTGGATATACCAACTTTGTGACCGTGAATCAGGGAAGCGAAATCGTTCTGTTCGCTTACAACAAGGCCACACAGAAGACGGACGTTTATACACTTTCGGGCGGGGCGCCGGTGTTGAATGCCGCGGCACAGCCCAAACTGGACGGCGGTCCGTGGGACAACCTCAGTTCGTTTGTTCTTGGCAATAATCTCTATCTGCTCACGTATCGCACCGATAACGGCACGTTCGGTTTCTACGGGGTCAATGCGGACCTGTCGGTTACACCTCCCTATCTGTTTTCTCTGCCGCGGAATACGCCATCGAAAGGGTTCACCGATATCGGACCCTTCACCGCGATCAGCCAGCAGTACATTCTGGCGTATGACACCAATACCGGCCATGTGGCGAACTTCAGTGTTGCAGTGACACCCACTTCGACCGGCGGTGTGCCTCCGCTGCTGGCGCTGAATGTGTGGGATCATCACTGGGCCAAGAGCTGGACCAAGTTCGCCTTCTTCCAGCTGGGCGGCGCGAATTTCTTTTTCAAGATCAATATCGGCAAGATCAACGTCAATATCGACCACATTCAGGACACACCCTCCCTGGGGACGGTAGAGGTGGGGAGCTATTTGCAGGGACAGCTGCCCGACGCACTGAAGATCAATATCACGGCGATCGTTCCGTGGTCTGGCGGCGAGCCGTATCTGCTCACCTACATTGCTGCGACGGGTGCGACAGTTGTCTATCGTATTCATGCGGATTGCCAGGGCTGGACCAGCCTGAACGCATCCACCACAGTCACCGGCTCCACTCAGGTGGTGCCCTATCGGGCAGGCGGCGTTAGCTACGTGCTGTTCTACCAAGCGTAAACGAGAATCTCAAAATGACATCCGGAACGTCAATACCTCGGAAACACGATTTTGCCTGGCTTGGACAGGCGCTGCAGAGTGCCGTGGAACTGGAATTATCCACGCTGCCGATCTACCTTTCCGCCATGTTCTCGCTGGAAGTGCAGAACTATACAGCCTACAATGCCATCCGCAGCGTCGCCATGGAGGAGATGGTCCACATGGCAATTGCCTGTAACCTGATGGCCGCCATTGGGGTTTCGCCGGCTATAGCGAAGATACAGATTCCGTTTCCTGTGCAGGGTTTGCCCGGCGGCGCGGAGCCGGATCTCCACATCGGGATCGCGAAGTTATCGAAGGCGCAACTGAAGAAGTTCATGCGTATCGAAATGCCGGAGTTTCTGTTGAGTTGCCTCGACAGAGGTGAGACGTATCCGACTATTGCTGTCTTTTACAAACAGATCCGACAGGCGATTCACGATAACGCCGACGCGGTTCGGGCGGCGGTGAAAGCGACGGCGGCAAAAGGCGGTCCGCCAAATCAGGTGAAAGATAATATCGGCTTTCTGCCGATCACTTATCAGGATGGCGTCGACCCATTGCCTCAGTTTGACAGCTGTATTGACGAGATCCTTCACCAGGGAGAAGGCGCTTCACGTAAGGTATTACTGACGAGCAAGGATTTCGAATTCGAAGATTCGCACTACGGGCGATTCGCCGAGCTATATTACGGCACGTCGTACGATGCGCCAGATCCCCCTGTGGCCATGACGCCGGAGAACGAGGCTTCTTTTTTCAAAGGGAACCCCGTTGGATGGCCAGTGGTGACAAATACACTGGCAGTTCCGTCGGACGGGTATGCGAAGATCCTTGCGCTCGATCCGAATGCCGCCGCAGTGACGACAGATCTAAACGGGTTCGACAACGCTTATTCGTCAATCCTGGCTGCTTTGGATGCATGCTGGAACGGTCCGACGGCGGCTTCGTGGAAGACCCTGGGCGGCGCGGTGCACAGCATGGTGGATCTTCGCGTGCTTTCCTGTATCAATCTGATGCGTCATCAGGTTCCCGCGGATATTGTTGCGAAGCTGCCGACGCTTTATCCGGCGGAAGCGAAATACTTAGCGGAGTTCACGGATCTCAGCAAACCCGCTTTCTACGGGCCGAGATTCCTGAATACAAATAAGTAGACGAACACGTTACTCGTCGCGCAGGATCTCGAGCGGCTTCTGCCCCAGTGTGCGGTAACTGGCCAGCCAGCCCGTAGCTACCGCCAACACGGCTGTACCTGCAATCGCCAACAGCACAGGCACCACATCCAGGCCTGTCTCGGCCTTTAGCAGTTTGTTGAGGAGAATCCAGCCGAACCCCCCTGCCAGCATTCCTCCCATCAGGCCGGCCACAGTGCCGATCACGAAGAATTCCACCGAGAAAATCTTTGCAATCCTCGCCCGTGTCGCCCCAAGGGTCTTCAGGATCACGACTTCGCGGATCCGGCGGAAGCGCGTACCTGCAACGCTGGAAGCCAGGATTACCGCTCCCGCCAGCATGGAGAAGCCAGAGATGAATCGCACGACCATCGAGATCTGGTCCACAACCGACTGGATGATTTCCAGCACGTCGGCCATGTTGATCACGGTGATAGTTGGGTACTTGTCGTAAATTGCCTTCTGCATCCGACCCACGCTTTCGGGCTTCATTCGTACCCCGCCGTAGTAGATGGCAGGCAGACCGTCCAGTGCGCCGGGGGCAAAAAAGAATTCGATTCGAGCTGTGAGCCGCTCGTTCTGAGTTTTGTGGATAGCTGCCACTGTGGATTCGAACGTCCGGGCGGGAGTCGTCCACACAATCTTTGAGCCGATATGCAAGTTCAGCAGCTTTGCCGCCTGGTCCGCCACCGATACCAGCGCCGAAGCTGGTCGCGCGTTTTCATCCCACCACTGCCCTTCGAGAACCTGCGTAAACTGGGGGATCGGGCCTTCTGTCGCGAGCGAAACGTTGCCGGCATAGCGCCGTCCCATCCCGCGCTGCTCGCCGCCGCGCACAGGCGCACCGTCAATGGATTGGATCCGAGCCGACACTGACCCGGTCATCTCCGGAACACCCAGGACACCCTCCTGGTGACGCAGGATATCCATCACGCCGTCGCGATTCGAGGCGGTCACATCCAGCAGATAGACGTTCGGCAGACCCGGCGGCGCGGTACGCATGATGTCGTGCAGAACACCTCTCTGGATGATCCACACGGAGACGGTGAACATGACCCCGACACCCAGCGCAATCACTGCCGCACCCGCATGATTTCCCGGGCGGTAAAGATTGGCGATGCCCTGGCGCAGAATCGGTCCGGCGGCCCGTGGCAGATGGCGACCCACCCATCGCAACGTTCGCAGCAGGAGCCAGGAAATAGCGGCCAGGAAACCAAGACCTGCGGCGATTCCCATGGCGAAATAGCGGCCGGTCTCCGCACTGTCACTCAGCCACGCGGCGAGCAACCCGACGAACGAAAGTATCAGCAATCCGGAAAACAGCGATGCGGCCGCGCGTCCCCACCACTCGCGCAGTGTCGGTTTCGGAGCGGCCATTTCACGTCGAAATATTACGGCGGGTCTGATATTTCGAATACCCAGCAACGGCGGGATGGTGAACAGCAGCACCGTCAGAACGCCAACCAGCAAGCCCTGCAATGCGGAAAGCGGACTGAAACGAGGCAACGACGTTAAGTGGAAATAGCCCGAAAGGAAGATCGGAAACATGGTCTGGACGAACGTGCCAAAGGCAATTCCGACGGCGCTTCCGGCCAGACCCAGCCCGATTGTCTGAATCAGGTAGATCCGCAGAATCTGAGCCGACCTCGCCCCCAGGCACTTCATTACGGCGATGGAATCCATCTTCTGCTGCAGGTGTGCCTGAATGGCTGTGGCCACTCCCAGGGCACCGATCACCAGCGCTACCAGACTGACGAGCGAGAGGAAAATGGTCGATTGCCTCAGGCCCTGTTCGATTAACGGATGCGCCTGGGTGTAATCGGCAATCAGACTGCCGTTTCCGCGACCACGGCCCTGTCCATTGGGCCCGCCGGGCTGATACACCTTTTCCAAGTCGCCGCGAACATCCGCGATCTTCATCGTCACCGGCACTTTGAATAGAAAGCGTTCCGACGCCCGGCTGCCTGGCACCATGAGTCCGGTACGTGCCAGACCTTCGCGCGAAATCATCACGCGTGGTCCCACATTGATGCTGCCCGTCATGCGATCGGGTTCGTTCGTAACTTCCGCCACGATCCGAAAACTTTGACCGCCGATCTTCACGGAATCACCGATGTGTGCGCCCAGTCGCAACAGCACTCCGTCGGAAACCACTACCGTGTCCGCAGTCAGCGCGGTCCGCAGATTCTGAGCGGGCGACAATGTGACCGTTCCATAGAACGGATACATCAGGGGGTCTACGGCCTTCACAGAAAGCAATACGGGCACCGCGTCTTCGGGATTGGCGTTGGGCGGCAGCGCCATAGTCACTGTCTCTGTAATCTGGGTGCGCCGGACACCGCGCGTTTCCAGCGCCTCCATTGCGGCGGTCTGCTGTGGGGTGGGCGGTTCAAACGTTCGGACTGTCAGATCCGCCGCCATGAACGTGCGGGCGTCGCGCTGCAACATCGTATGGAAGGCCTGGGAAAATCCGCGGACTCCGCTCAGCGACGCCACTCCTGCTGCTACCGCCAGAATCACGAACACAAAACGTCCGGTGGAGGCGCGCGTCTCGCGCCATGCGATTTTCGCGGCGGTACGGTAGGGGCTGGCTTTATGCATTGTGGCTCACGCGTTCGTCGCTGACAACCAGGCCGTCCCTCAACGTAATCACGCGATCGGCATGGGTCGCGAGCGCCGGATCATGCGTCACCAGAACCAGCGTTGCGCCTTCTTGCCGGTTCAGTTCCAGCAGGATTTCCAGCACTTGGTTCCCAGTCTTGCCATCGAGATTGCCGGTTGGTTCATCGGCCAGCAGGATCGGCGGTTTGGTGATGAAGGCGCGAGCGAGCGCGACCCGCTGTTGCTCACCACCGGATAGCTGAACCGGATAGTGGTCCATTCGGTCGCCCAGACCAACTCTTGTCAGTAATTCGCGCCCGCGCTTGACGATGTCGAAATCCGCACCCGCCAGTTCCGCGGGCAGAAGAACGTTCTCTTCGGCCGTCAGCGTTGGGATCAACTGGAACGACTGAAATACAAACCCAATTTTCTGTCCCCGTACCTCCGACATGCGATCTTCGGAAAGTCCGGTGATGTCCTGGCCGTCGAGAATAATGCGGCCACTGGTGGAGCTATCCAGTCCGGCCAGCAAGCCCAGGAGCGTACTTTTTCCGCTGCCGGAAGGGCCCATGATAGCGGCGAACTCCCCTTGCGGGATCACCAGATTGATGCCGCGCAGAATCTCCACCTTGTGGGTGGACGTGGCAATGGTTCGGGTCAGATTGATCACTTCGATGATAGGGCGGGGAATGGCGGACTCCTGTGGGTATCTGTCATGATTATTGCAGTGAAAGCGAAATGGATAGGTGCGGCTTTACTAAGCCTTACGCTGTGCGCATGTGCCACGAAACAGCCGGAACCGCCAAAGCAAGAGATGATCGCGGCGACGCCATCACCTGCTCCGTCGCCCGATTCCCGCCCGGTGATTGTCGCTTTTGGCGACAGCCTGACCGCAGGATATGGCGTAGAACCCGGCAAGAGCTACCCGGACGATCTCCAAAGGCTCATCGATTCCGCTGGTGATAAGTATCACGTCTTAAATATGGGTGTTAGCGGAGATACTACGACTGACGGAATTCAGCGCCTCCCCGACGTCATCGCGGCGAAACCTGCTATCGTGATACTGGAATTCGGTGGGAACGACGGACTGCGCGGTCTTCCAGTGACAACGACGCGGGTGAACATGACCCAGATGGTGGAAGGCCTCCAGAGGGCCGGGGTTCAGATTCTGCTGGCGGGCATGAGTCTGCCACGCAACTACGGACCCGATTATATTCATGCGTTTGAGCAGGTTTACACGGACGTGGCGGGCAGCTATCATCTTGCCCGGATTCCGTTCCTGCTGGAGGGTGTGGGTGGCCATCCGGACCTGTTGCAGGCTGACGGAATTCATCCTACCGCGGAGGGGTGCCAGATTGTCTCTGCCAATGTTATGAGGTACTTAGGCCCACTGTTGAAGAAATAGCCTGAGTGGTAATAATTTTTCTATATTAATCCGGGGCATTTTACTATAGATTATAGACAGACATGCCAACTGAGGCACTCATTGACCGCGCTCCCGACGGTCCCAAGTTTGTGGAACGTCGGCGGATTGTCGCTAAGGTTCTTCTCGCCGATTCCGATCTGGCCTCCCGATTGACGTTGAAAAGTGTCCTTGGGAAGGCAGGTTACCTGGTAGAGGGCGCCGCAACTGCTGCGGAAGCCAATTCTAAGCTGGACGCCAACCAGTACCAACTCGTATTGGCGGATCTGCGCAGTGAGTCGGAAGACGCCGGCCCGGCGTTATTGGCCTATGCAAGGCAGAAGGACTATAAGCCGGCCACGGCGCTCATTAATTCTGATCTGAGCGAGCTCAGTTCGGAAAATAAAGTCGCACCCGGCCCCGACAGTGTGGTCAGCATCAGCCATGAGGATGTGTCGAACTTGCTGGCTCGGGTTGCCGAACTAATCAGCACGCGCGCGGATCGCAGAATGCGCCGCGCGGTACAAGCCTGATTATCACGGAAGAATCGATTTATCTGGGAAGAATGGTTGCCGGCGTGAGCGGTGCGCTCACACGGAAGAAATTCTTTGACGCCAGTGCCTTGTAGACTTCGCCTGCAACGCCCGATGCCATAGGTCCAATCGAGGGTTTGCCCCCGGTTAGCAATACGACGACTACCAGTTTCCGCCCACTGGTCTCATTGAACGATCCAAACCAGCCGAGGTGCGTTCTGCCTTCGCTGCACGTACCCGTCTTGCCAAGAATGGTTTCGTCCTGTTCAAAGCTCGCCCGACGCGCGGTGCCAAACTCCACGGCGCCTTTCATGCCCGGCTTGATGGTCGGGATCAACTTGCCGATATCCAGACGTCGCTTGATCTGCGGCTGGAAATTTCGAATCTCGTCCTGGGACTGCGGATACTGGAGCCAATAAAGCGTACCGCCGTTGGCGATCGAGGCGATCAGCCCTGCCAGTTCCAGCGGCGTCTGTGAGATCTCTTCGCCGAAGCTCGTCAACATTCCCATGCCACCGTTTTGAGGAGGGGCCGGTGGGAAATAACCCGGATGTTCTCCCTCGATGTTCAGTCCAGCCTTCTCGCCATACCCGAACAACTTCGCGTAATAGCTGTACTTCTCATAGCCTAGTTTGATGCCAAGGTTAGCGAAGTAGCCGTTGTTGGAAAACGCCAGTGCATCGGTCAGGTCCAGCGAACCTTTGGAATAAAAGCGGATCGGGCTCACCCGCTTGACCAGGTCTTCATGCAGGGCGGCCAGCGCAACCGAAACTTTCACCGTAGAGCAGGGCTGAAAACCGCCACCCAGAGCCAGTTGCTGATTCACAATGGTCAGGATGCGTCCCGTTTCGGGATCTGCGACGACGATGGACCCGTTCAAGCCTCCCAGAGCTTGGACAGCGGCGGCACGTACGACCACATCTTCGCCGACTGTGTTATCGCCGGAGGTGGAGTCCTTATAAGTAGGTTCGTCCCAGGTCTGCACCCATCCGCCGCCACGGGCGACACGCAGGCGTTTGTTCGCCGCGGCAATTGCAGCGGGAGTGGTGGGGGCAGGGGCTGCCTTGGGCGGTGCCGGTTTGGCCGGCGTTACCAAAGATGCCTTCGGCGCGGCCTTAGCGGCAGCTTTAGCTCCGGTTGACTTGGCGCCTGTTGCGCGTTTCTTCGCAACGGTCGACTTCTTCTTTGTACCCTTAGTCGATGTAGTGGCAGCGCCAGCACTCAGCAGGCCGACCGCGAGAGCCAATGCAACACTGGTCGTCAGAGCAAAAGGTATCCGTGAAAAGAATTTCGCCATAATGTTTTCGAGCACGGAGAATTACGGGCACTGCTTTTACAGGAACGACACCGAAACGAAACCGGGGAGCAACCGGTTCCTCTATTTTCTATCTTTCAGTACCCGAGGTCAATCGTCGCCAACTCCTTTTTTTCGATTAATTTACCTGCGAAAATCAGGTTGTACGGTCATTTGCCACCTACCTCCCATATCGACAGACGTGGCAAATGACGTTATGGGGCTCATATGAAACTTTCTTCACTAAATCGATCCATCGTGTCCTGCGCCAAATGCCCCAGGCTGGTGGATCATCGCCAACTGGTCGCCGTCACGAAACGACGAGCCTGGAAAGATTGGGAATACTGGGGTAAACCCGTGCCATCCTTTGGCGATCCCGCCGCGCGTCTCCTGATCGTCGGCCTGGCCCCCGGTGCACACGGCGCCAACCGCACCGGGCGAATGTTCACGGGAGACCGTTCCGGCGACTTTCTTTACCGCTCACTTTACCGAGCCGGTTTCGCTTCTCAGCCAGAGAGTCACTCGCTAAACGATGGCCTTAAGCTGCACAACGCCTGGATTACCGCCGCCGCCCACTGCGCTCCGCCAGGCAACAAGCCGACCCCCGAGGAACTGCGGACCTGTCGCCCCTGGCTCGAGGCAGAGTTTGAGACTATGCGCGACGTCCGGGTTATCGTAGCTCTGGGCAAGATCGCTTTCGATGCCTGCCTCTCCGTGCTGAAACAGGAAGGCAAAATCACACGGGCGTCGGATTACAAGTTTGGCCACGGCGTACTGCATGAACTGGAGCCGCGCCTGCTCTGTTCCTACCACCCCAGCCAGCAAAATACGTCGACAGGCCGATTGACCCAGGAGATGCTCGACGACGTTTTTCTCCACGCCGCGCGTCTGGTTTAGGCGATTCGCACAAGATCGCGCTGCACTTCGCCAGTGGTTCCGGCCTTTTCCCCGCCGACGAAGACGTTCACTTCCGACCGTACTCCGAAGTCTTCCAGGTAAATTCCAGGCTCCACCGAGAACAGCGCGCCAGGCACAATCCGCCTCTCGTCGTGCGTTTCGAGATTATCCATATTGGCCCCGGACCCATGCACTTCTTCGCCGATGGAGTGGCCCGTGCGGTGGACAAACCGATCGCCGTATCCCGATGCGTGGATGTGTTCGCGCGCAGCATCGTCCACTTGAAATCCGCGAATCGCGCGCCCGGCAGCGACAGCATCCACCACGGCGGCTACGGCCCGATCCCGTGCGTTCCGAACAATTTCAAAAACCCGGGCAACGCGCTCCGGCGGTTCGCCACAATACCCGGTCCACGTGATGTCGTAGTAAACAGCGCCAGGTTTATCGAGCTTCGCCCACATGTCGAGGAGGACAAAATCTCCGCGTTGTATGGGCGAACTGGTGGCCGGCGTCGGCTCATAGTGCGGATCGCCGGCATGCGCATTCACGCCGACGATCGGACCGCTATCCGTGAACAGCCCGGCGTTTTGAAATTCCGCTCGCACCCAGTCCCGAACTGCCATTTCATCTGCACCGGAGCTTAGCCGCTCGGCGATGAAACGAAATGCCCCGGCGCGCACAACATCCACTCGTCGCCCGGCTTCGAGGTGCGACTCCAACTGTTCCGCCGTCAGGCACGCCTCGAACTCCTGGATCAATTCGGCCGAAGTTGCCACCTCCACCCCGCAGGATCGAACCAGTTCCACGGTTCCGGCATCTATCATCGCAACATAGGGAATCGCACATTGCGGCGAATACTGCATTGCGACGCGCCTGGCTCCATGGAGCAGTTTTGCGAGACCTTCCTGCTGTTCGCGCCAGCTGGAATAAACGGTTTTTTCCCCGGGCACGGCATCCAGTTGCTTGTTTTCGATGCGGTGGACCAGTCCCCGCGGCTCTCCCTCGGCCGGAATGAAGTAGTACCAGCGCCGGGAAACGTGGCCAGCCGGCTTTACTCCCAGTACCCGATACGCCAGCGCATCGCGCACGTGATGATCGAAAAACAGCCAGCCATCCAGATTCTCTCGCTTAAGTGATTCCTGTATGCGTTTCAGGTCCATGCGATTCGAGAATAGCGCGATCCAGAGTGTTGGCGTCGATGCCGTCAATCTCCACGGTCTTCATGGATGCCGTGAAGCCGCTGACAATGCGAACCGCGCTGGCCGGCCGTCCGGCAAGTTTGGCCAGGAACTTCATCAGCGCCTCATTCGCTTTCCCGTCGACGGGAGGCGCAGCCACCTGCAGCTTCCATACGTTTCCGAGTTTTCCTGCGAATGCAGTCTTCTTGGCTCCGGCGCGGATTTTCAGCGTAATTCTGGCCACGCGTGTCAGTCGCCAGAGGCTTCGCTGGGCTGGACTCGGCTCGCTTGGGTCTGTGGCGTCCAGGTCGTTTGCCACCATTGGCGCACAGTCTCCCAATTGGTCCGCATCAGGGAAACGCCTGTCATGACCACCGTCACGCCAACGCATGCCGTAACCGTTTGAGGCAGCGTCAGGTTCTCCTTAAAGAACCAAAGCCAGCGGCCGTAAACCAATTCCACGTGGACCCAATAAACAAGCAGGCTGGTCACGCCGAACTGCCGGACGATACTCCACTGATTAGCCGACAATCCAAGATTCCAGGCGTAAGAAAACGCCAACAGCATCAGGAGCACGCCCAGCTTAATAAAAATAACCGCAGGACTGTCGCGCCAAAAATCCCCGCTACTGTAAACCGAAAACGGAAGGGTGGAAATGAACCATGCTCCGAACGCGAGCGCGATGCCAGTTCCGCCGAGCCACTGCATCGCCACGCCCACCTGCGACCGTTCCAGAGAACGCAGCAGGCTGCCAACGCTCATGCCGAACGCCACGAACGCGGCCCACGGAAAGAATCCGAAATAGAACCTGTCCGGTGCAATATAGTGCTGGACTAGCGGCGGCACACCGGTCCAATCCAATGCCGAAATCAGTGGCGCCGCAGCGGCGATCAAAACGCCGAGAATAGCGCAAAGCCGGATGCGCTCCGCCGTCCGAAAAACGGCCATCACGGCGAGACAAACCAGCGCGAACCCCATGGTGTTGAGAACATCCACGCGTAACAGATCGGTCCACGGACTCTTGTCGATCGACACAATCCACATTTGCAGGCGGAAGGCGAACGCGAGTGCGAAAATCTGCCCTGCGCGCTTCAACGCCGAGACAAAACGAGACGACGCCGCGGCACCTTTTCGCTCCTGGCTATCCATCCCGAAAGCGAAGGTGACGCCGAGCAGGAACATGAAAACCGCCGGCGGCATTCCACCGACAAACTGGGAGGCCAGGTACGGCCCGCCCTGTCGAAGATCGTCGCGCAGAAAAGAGTGGAAAACATGACCCTGCAGCATGGTGATGGCCGCAAGACCGCGCATCCAGTCGAGATAAGCCAGGCGTTGGGAAGGTGGCTTCAACGACTATTTCCCCTGCACCTGAATCTTGGCGCCCTTTGGATTAAGATCCAGTTCGCTCGCTTTCGGCGGCGTCAGATTCATGTTGGAGTACGTGACCAGACGGTAGTCGCCCGCCGGGTACAACAGTTTCTGCTGAACGACCAGGCCGTTTTCTCCAAACCACAAATCCGCCTGCTTTATTGTGCGCAAAACCTCCGTCGAGGTTGGAATCAGCTTCAAATGCGACGTGGATACGCCGCCGATCTTTTCTTCCGCCACCCAGGTAATCTTATAGGCGGCTTTCAGATCCGTGCTGGTAGCGCCGAAACCCAGCAGCAGGAATTGGTTGATTGCGCCCTGCTTGCTGGCGAAGTCGTACACGGACACGATTTTGGTGGTAGGGTTATACGTCCGGACTTCAGGTCCGTTGAGCGCGTATGAACTCGAACCGCTGTGGCCGGTCACATCCGCCCGAAGACGCGTCAGGCTCGGGTTGACCCGCAGGAGTTTGAACGTGCCCGTCTGAATATTGCTGTCGTCGACCAGCGCCGTGTAATTGTTGTCGGAAATATTGGCCGTCATGCCCTTGAAGGTCTTCGACGCGGCGTCGATATGTTCAAAAACCGTCGTGAGCGGATCCGCAGCGTGTGACACAGCCGCGATGGCAAGGAACGCGAAAATGACTGCCGGGCGAAGGATCATAAAGAGTTACGGTTTAGTGAAAGCGATATAGCCGGTAATATCGCCTTCTGAATTGGGCAGCGGATCGATTCGGGTAACAGTGTGAACTCTACGCGTGCGCGCGGTCAGAATCTTGCCAATTTCGGCGATGCGTTTCTCTTCCGGGATGGAGTTCACCAGTTCCGGTTCCACAAAAAACTCAGATTCACCCTGGTGCGCGGGGAGTGAAGTGATCTCGGCGGCGTTGGGAATGCGTGGCTGATCGCGAAACCACTCGCGGGGTGAGCAAAATATGAACAGTATGATGATGGCGCAAATGACGTCATACTGCCATACGCCGCGCTGATAGTCCCATAAAATGAGACGCCTGAAGACGCTTGGCACAGATTCCAGTGTATCAACCGGGCGAGAATACCACCGAGGGCGCGGCAGTGTCTTAATTTGAAAACTGGTCCACCTTAACTACATCTAATGGCGCGTACATGACGGTATATTCAATCCTGGTATTGGGCTACCTTGACAAACGCTTCGATTCCCGCCTGAACGTCAACCAGAAGCCGGCAGAAAAGACTATAAGCACAGGGAGTATTCCGAACAGCAGAATGTCGTGGCCATCGAACGACCCGAACTTGACCTCTCCGGAGTAGGGATTCCGAAGGAAAACTGCCAAGGCAATCAGCCCGCCAATCGCCACCGCCGATAGACCGGAGAGTATGCCTTTGGCATAGATCATAGGACGATTCTACCGATCTTTTAAACAGCTTGTCCTTCCGCTTTCCGCTCGTCGGTTTCCCACGCGCTGACGTGCCGGTGCAGTCACGCGGCGATATCGAAGGTTCTGATCGTCCTTCAGGGTGAACTTCGAAATATTCAGGGCGGAAGATTCTTGCACTGGTGGAAGATGGGGACCGGGTTGGCCTTTGGAAGTGAGGTGTATCGTAATTAGAAGCTATGGAATCGATATCCCGCAGAGGCATGCTTGGGCTACCGTTGTTTGCGCAGACGCTGGCCCAACTGGCATCGGGCGCGGCGACAGAGAGCCCGAGGCCGAACATTCTGTTTATCATGACCGATGACCACACGACTCAGGCGATGAGTTGCTACGGCAGCCGGATCAATCAGACGCCGAATCTGGACCGCATCGCGCACGAGGGGATACGGATGGACCGGGTGTTCTGTACGAATTCGATCTGTACCCCGAGCCGGGCGACAATTCTGACGGGCAAGTACAGCCATCTGAATGGGGTGCCGGTATTCAACAGGTTCGACGGGTCGCAGCCGACGGTCGCGAAGATGTTGCAGAGTGCCGGCTATTACACGGCGATGGTCGGCAAGTGGCATCTGGGGAGCGATCCCACAGGTTTTGATTACTGGAACATTCTGCCCGGGCAGGGCGTCTACGTCGATCCGACATTCTATGACAAAGACGGCTCGCAGGTTTACAAGGGCTATGTCACAGACATCATCGGAGACATGACGATCGATACTCTGAAGAACCGGCCGAAGGATAAGCCGTTCTTCATGATGTCGCACCACAAGGCTCCGCATCGGGAGTGGACGCCCGATGAGAAGCACCGGAAGCAGTTCGAGGGAAAGCACATTCCGGAACCGGTGACGTTGAGGGACGATTACGCGGGGAGAACGGATGCGCTCCATGAGCAGCAGCAGTCCGTCTTCCGGGATCTGACCCGGCTGGATCTCAAGCTGACTCCACCGCCGGGACTTTCCGCTGCGGACCGGTCCAGGTGGTTGGCGGTGAAGCCCACCGAGGTGGAGATTGAAGTGGACGGCCAGCGGAAGGTTCTCACGGGGAAAGAACTGGAGGACTGGAAGTATCAGCGTTACATGCAGGATTATCTGGCCTGCGTCCAGAGCGTGGACGATAACGTGGGACGCGTGCTGGACTGGCTGGATGCTAACGGGATGAGAGAGAACACGCTTGTGATTTACACGAGCGATCAGGGGTTCTTCCTGGGAGAGCACGGGCTGTTCGACAAGCGCTTCATGTATGAAGAGTCGTTGCGCATGCCGTTTGTGGCACGGTGGCCGGGCGTGATCCGGGCGGGAAGCACAGCTCGGGCGATCGGAATCAACTGCGATTTCGCACCGACATTTCTCGATGCAGCGGGACTGCCGACGCCTACGGACATGCAAGGGCGGAGTTTCCTCCCGGTGTGGAAGGGGCATGTGCCGACGGACTGGCGTCATGCGATGTATTACCGTTACTATCACGATCCAGGCGACCACAATACGAGGGCGCATTATGGGATCCGGACGGAGTCTCACAAGCTGATCTACTTCTGGAAGAAAGATCAGTGGGAGTGCTACGACCTCAGGAAAGATCCACTGGAGATGCACAATATCTACAACGATCCGTCACAGCGGAAGGTCGTGGCGGCGCTGAAGAAGCAACTGCTGGCGCTGAAGAAGCAGGTGAAGGACGACGATCAGTTTGCGAATGAGCAACCGACGGATTCGTCGTACGTGCAGGCGCCGCCGTTGAAGAAGATGTGAGCGGTGTGTGGGGCTGTAATAGTACGATCCCTTCCGTTACATTAGATGTGCGTTATTAGTTTGGTCGCCGTCGCGGTCACCGCCCCGAGACAGCCGCGCGTGAAGCGTCACTGCGAAAGAACGCAACTCCGAATAGCCCGGAATACCTCACGGCTTCAGAGTCTGAGCGAAAAAATCCAGCGCGCGCGGGTCTTTAGACTGCCCCAGCCAAAACATCGCTTTTTTCCTCACGGCCGGATCACGATGGGTTTTCGCCAGATCGATCAACATAGGCACTCCCTGACCATTCGGTAGCTGAGAAAGCGCGAAGACGGCGCGCTCCCGCACCGAACTCTCCGGGTCATTACTAAGCGCGTTCTCAATCGCATTCTTCGACACCTGCGCCGCCGCTTTCTGCGCCAGCCAAAAGAGCGCCTGCCCGCGGATATGCGGGTCTTTGTCGTTCCTGGCGGCATCCAGCACCAGCGGCAGCCCGCCAGGATCGTTGCTCTGCGAGAGCGCAAAGACAACGCGATCGCGCACATCGGCATTGGGTTCGTTCGCCAGCATTCGTTTGAGAACGGCGACCCCATCTGCGCCACGCGCGTTGCCAAGCCAAAAAGCCGCGCGCTTGCGAACCGCCACCGGTTGCGAAGTAGTGGTGAGTTCGTCGAGAGCCTGTTCGGCAACCGCGCCCTGGTGGTGGGAAATCGCCATGACGGCCATATCGCTGTGCGGTCCGGCGACCTGCGTTTTCAGCCACGCCACGCTTTCGCCTGCAGGCACGCCGCTGATTGTGTAGAAGGGCAGGCCACCGACGTCGAGCAGGCAATCGGGCGAGGTAACCCGAAGCTGATCGGTTTGGCCGAATTCCACGCGGATCAGGATCACCAGCGCCACTTCGCCCTCAAGGCGCATCGGCGCCGTGGCTATCCTCCCGCTGCCATCGTTTCTGTTCCACGAACACATGTCACCGTGTTGCCCGGCGATGATCGGTTCCGACCAGGCGGCCCAGAAGGGCCCAGCGCCCAGGCCGGATAACTGGGCGGACAGGGTTCCTGAGAACGCGCGTGTTTCCAGCTTGGCATTCTCGACGGACGGCTGCTGGGCGAACAGCGTCAGGCCGAAACTGAATAACAGTCCGCAGGTCTTCATAGTGATTCAGTTCTCCGTTGGTGGTTCCAGATTTTCGATGACGATGAGTTCCACCGGGCCTTTGGCAGATTCGAGCTTCAGGCCCAGTTGCTCGGTCAGGGCGGAGAAGAGCGATGGGAGGCCGGATTCAGGTGTGGGGTCGGGCGACCATTCCAGGCGGACATCGTAGCCGCCCTTGAGCCCGGTGTAGTCCGTAACCACCCGGTCCATCCGCCCGCCCAGCAATTGGGCAAGGTTTTCCATGGAACAGTTGGTGGCGACGATGGACGACTTTCCCGGTGCATTGGAAACGTTGGCGGACGAGTCTCCTTCACCCGCATGTGCCGTCATGTGGGTGCCGCCTTTTGCTACGGTCAGTGCGTAGACCTGCGTTTCTGTCGTTTCGCGGCGATACCGGAGGTGAAAGCGGTCGGCGAGCAGGGATTGCAGGTAAGGGCGCAGTTCCTTGTCATTCAGTTCACGGGGATCGCCGGTGGTGGCTGCAATATCGAAGGCAGCGCTGGTGAGCCAGCCGGGGCCACCGGTGATCTGAAATGATCTCACTCCGAACGCGGACTGAATCAGGTTGCTGACGGAAACATTGATGCCCGTGAATCTGCCGCGCGTCGTACCTTCGGTGGAACTGCCGCTGCCGGTTTGGTTCGGCTTAATGGAGGCGACTTCGAACGCGGTGGTTTGCGCGCAAAGCAATCCGGCAATAGCGAGGAAGAATGCAATGGCTGATGTCGTCACTGCAATCTCTCCGGTTCTCTGCGCGCTCTGCGGGTCTCTTCGTGCTCTGCGTGAAACCCTGGCAAAGTGCTGCCTAACATGTAAGCGCACCAATCCGGCAGGGCAACGCCTGGCCGATCACTTCAGAAGCTCCATCATGTAATCCATCGCGTCTTTGTTCTCGTGCATCGAGCCAAGGCGTTCCACGATAGTCCGCTTCATTGCGGGGTCGCTCTCTTTTCGCGCCATGTCAATCAGGGCCTTCGCGTCTCCGCGCGCCGCAAGTCCGTTGATGATCTCGCGTTTTGTGGAAACGTCCGCCGAACCGTAGATCTCCACCAGACTATCCACGGGGGTTCCCTTGTTCATTGCCACATTGCGGATGGCGGAATTTCTCAGCGCGGGGTCTTTCTCCGTCTTCGCAATGTTCAGCAGCGCATCGTTCGCGCGCGCCACCATCAGGGACTGAATGATGGAACTCTTCACCTGCGTATCGCCCGACGACGAGTAAATGCTCACCAGCATTTGCTGGGCGTCTTTGGTTCCGGACATTCCGATGTATTGAATCGCGCGCAACTGCAGATCCGGATTGCCGCTGCCTTTGGCGTAGTCGGTCAGCACTTGCTGGGCGCGAGGAGATTTATTCTGAGACAAAACGAACAGCGCGCGTTCCTTCACGGCTGGCGTGCCGCTGCCCTTCAGGATGCCGTCCACAAGCGGGATGGCGCGTTCGGCATCGGCATTCATGAGACTGTTAATGGCCAGAAGCCTGAGCTCGTCGTTCGATTCCTGCGCCGCCGTAACCGGTTGCCCTGAACCCTGGCGCACTTCCGCTTCCAGCACCTGAGCATCTTTGAGCCATGAGCTGGATGCATGTTCGCGGCGCAACTGATCGAGAGCTGCGAGCGCCTGGTCACGCTTGCCCAGCCGGTTCAGAGCGTAGGCTTTCCAGTAAAGCGCGCCCTCGGCTCTGGTGGGCTCCTGCAAAATCGCACTGTCGAACCGCTGCACTGCATCCTCGTATTTGTGCTCATCGAGGTCGCGGGTGCCGGCGTTGTACGCGGAATCACCTCGCCCGCGGAACATGACCGGAGGCTTCGGCGCCCTGGGGGGCGATGGCGGTGCGGGACTCGGTCCGGGGTTGGGGTTCTGAAGGAACGCCATGTCGAATTTCGCGGCCATTTTCGCAGCAGCTGCCTCCATCTCGGCGAACTTCGGAGAATCGAACTGTGCGGTGATTTGCGCCAGCTTATCACTCATTGCCGAATCCGTAAGGAATTTGTCGCCGACGGTCGTAGCCTTGCCGATAGCGTCTTCCAGGCTGTCATCTCCAGGGCCAGAGACACCAAGACTGGAGACGTCGAATTGAAAGGCTAGTTGCGCCGCCTGGTCACTCAGAGCTGTCACCTGGTCGGCGGATAACGACTGGGCTGCGTCTGCAAGTGCAGTCGCCTGCTTCTCTAACTGAGCGATCTGGTCCGAGAACGCAAGGTCCCCCGCGGGTGGCGGGGGCACTGGCGGTGGCTCCTGGCAAAACGCAGGCAGGGCCAGCGCCACGGACAGGGCAATCAGTGAATACAACTTCATAGTTTGTGCTCCTTGGGATTTTTTGCTTCCGCTGCGTAATTGCTGCGCAGATTCGCTTCCACCACCCGAACTTTGAACAGTAACGACTCCGATTCGATCCGGTCACGCAGATCGGCAAGCTGGCCGGCGTTCGGGGCTTCGGGAGTGTGGGCCGTTTCCGTTAGAAACGCTTCCACTTCATCGAGGAAATTCGAGGTGGCATTATCACCCTGATTGACCAGCGACTGGTGCATCAGGCGATCTTCCTGTACCAGGTCGGCGGCGCGTTCTTTCTCGGCGGCGAGTGTTTCCTGATTGGCATTGCCACCGTCGGCGATTTCAGTCATCAGAACCTGAACGCGATCCAAATGATCTGCGACGGCGATTGCCAGAATTCGTTCCCGCGCCTGATCGGACAGCCCGGCCAATACCGGTGGCTCTGTCTTTAGCGTGAAGCGTCCGGCGAAGAAAGCGCCAGCCAGAATTGCCGCGCAGGCAGCCGTAACGGCCCATGCCTTAAATAGACCTGAGCTGAATAACCGAATCCTGTGTGGTAGTTCAGGTGCAGCGAGTTCTGGCACAAGGCGATTCCATGCGTCGCGACCGAAATCGGCCGAAGGCTCAGGCGGATTCCATTCGTTACACAAGTTCAGCGTGTACGCGAGCGATTCCGCGGCCGCGCGGCACTCTCGGCATTCGGCAAGATGGGCCCGCGCACCTGGGGGTACGCCGGGTTCCGAATAGTAGAGCAGAATCAGATCCTCTTCGCTCAAATGGGTTGAGTGAGTCATAGTTGTGACGTACCACCTAATGCTTCCAGCGCACGGCGCAATTTGCGAACCGCGCGAAATATACTGTGCCTCGCCGCACCCGGCTGGACGCCGAGCGCACTGGCGACTTCATCGATCCCTAAACCTTCGTAATGCCTCATCACAAATGCCGACCGCTCGATTTCGGTCAGGCCCTTCAGCGCGGGTACCAGCATGGCGCTGGCCTGGGCGCTGCGGGCCGCACGCTCCGGCGACGGGGTTGGCGCTGACATGTTACGGAACGGATCGTGTTCCTGATCAGTGTTGCCGATGGCATTCGCTTCCTGCCAGCGGTTTCGGGAGCGCAGAAAGTCGACGGTGCGATTCGCACAGATCCGGTGCAGCCAAGTCCCGAAGGACGCCCGGCCGTCGAAGCGACCAATTTCCCGCCATGCCCGGAGGAACGTCTCCTGCACCATATCTTCCGCGTCTGTTTCGTTCATGGTCATGCGATAAGCCAGCCGGAATACAGCTATGGCATGGCGCTCCACGAGCACCCGAAAGGCGTCGCGGTCACCGCTTCGCGCCTTTTCCAGTGCCGCAGCGTTCTCGGCGTTTTCGGCGATGCCATAATCCATCCGGCTGACAGTTTAGACTGCAAACGGCAAATGTTGTTAGTGAAATTTCAGCCCGTCCACTACCTGTTCCTCATTACATTGATTTACTAACCCCCGCCTCGATTCTGGCGTCATAATAGTGAACCCGGCCGCGGGGGAGTGCGATACCCCCTCCATTGCCTCCCCTATCCCGCTAAACCGGGAAGCGGCCGATTCAGACCGCTGCTGCGGTCGACCTCTTCCGCGGCGCAGGGCTGGCGCGACTTCCCCCGGTCTCGCCAGCCCTTTTTCATTCCTCCCTTCCCGTTTTGGTACCTTATAATGGCTATGCAATCACTCATTCTGCTGACCCTGGCCATGGCCCCGGTCCTTTCCGCTCAGATCATGTACGTGGGGGCATACACTAATGTGTCGAATTCAAAAGGTATAAATGCGTACCGCTTTGACTCGGCCACTGGAAAGTTGACGCCCTTGGGACTCATGACGGAGACTTCCAGTCCCAGTTTTCTGGCAATCGCGCCGAACGGCAGGTTCTTGTATGCGGTAAACGAAACCGATACTTTTAGCGGCCAGCCCGGAGGGGCGGTTTCCGCATTCCGTATCGATCGCGCCACTTATAAGCTGACATTTCTGAACCAGGTGGCATCGAAGGGCGCCGCGCCGTGTCATATCGTCATAGATCCGAGCGGAAAGGCAGCCCTTGTCGCTAACTACAACGGGGGCAATTTTTCTTCGTTTCCGATATTGGCGAGTGGAAAACTTGGGGAAGCGGCGAGTGTGATGCAAGATACCGGCACCGGCCCCAACCACGACCGCCAGGAGAAAGCGCACGCGCACGAGATGTTGATTGCCGATGATCTGGTGCTCGGCGCCGATCTTGGGATCGATCACCTCCAGCTGTTCCACCTGGACGCGGCCACCGCCAAACTGAGCGCCGCGAGCCCAGCGTTTGCGGCAGTCGACCCAGGTTTCGGCCCGCGCCACATGGTGATCTCCGACGACAAGAAATTCATCTATGTTTTGAGTGAGATGAACGCCAAAGTGGCAGTGATGGATTACGACCCGATCAAGGGACCTGGCAAGGTGCTGGCCACCGTTTCAGCGCTGCCGGCCGATTTTAAGGGTTCTAACACGGCGGCAGAAATCATGCTGGATGCGAGCGGCAAGACGCTCTACACATCCAACCGCGGGCATGATTCGATTGCGGTATTTTCCGTCGATTCGAAGACTGGCGCCCTCAAACTGAAGGCCAACGTAAAGTCGGGTGGGAAGACGCCGCGCTACTTTACGCTGGATCCCTCAGGCAAGTTCCTGCTGGTCGCCAATCAGGACTCGAACAACATCGTGGTTTTCAAAGTGGACGCGACGACGGGTGGTCTCACGCCCACAGGGGAAGTGGTACAGACGGGTGCGCCGGTCGATCTGGCGTTCCTAAGGTAGGCAGGAGCCAGGCTGTTAAGCATTTGCCCGCGGCGCGAATTTCAGAGAAGCCGAATTCATGCAGTAGCGCAGGCCGGTCGGCTTGGGCCCATCGTCGAAAACGTGACCGAGGTGGGCGTCGCATCGCGTGCACTCCACTTCGGTGCGGACGGATCCAAGGCTGCGATCTACGTGCTCGGTGACATTTTCCTTGGCCAGCGGCTGCCAGAAACTCGGCCAGCCGGTGCCGGAATCGAACTTCGTTTTGGAATCGAACAGCGGCGTTCCGCAGCAGATGCAGGAGAAAATGCCGTCGTCGTGCATGTCCCAGTACTTGTTCCGGAACGGATATTCGGTACCCTGCTTGCGCGTGACGTCGAACTGCTCGGCGTCGAGCTGCTTGCGCCACTCGGCATCCGTTTTTACTACCTTTGGAACTTCCATGAGGTCTTTCCTTTTTCCTGTGGCGTCGAAATCGACGATCTTGACGGACTTCGGGGTCTTCATCTCGGCGGCGAACGCATAAGCTGCGCTTATGCTGCCAGCCGCAGCGACGACGAAGCTCCGTCGGGTGGAATTATGTTGTGGGCGCATCAAATCCTGTTCCTTCCTACTTCTTGTACATGTCCGGATAAACTTTCTTCAACTGGGCGATCATTGGCAAGTCGAAAAACTTAATATATTCCTCGTCGCCGTGCGTGTCCAGATAGTGCTGGTGATGCTGCTCTGCCGCGTAAAAGCCTTTCAGCGCCTCAATCTTCGTCACAATCGGACTGTGAAAGACCTTGGCCGCGTTGAGCTGCGCAACGTACTTCTCGGCAATCGCCTTTTGATTCTCATCACCATAGAAAATCTCTGACCGATACTGGGTTCCTTCGTCGTTGTGCTGGCGGTTCAGCGTGGTTGGGTCGTGGGCGATCGAGAAGTAAATTTTCAGCAGTTGGCCGTAGGTGATGACGGCCGGATCGTAGGTGATCTGGATGGACTCGGCGTGCCCTGTTTTGCCGGTGCTGACCTTCTCGTACTCGGCTGTCTTCTTTTCGCCACCGGAGTAGCCGACAGTAGTGTCGGTGACACCTTTGACGTGCTCGAACACGCCCTGCATGCCCCAGAAACAGCCGCCGGCCAGGACCGCGATTGCCTTCCTGGCACCGGGCATCAGTTGCTCGGCCGGCGGATCGGGGAAAGCCGCGCCCATCAGGCTGAACGCGAAGACCGGAATCATGATTCCGATGGAAATAACAACGTTACGCTTCATTGGACCCTCTGTACATTATTACGCGAAACCCGCCGGTTTGGTTATGGTGCCGACCTGATGGGAAAAACGCGCCTGGAGCGTCTTCTATTCCACTGGGAATGCGGCGATTTCGAGGCGGCGCAGGATTTCATCGATCCACTGTGCGTGTTCGGGCTTCATCAGCACGGATCGAAGGCACAGAATATGATCTGAATCGGCGTCAAAGACCTTGGGGTCGAAGTAGCGTAAGGGCAGTTGAATCAGTGCCAAGTGCAGATCCTGCGCGGCGGCTCGTTCGAAGACTTCACGAGATCGGGCAGATGCCGCACTAGCTGACGGGGTTCGTGGCGCCCAAACCACGATATCGAGTTCCGGGGGGAAAGGGACCACCCAGCGCGGGTCTTCCGTCAGGTGGCCAGCCAGTTCGAGCGCCGCTTGTCGGGAGGCCGTCAATCCCGCCCCGAACTCGCCGCCCTTAATCAGTGGGAGCAGGCGCTGCGTTGCCCAAAGCGCCACTGCCGCGGCACCGGGCCTGGAGCATTCCAAACTGATTTCGCCCAGATGCAGTTCCTTCGACGAAAAATACGTGTACGGCGAATCGTGCTTGTAGAGTGCGCCGACTGCCGGATCGCGGAACAGAACGCAGCCACAACCGTATGGTTGCAGGCCGTGCTTGTGCGGGTCGATCACGATGGAATCGGCTTCGGCGATGCAGTCAAATGAGGCGCGGGTTGCTGCGTTCAGGCTGTCCGCCAACTTGAAGTAACCGCCGTACGCCGCATCGGCGTGAACGCGGAAACCATAGCGCTCGCGCAATTTCAGGATCTCGGGCAGTGGGTCAACGGAGCCAGTGCCGGTAGTGCCCAGAGTCGCGACTACACACCCGACATCGCCGTTGCTGGCTCGCGCTTCCAGTGCTTCGCAATCGATCCGGCCATCGCAAGTCGTGGAGACAGATTCGAACGGTAACTGCAGCACTCCACTGATGCGTTCATGCGTGTAGTGGGCGGCAGACGACGCGAGGATTGTTTTGCCGGGATCCCGGCGGCCCGCTACCCAAAGCGCTTCGAGATTCGCCATTGTCCCGCCGCCGGTCAGGTGGCCAAGAAATTCCTGCCATCCAAACATGGCCGCAAGCTGCGCGACGGCTTCCTTTTCCATGGCTGAACTGGCGCGACCGCCATCGAGCGCGTGGTTGTTGGGATTGATCCACGTGGCCAGTGCGTAAGCGGCGCGCGCCAACGGATGCGGCGGTTTCAGCATCTGCCCGGCGTAGAGCGGATGGAAGTACGGATAATTGTCGCGCAGCCTTTCAGCTGCTTCCAGCAGGACGGAGTCGATGCCGTTTACTCCCGGGGCAGCGGTTTCAAATTCCGGCAAATCAGCAAAGCCGGCGTCGAGATGACATACCGATTTCTGAAGCGCTGCCAGCGAAATGCCTTCCAGATGTTTCAATCCGCATTATGGCGCAGCGGCATATTTGCTGGCGGGGTCACGTTCGGAGGATGGGCAGGCAGGGGCTGGCGCGACTATCGGCATATGGTCCACCGGACTTTGAGTTGGTGTTCCTGTGTTCACGGAGAAAGGGTTGTGCGATGGTGGCATAAGATTCGGCATCGGTACCGGTGTGCCGGCCGGGACCACGTTCAGCAGTGGAATGGAACAGGCCTGGGTGGGCGCGACGACCGTGACGGGATTCGGGTTCACGGCAATTTTCAGCCGCTGGATGAGTTGTTCGGGATGTGCGTTATTTGCTCCAGATGTCGCTGCATCCGGACTGCTCTGACAAAATGCCGGGCCACATGAAAGCGCAAGAATCAAGAGTGCCATTCGCATGGATGTAAAACTCCTTCCCTCAAAAAAGTGTACCGCGATTTTGCCAGGGATAGAATTCCATCTATGACTGAGACCGCATTATTGCCCATCGGGCCACCAGTAACGGGCGGCGCGGCGAAGCGCCCCCAACGCATCCGGCTGGAAGGCGCGTGGGCGATCGTGGAACCGCTCGATTCTGCAAAACACGGAGACGCGCTCTGGCAATCGACCGGCGGCGAAAAACATCATGCCCTATGGAAGTACATGCACAGCGGGCCGTTTCTTGCGAGAGTGGAGTTTGATGCTTACCTTGCCGAGAAGGCGGCCTCCGACGATCCCTCGTATTTTGCCATCATCGATCTCGCGACTGGCCTTGCGGCGGGTCACGCAGCATACATGCGCATTGATACGAACCAGCGCGTGATTGAAGTGGGCGCAATTGTCTACGCGCCGGCGCTACAGAAAACGCGAGCCGCAACAGATGCGATGTATCTGATGGCGCGTCACGCGTTTGAGGACCTGGGCTATAGACGCTACGAGTGGAAGTGCAACGTATTGAATGAAGCGTCGCAAGGCGCGGCCCGACGACTTGGCTTCACGTTCGAGGGCGTATTCCGGCAACACATGATTGTGAAGGGCCGCAGTCGCGATACTGCCTGGTACGCGATGCTGGATCACGAATGGCCGACACGACGTCAGCGATTCGAAAGCTGGCTGGCGCCGCAGAACTTTGACGCCGCTGGCAGGCAGAGAATACGCCTCAACCAGATCTAAGGAGTACGCTTTTGAAATTCGGGAACTTTTCGGCATGTGTCACGGCAATAGAGGCAGACGCCTGCATGCCGGTTGAGCGCCCTACATCCGACGAGGATTTGCTGAAACGTTACCGCGCGGGCGAACGCGAGGCCTTCACGCTTGTATACCGTACGCATCAGGCAGCGGTCTTTCGCTTTGCCGCGCTGATGACCGGCGATCAGATGAAGGCGGGCGACGTGACGCAGGACGTATTCGTCTGGCTCATGAATCATGCGGCCGATTTCGATCCGGCGCGCGGAGCGTTGGGAGCATTTCTCATCGGCGTCGCGCGAAAGATTCTGCAGCGGAGGCGTGGCGAGGAATTGCGATGGATGCCGCTCGATGAGATATCTCTCGTAGCGGAAGAAGCCGGTGGCTGCGAAAAGGTGAGCGACGATGCCGAGGCGCTGCGGCGGGCCATTGCGCTGCTGCCGGATAAGTACCGGGAGATCGTTGTTTTGTGCGATATCGAAGGCGACAGTTACGAAGAGGCGGCCGTGATTGTGGGCTGCGCAGTAGGTACAGTGCGTTCACGTCTCCATCGCGCACGCGGCTTGCTGGCCAGGAAACTCGAGAAGAAGACTGCTGCGAGGTCGGAAGGGAGGACGGAAAAATGCCCGGTGTGAATTGCCGCGAACTGGAAGGCGCGTTGATTGAGATGGCGCGTCATGGATCGCTTCAAGCGATGGCAGACTCCGCGCTAACGTCCCATCTGGAGACGTGTGTGGCGTGCACCCGGGCGCTGGATCGACAGTTGCGTCTCAGCGCGGCTGCGGGTCTGTTGGCGCGAGAATCTTCTTATCTAAGTGCGCCTTTAAATGTCGAACGCGCGCTCCTTGAAAAGCTGGATTTCCGGCAGCGGTTACAACGCCGTCGAGTCGCGTATGCTCTGGCGGGTGGAGCACTCGCTGCATCGCTTGCGGTTATTTGGCTATTGGCGGAAAAGCCGGCGGTGCAAACCCACGTGGCGAGCAAGGCGCCGATAGCGCAACAGGCGGCAATGAACACGGAAGTCGCGCCAGAAATACCGCCGACGGCATCGACTGCGAGGCACCGCTTCAAGAAGGTCAAGCGCCCGGTGGACGAGGAACAGCCTTTCATCGCAATACCCTACACGCCGCCGCTTGACCCGTGGGAGCGGGCCGACGTGATGCACACGGAAATGCCCGTGGGGCAATTGGTTGCGGCCGGATTCTCTGTAGGAATGGTCGATCCCGACGCGCGTGTGCAGGCGGATGTACTTGTGGGGCAGGATGGCCGCGCGCGGGCCATTCGGCTGGTTTCGGTTTCTGTGCCGATCTTCTCTACTTCGAACTTTGTGAAGGAGCAATAGGATATGAAACGTCCCAATTTGCCGGTCTTGCTGGCCGCGGTGTTGTGTTCAGGTCTGGCAATCGGACAAACGATGCCGCCTATTCAACTGACCCAGGCTGGTTTGAGTGTTGAGAGTGTTGAGGGCTTTAGCAACCAGGTAGTGGTTGGGAAGCCTTTCGCCGCTGCCGAAGAAAGGCATTCGCTTCAGGTTCTCGGGGATGGCACCCGCATCGAGAAGACCGAGACGAACCATCTTTATCGGGACAGTCAGGGGCGTACCCGGATTGAGCGAACAGGTGGTAACGTTACGATCTTCGACCCAATAGCGGGTTTCACTGCCGAATTGAACCCCGTCGCAAAGACAGTTAACAAGACCTACCTTAACAGCGGGGAGACGAGAGATCTGAATGCGGCCCGGACCACCGTTCTCAGGACAAAACTGGAAGCGGACCGTCGGGCGCTTCAGGCGGACCCGCCGTCTCCCGAGGCCGACAGACTCAAGAAGGAGATTTCAGAATACGAGAAACAGCTTGCGGAACTCGGATCAAGGATACAGGCCGTGTTTTCCCCGACTCCCGTCGATAGTACGAGCACGACCTTACCCGGAACTTATCTATTCCGTCCAGGTGGGCTAACGCCGAACCTTCCGTATATGAACGGTCCCTTGAATGTTCCCAGGAAAGTCCCTCGCACGAAAGTTTTCTATTTCTCCGCAGATCATCAGGTTTCGAATATCGATCCTGGCAATAACTGGTCGCTCGAAAATCTTCCCGTGCAGACAATCAACGGTGTGCAGGCTCAGGGAACGCGCACTACGGAAACGATTCCGTTGGGCAAGATCGGCAACGACCGCCCCATCGCCATCGTGAACGAACGCTGGTCCTCGTCCGACTTACAGATGCTCATCAAGAGCACAAGCTCCGATCCACGCTTTGGCGATACGACGTACCAACTCACTAACATTGTGCAGGCCCCGCCCGATCCGTCGTTATTCCAGATTCCATCGGATTACAACGCGACATCGCCATCGTTGCCCGTCGTAAATACACCACTCAGGAAGTAAACTCAGACTGAGGGATGTGGATGTCCAAACTACCAGCCGCAA
>CAIKAS010000066.1 GCA_903825445.1 uncultured Acidobacteriia bacterium
GGCGCGCCAGACGATCACAGATTTTAAAATATATCGTTCCCCTGTTCTCAACGCCTTACCGCCCTACTTCCTGTAGGATCCATTTTGTCGTGCAACTCTGTCTCCAGGACAGCCTCTGCATTTGCTCTCCGATTCACGCCGAAAAAGGAACCAGAAAATGTCCAGCCCCGCACAAACCATAGCCAACACGATCAACGCTCAGTCTTCCACCGGTCCCCGCACCGAAGAAGGCAAGACAACATCTTCTAAGAACGCCACCACCCACGGCCTCTTCACCGACCACGACTTCATCCGTCCGGCCGAACAATCCGTCTACGCCGAACTCGACAAGGCCCTTATCCGCGACCTCGCCCCGCAGGGTGCACTCGAATTCGAAATGGCCAACGAAATTCGCCGCGCAATGTGGCGCCTCCGCAGGTGCGGGCTGGTCGAAGCAAGCATGGTCCCCGCCGACTCTGAAGGCGACTACGTCCCCGACCCCATGCAGATAGAGTCTCAAGCCAAACTGCAACTTTCGGTCGACCGCGCCCGCTCCCAGGCCCACCGCCTCATGCACAAATGCACAGCCGAACTCCGAAAAACTCCAGACCGATCGCCTCTACCGCAACGAATCCACCGAAGCCGGTACGGATCTCACTTATATGGGTATCTGCGACTGGCGATCCATCCAAAAAGGACTCACCCAACAATCTACAGCCGAATTCCGCCGCGAAGGTCTCCGCGCGTCGCGGCAACTCGACGCCATGCTGGACGAATCGGCTTTGTTTTGTAAAACAGATTTAAGGGCAAAGCAGGCGGCTTAATTCTTGCTGCTATCCGCGGCCAATCCTCCACTTCCGCAACCACAGAAACAGCGTCAGGAGCGCCCACAACTGATAACCGGCATTAATCTTCCTGCTGGTGTGCTCCTCCACCAGTTTCCGGATCGCCGCATAGTCGAAAAGCCCCGTCGCGCGCGCTGCCCGCTCATTCAGAGCATCTTCAAACAGCGGCAGCAGAGGACCCCGGAACCACTCATGCGCCGGAATATCCAGCCCCGCCTTCTTCCGTGTCAGTACCGATTGCGGAAGTTTATCCCGCATCAGGCTCTTCAGGATCACCTTCTGCTTTGCCCCGTCGATCTTCAGTCGCTCCGGCAACCGAGAGGCATACTCTACTATCCGGTGATCCAGCAGCGGCGGCCTCACTTCCAGAGAATGCGCCATACTCATCCGGTCCACCTTACACAGCAGGTTGTCCTGCAGGTAATACTGCTGGTCCAGCATCAGATACCGGTTCAGGAACCCGATCTCGCGCGCCGAAGGCAGTCCCGCGCTGAGCCGTCGCAAATCATGAAAGGGCAGGGAAGGCAGAATCTCCGCCTTCTGCGCCCGCGAAAACGCCCCGTTCCAGAACAGATGCGCCTCGTCGGGATGCAGCAGCGATCCCTCTATACCGCGCTTCAGTTTGTACTCAAAACCGATCTTCTCGTCCGACGCCGGCAGCAAAACATGGGCCGCCGCCAGAGCTGCCTCACGGAACACTGGTGGCACTGCGCGCAGGTACCGCGCAAGCGCGTCGGCGCGATACGTCAAATACCCCCCGAACAACTCGTCGCCGCCTTCACCCGAAAGAGCCACCGTCACGTACTGCCGACTCATCTTAGAGAGGAACCACACCGGCAGCGCGCCCGCATCCGCGCCCGGTTCGTCGGAATAGAACGCGAAGTCCTCAATCGCCGAGACAATTTCCGAATCCCGGTTCAGTTCGAATTCATGATGCTCTGTGCCGTAGATCTTCGCGATCTCGCGGAAGTAGGGGCTCTCGTCACAAGACTTGGACTCGAATACCATTGAGAAAGTCTTGATAGGTTTGGCGCCCATCTCAGACGCATAGTGCAGCAGGGTCGAAGAATCTATTCCGCCGCTCGACCACACGCCCAACGGAACGTCGCTCACCAGTTCTTCTTTGACCGATTCCCGCAGCAAACGGTCCAGTTCCTGCCGAGCGTCTTCTTCCGTGATCCGCGGGTCCGGCGCAAAGCTGAGCTTCCAGTAGCGAACCAGGTTTGAGACACCATCCCGCCACTCCAGATAGTGGCCCGAAGGCAGCTTCTCAATTCCCTCAACCAATGTTCGAGGTGCAGGCACGTAAAGCAATGAAAGGAAATCGCTAAGTGCCGTCAAGTCCAGCTGTCTGGTGACGTCGGGATGCTCGAAGAGAACCTTCAGCTCCGAACCGAAAACCAGGTCCGGGCCAATCCGCCGGATGTAGAGCGGTTTGATCCCCAGCCGGTCCCGGGCCAGCACCAGTCGCCGGTCGCGTTCGCACCAGATCGCCATCGCGAACATGCCGCGCAGCCGTTCGAAACAGCCGGTGTCCCACTGGAGAAAAGCGCGCAGTGCGACCTCGGTATCGCAATCGGAACGGAACCGATGACCCAGCGATTCCAGCTCCCGTCGCAGTTCTCGAAAGTTATAAATCTCGCCGTTATAGACGATGACGGTTTGGCCGTCTTCCGTCTCGATGCCGGACCGGGCAGGCTGCTCACCGCCGTCGAGATCGATCACCTGCAATCGGACCGCGCCCAGCGCCACGCCGGTCGAAACGTAGGTGCCTTGCTGATCCGGACCTCTGTGGGTGATCGTCGCGGTCATCCGCCGAATCAGGGATTCGTCCGGATCAGGCTGAGTGAATCCCGCGATGCCGCACATGAAAGACCACGGTAGCAAAACAAAAGCGCCGGTCCTGAGACCGGCGCTTCTCTAAATGCGACAAATGCAATTTAAATCAGCCTGCAGGCTATTCGCCTCCGCCGCCACCACCGGCATTACTCCAGCCGCTGCCCAGCGGATCAGCACCCGTGGCGGGAGCCGCGCGAAGAATCTGATCCACGCCAGCCAGCACCATCATGGCCGAAAAGCTCGATGAATCCGAGGAACTCGGTCCCGAAACGATGATTGGTTCGCCCGGCTTCAGGTCGGCAATCTTCACATCGGTCTGCTGGTCGATCAGGCCCTGGATCTGGGCCGCGCCGCCGCGTCCGCCACGCCCACCGGCACGCATGCCGAAGCCGCCGCTGCCACCCGGTGCGCCACCGCCAGCCTGACCACCGCCGCCAAAACCGCGTCCGCCGCCTGCGCCCGCTCCATCACCGGCACCGCCGCCTGCTCCACGTCCACCGCCACCACCTCTGCCGCCCGTGCCCTGGAAAGTCGGGTTCACAATCCGCGCAATCATAAGCGCGGTCGGGTCGTCCAGCCTTTTCACTTTCGTTGCCGTAACTACTTTGATCGTCACCGGCTTCTTAGCCGTATCGGTGGCAGTAATGACACCTGTCGCCGCGTCGATTGATTTCACCGTCGCGCCAATCTGTTTGATGGCGTCCGCCGCCACATCGGTCACTTTGATCTGCGTCACGTCGGCGTTCTTCGCTCCGAGTACGCGGAGATGGTCACCCGTCGCAATGGCGGCGAAATCGGCGTTCTCATAGGCAAACGTCTTGTCGCTGAACCGCTGGTAGTTGACGCTGCCGCTGAAATCGAGAGCCACGTCGCGATCCGGTTGACCGGCGGTGCCTTTGACCTTGATCGTGATCTTCTTGCCCTCAATGGAGGTGACATAGCCGTTCACCGCGGTCTGCCATTCAGCCGCCTTCGCCGAATTCTCTTTCGCTATGTCGGCAGCGCGGTTGATGTAGATTGTGCCAGCCGGCAATCCGGTCGGGTCCTTCGTCTGAACGCGGGCGAGAATGTGGTCGCCGACTCCCATTTCTTCGACCTTCATCGGCGTCGCTTTCTTGGTGTCTGCCTCGCCAGGCGGGAGTTGGTTCACCTTCGTCAGGTCGCTGAACTTCACAGTCGTGTCCGCGCCTGCGGTGGTCTTAACCGAGATCACCTTGGCTGTAAGATCCACCTTGGTGACGGCCCCCTGAACTGTCGTGTAAGGGGAAGGGGCTGCAGCGGGTGCCTGAGCTCTGGCAATCAGGCCGGAAAACATGATCAGCGGCATCGCCAGCAACGCCGGGTTTCGAACAATTCGCATAGCACTAGTATAGGCCGAGTAACGGCCTTGTTGCGATCCGCTTTTGAGGCGTTCTGTAAAGAATTATCAGGAGGCGGACCAGCGGCGGGCGTGTGAGAAGGGCAGGGGCTCGCGGGCCGGGGTGACCGCGTTGTGTTCACCCGTCAGGTGGCGCAAACGCGCGAGAGTTTGCAGACTGTTGGCAACGTTGCGGTCCACCTGCCGGCATGCGGCCGTTTCAAGGCCAAGACACGTCCACAGTGCTCCAACGCTGAGCGCCATTGCAAACAATCCTGTTCGGGTGATGCCGAAGATCCGCAGAGTCATCGCCAACGGTTATGCAACCTGTGGCCCAAATTGGGATGATTGAAAATAAACAGCTTACGCCGATGGTTGGTGGCCACAACCAGCACTATCTGTGAATTCGTGCCACACATGACAGGAATTACCGACCGGTTGTCGGTCCCGCCATCGCCACCACCAGATCCGGAAACTGCCCGGTGATCTTCGGTTTCACCTGGCCATCGCGATAGGGCGTCATCAGAATGCTTAGGTCGAGGTCCGCTGTTTTGTCGCCCAGACGCACGATCAGTTTCCTCAAGGACGGCCCCGTCGATACAGAATCGAACACAGCGTGCCTTGGCGTGCGGATCTCCAGGGCCAGATTCCAAGCGCCCTTCTTTAGCGTTGCAGATGAGCCGTTCAGGGCAATGTCACTATCCGTGACCATTCCCCACACCACTTCGATTGGCTGGGTCGACCGGACCACATCATGCACGAGTGCCGCCTGCCTTTGCAGAAGACCTACCCGCCGTATCCATTGGCGCACTTTGGGACCGTTGGACTTGCTCAGATCGATCTGCACCCAACTCAGATCCTGCCCCATCTCCTGATGTGTGATCGCCGCTTCGGCACGCGGATCCTGGTTGCTGCCATCGATCAGCAGGGTATTGTGCGATTCCGTGCGCGTCACCCACGAACCGGGGTTGGTCGGCGGGGGAGGCGGTGGCCCCTGAAAACCGTTCTGCGGTGGGGGTGAAAGCGGCGCGGGCGTAGTTGGCGGTGGCACGGCATCGCCGAGATCCGGGTCCAGCGCCCAGCGCACGCCGCCAGCGTCCAGTACGAAACTGCCCAGGTCGAAATGAAACCGGCTGGTCTTGTTGTCACCACCCTTGACCGCCAGGAAGATACCGTTCTGGTCGTCCCAGGAACTTCTGAAAGACGCCACCTGAACACTTCGGAACACTGAATCGAGCGGCCAGGTCGGTGGTTGTGGTGGTTTGGCATCGCGCTCAAACCAAGCGAGATCCAGGGCATTTGGCGTGCTGGTCTCGGCATGCTCGCTGGTCTTTTGGCTACGTTCGATCTGCTTTTGCTCGCTCCACGCAAGAACCGGATTGGCGAAGCGCTTCGCCATCCAGAACAACTCGGGCGAAGTGCCCGGGTCGTCCGGCGTACCGCCGAAATTGAAGATGCGGTTAGCGGGGCCGGTCATATAGACGCGGAAACGCCCGGCGCGGTCGAATCCACGCGCGCCGCTCATCCCGCTGTCCGAGCCGATAGCACTCTCGAGCGACGCGAACAGCAGACTGGCGTACCGCATCGCGTACTCGCCGTTGGCCGGGCCTTCAGGCCAACCACCCTCTACGCTGAACGTCTGCAAACCGTGCGGGGCAGATTCCATCACGCCGCGCAGCAGGATCCCGCTCTTTTCCGGAACATCTTCAGCCACCGCCAGCGCTCCCATGGCGAAGGCGCCATTGCAGACAAGATTCCAGTGCGCGCGGTCGCGGCTCCACGCTCCTGGGTGCTGATAGACCGGCAGGACGGGGTCGAGGGCCTTCGTGATAATCGCCTCTCGAACTGTGGCGCGTTCTTCCGCAGTGAGAGCGTTGAACAGCCAATCGTAGCCAATGGCGAAGGCGTGCGTCATTTCCGCCGTGTCGATGAAGCGGCCGGGATTCCAGTCCTTAAAGGCAGCGGCCGCATTCAACTCGAGCATGGCGCGCCTGAGCCAGGGGTCGCGGCCAGAAAGACGATACATCAGAGCCAGGGACGAAATACGGTCGATCGCGCGCCGTGTCTGCACCTGGAGTCGATTACCTACCGGCTTGTATTCCACGGGGGGAATAGACAACAGCCGGTCGCATTCCTTTTCCAGATCTGCGTAAATCCGTTTCGCCATCGCGTTTTCGCGAACCAGCAGCCGGAGTCGATCAAAGTCGGCGTCCAGCAGAATGAGCCGCGGGTGCGAGGGCCGCAGTTGCTTCAGCGGATCGGCATCGACGGCGGCATGCTGGTCAGTCTGCGCGGCTTGTCCGAAGGCTGTCAGGCGTGCGGCGTGGCCTAACGCCGTGTACCGAAGCACATCCCGTCGCGTCAGTGTGGACCGAGTAAATCGCGCACTCATCTCTACTCAACAAGTTTGGCACAAATGGCATCGCCGGAGCATGGAAAATGCCGGATACAGGCATAATGAAGGCGATGATTGGTCAGGTTCTGCGCGACAGCATAGGCCGCCGGGGGATTCCGGCCGTTGCCGCGATGGTCGCGACCCCCGACGAAACCACTTACGCCGGAGCTTTTGGAAAACTCGATTCGACTTCGGGTATCGACCTGAAGTTCGATTCGATCTTCGATATCGCGTCCATGACCAAGGCCGTCACTACGGCTGCTGTCCTTCAGTTGGTGGAGCAGGGGAAGGTGAAGCTGTCCGAACCTGTGTCTGCGTATCTGCCTCGGCTGAGCAAGCCCGAGGTTCTGACGGGTTTTGATGACACGGGGCAGCCGGTTCTGCGGCCAGCCAGGAAAGCCATCACGCTGCACCATCTTCTGACTCACACGTCTGGCCTTGCCTACAGCATTTGGGACGAGGGTATGTCGAAGTTCAGTTCCTTCCGGAAATCGCGACCAACCCTGATGTTCGAGCCGGGCGCGCGGTGGCAATACGGACCGAGTCTTGACTGGGCAGGGCGACTAGTGGAGGCCGTCAGCGGACTTACGCTCGAACAGTATTTCCAGCGCAATATTTTTGAGCCGCTGGGGATGAAAGACACCTCCTTCATTTTTCCGGCAGCGAAGTTCGGGCGGCTCGTTGGATCGAGCTGTCGTCAGCCCGATGGTTCTCTGAAAGAAGACGCGCGCACATTGCCGGACCCGCCAAAAGAGTACAACGGGGGTGGCGGGTTGTTTTCCACCGCGCCGGACTACGTTCTCTTCATGCAGATGATCCTGCGTCAGGGCCGGGGAGCGGACGGGGGGCAGATTCTTCAGCCGAAATCTGTGGCCGCCATGACTGCGAATCAGATTGGCTCCCTTAGCGCAGGGAAGCTGAAGACATTTCGGCCCGGGACCTCCGGTGATGTCGACTTTCATCCCGGTTTCACCGATGGTTTCACCTACGGGTTTCTCATCAACCATGAGGCCTTCCCTGACGGCCGGTCGGCCGGGAGTCTCACATGGGCGGGTATTGGAAACACGTTCTTCTGGATCGATCCGAAGTGTTCCCGCTGCGCGGTGCTGATGATGCAGTTCATGCCTTTTATGGATCCTCAGGCAATCGGCCTGCTGGGCGAATTCGAAAAGGCGGTGTACCCGGGCCGGACTGGTAAAGTATTTGCCAGATGAATCTGAAATCCTTCGATGAGCACTCCGAGGTGCTCCGGAAAACGCGGGCTGCCTGTACATCCGGCCTTGAACTGCTGGTCGCTAAAGTATCCGAGCGACTGGCGGCGGGTGGCAAGGTCCTGTTTTTGGGCAATGGCGGCAGCGCTTCGGATGCATTGCACTTAGCCACAGAACTGTCGGTGCGGTTTGTAAAGCAGCGCCGCGCGTTGGCGGGACTGGCGCTTGGAGCGAATGTCGCAGAGCTTACGGCCTGTGCCAACGATTTCGGTTTTGACAGTATTTTTGCCCGTCAGATCGAGGCGCTTGGGCAGCCGGGCGACGTGGTGATTGCCCTCTCTACGTCGGGCACCAGTCCCAATGTTGTTGCGGCAGTTCGCGCGGCGAAGGAACGCGGCATCTTTACCGCAGCTTTTACAGGGGAAACGGGCGGGGAACTGCGCGGGTTGGCGGACCTGGTGATCGCCGTCCCCAGCCGCACGACGGCGCGTATACAGGAGATGCACTCTTTACTGGGTCATCTGCTATGTGAAGGTATCGAAGAAGCGCTCGGAATCGGCCAGTACTGAAGGGTCGCGCGCGCTTTCCAGTGAAGCGGTTTTGGTAAGCTCGAATTTCATCCCTATGCCAAAACTTTCCATTAAAGATCTGGATCTGAGCGGTAAGCGTGTCTTCATCCGCGTGGACTTCAACGTTCCGCTGGCGAACGCCGGACAGGAGATCACGAGCGACAAGCGTATTCGCGCGTCGCTGCCCACTATCAAGTACGCGCTGGAACATGGAGCGGGCGTGATTCTCGCCTCGCATCTGGGACGCCCCAAGGGCAAGCCCAATGCGGAGATGAGTATGAAGCCGGTGGCGAAGAAGCTGGAAGAACTGCTGGGCAAGCCTGTGACGCTGGCGCCCGACTGCGTTGGTCCGGCAGTGGAGGCATTACTGCCCGCTCCCGGCGGCGTACTGTTGCTGGAGAACCTTCGCTTTCACCCGGAAGAAGAGGGCAATGACCCCGCATTTTCTCAAAAACTTGCGAAGCTGTGCGACGTCTATGTGAACGACGCGTTTGGTTCGGCGCACCGGGCACACGCTTCTACCGTCGGCATGATCGCGTACGTAAAGCAGGCGGCGGCCGGACTGCTGATGGACAAAGAACTCCAGTACCTCACGCTGGTGACGCAGAATCCGGAACGCCCCTGCGTGGCAATTCTGGGTGGCGCAAAGGTTTCAGACAAGATCGAAGTCATCGAGAACCTCGCAAAGGTTGTTGACAAAGTGCTGATCGGCGGCGCGATGGCTTACACTTTCCTGAAATCGCAGGGCCACGCCATCGGCAAGTCGATGGTGGAAGACGACAAGCTGGAACTGGCGCAGAGCCTGCTCAAGCAATTTGGAGCGAAGCTTGTGCTGCCAGTGGACCACGTGGTTGCCGCCGAGTTTAAGGAAGGCGCGGACAACGAAACCGTGGTGGAGATTCCGGCCGACAAAATGGCGCTGGATATCGGCGCGAAAACGGTGGCGTTATACGAGGGCATCATCGGCTCGGCAAAAACCATTATTTGGAACGGCCCGATGGGGGTGTTCGAGAAGCCGCCGTTCGATCGCGGCACCATGGCGCTTGCCCGCGCGGTGGCGGAGTCCACAGCCGTCTCTGTAGTGGGCGGTGGCGATTCGGAGAAGGCAATTAAGACTGCCGGGCTGACGGACAAGATCTCGCACGTCTCGACTGGTGGCGGCGCATCGCTCGAATTCCTGTCCGGGCAGGTATTGCCCGGAGTGGCGGCCCTGACGGAAAAGTAGTCATTATAAAAGGTGTTTTGTTGGTCTGTTAAAGCAGCCGGATAAGCCCGCAATTGCGGATTTATCCGGCTGTAATATTTTGTGAACGTGTTTTTCTGGTCTTGGCAAACCGTGCGAAATTAGTCTATAAATACGTCGAAATAATTTACATAATTGTTCCCTGCGATACAATAATAATTCTGAGAACTTTATATAGAACAGCCCACTTTAGTTCTTGCGGCTTTTGATGCGATCCGATTTGGTGATTTATAAATCGCTTTGCTGGCGAATAAAAGGACCAATTTCAACGAAATGACAGCTCAGACGGTGGATGTCCAGAAGTGCACGGGACGTATTCTTTCGACGGCGATATTTCGTTCTGGTGGCAGAAAACTAATGGCAAAGGGCCATATGCTCCGGGCGGAAGACATCAGAGTGCTCCAACTGGAAGGAATGCTGGAGATCTGGGTGGCGGAACTGGATCCTGACGAAGTCTCTGAGGACGATGCAGTGTGCGGCATCGCAAGTGAAATAGCGTGCGGCTCGTACGCGGTTCAGATGGCACCGGGAGGACACGCTAACCTGGTGACGACGGCGAATTCCTGCATCCTGGTGGACGAGGATCTTCTGCGTCAGATGAATTGCACGTCGGGTGTGGTGATTGCCACGGTGATGAACTTCAGCATGGCGCAGGCGGGGCAAAGAATCGCTTCGGTGAAAAGTGCTCCATTTGCCGTTTCGCGCCTGGATTACGATGGTTCGCTTCGCATGTTGCTGGATCGAGGACCACTTTTGCAGGCACGGCCCGCACAGCCATCGCCGGTGGGAGTGCTCTATTGCGACCCAACAGACGGAGACCATGCACGAAGCATGTTTGAGCCCATAGTTCGGCAGAAGCTGGAGAAGTTCGGCGTGCCATCTCACATCGGGATTACAGCGCTGGAATCAGAAGATCACGTCGCGCGGGCCTTGCAGTATCTGTTTGGACGAGGCGCGGGTTTAGTACTTATTGCCTCAACGACAGCGCCGGCTGGACCTGAAGATGCGGTAGGCCGGGCCATGCTGAAGGTGGGTTGCCCGATAGAGCGTTATCTTGCACCGGTGGAGCCGGGACACTTACTGCTACTGGGCTACAAGGACGACGTGGCAGTGATTTCTGCGCCTGGGTGTTTCCGTTCGCTCAAACCAAACGTGGTGGATCTGCTGCTGCCGCCAATGCTCTCCCGCTACCGGATTTCGGGCTGGGAGGTAGCCTGCATGGGACACGGCGGTTTGCTGGTCCAGTAACGCCTAAACGGCAGCCGCAAGCACGGATTCGCTTTCTTCGGTTTCGAGATTGTGCTTTCTAAGTTTGTAACGAAGCGCATCGCGTCCGATCTTAAGCAAACGAGCGGCCTTCGACCGATTGCCACCCGAAGACTGGAGTGCCCGGATCAGCAGGTGACGCTCCTGTTCCTGGAGAGTCATCGCAATCGGGGAGTGGACGCTGGTTTCCTGGCCGGGTGCCACTTGAAGATACTCGGGCAAGTCACGGGCTTCGATCATCTCGGCGGACGTCATCATTGCGGCATGCCCGATAACATTTTCCAATTCCCGGACGTTGCCGGGCCAGGAATGCCGCGATAGCCGGACACATGTCTCACGACTGAGGCCGTGAATGTTCTTCTCGTACTCGGCGGAAAAGCGCGACAGGAAGTGTCGCTGGAGCAGAGGGAGATCCTCCGTACGGTCTGCCAGGCGAGGCATGTGGAGTTCCACCATGGAGAGGCGGTAATAAAGATCCTCCCGGAAGCGCTTTTGGGCAATCAGAGCGCGCAGGTCGTGATTCGTGGCGGCAATCACACGAACATCCACCTTCCGGGTATTCAGCGATCCAACACGCTGAACCTCTTGACTTTGGAGTACGCGAAGCAGTTTGGCCTGAGTTGCGAGAGGCATGTCCCCGATTTCATCGAGAAAGAGCGTACCCCCGTGTGCGTGTTCGAAAAGGCCAGCCTTGTCGGTTGCCGCCCCGGTGAAGGACCCTTTGACATGCCCGAACAGCTCGCTTTCGAAGAGCGTTTCGATCACGGCCGAGCAGTTGAGCACCACATAACGGCCTTTGGACGCGGGGCTGAGACGGTGAAGGGCGCGAGCTGCCAGGTCTTTCCCTGTGCCGGTTTCACCGCTAATCAGCACCGAACGGTAATAGGGCGCCACACGGCGAATGCGGGTAAATAATTCCCACATCAATGGACTGCGTCCCACGATGCCTTCAAAGTCGGGATGACTCTGCGATTCATCATCCAGATGTAACTTGCGGTGGCGACGGATTTCGCCAGCAATAAGCTGGACGCGATCGACTACGTCAGGCATTCCGATTTGCGCGTCCGGACCGTGGCAATCCA
>CAIKAS010000067.1 GCA_903825445.1 uncultured Acidobacteriia bacterium
GATACTGCTTGGCGGCCTGGAATTGTTGAAATCGTGATAGCATGATGCCAAAAGGAATGCCGAATATGTCCCGTCAGTCCCGAACTTGTTCCAGACGCAATTTCCTCAGGACCGGACTTGCCGCAGGAGTTCTGACGGGAACTACGACATGGCCGATGAAGGCCGCGCGCGGAACCGCCACCGATTGGGTCACACTCGGAAAATCCGGCGTCAAAGTGACTCGCCTCGCTTTCGGTACAGGCACCAACAGCGGAGCCGTGCAGCGCGCGCTCGGGCAGGATGCCTTCACCAGGCTCGTGCGCCACGCCTACGATAGTGGCATTCGTTTCTTCGAGACATCGGAGACTTACGGACAGATGCATCAAATGCTCGGCGAAGCGCTCAAGGGCATTCCGCGCGATACTTACCGGCTGATGAGCAAAGTGACCACGCGTGACGGCGTAAATCCGCAGGAAAAGATCGACGAACTCCGCAGGCTCGCCAACACCGAATACTTCGACGTAATGCTGATGCATTGGCAACACGTAGCCTCGTGGCCCGTAGACACGGTGCGGTGGCAGGATGGCATCCTGGAGGCTCAGCACAAGAAGATCGTGATGACGCACGGCGCATCCGTACACGGTCTGCCCGCATTGCGCCAGGTGCCGGCCAACCAATGGCTTGAGATTGCCATGATTCGCATGAACCACACCGGCGTCCGGATGGATGCGGAGGATTTCAACGCCGCTTCCTCGCCAGCCAGAGATGAAGTCGTTTCGCATTTGAAGGAAGTTCACTCGCGCGGTCTTGGAGTGATCAGTATGAAGCTCGCTGGGGAAGGGACGTTTACAAATCGCGAAGACCGCCAGGCGGCAATGAAGTTCGCGTTTAATAACGCCGGCGTTGACTGCGTGACGGTAGGCTACAAAAGCACGGCGGAAATCGACGAAGCGATTGAGAATCTCAATCTGGCGCTGGCGTAGACAGCAAACCGTTCTTTTTCAAGCCTTTCACACTTTGGCGAAATGTTGTTACCCGTCGCGGCGTACCCGCGTGAAGGGGGCGTCGCACCAAATTTCAAAATACCTCTTGACGATAGTCGTTATAACGAATAATATAGAGTTGTGCCCGGTAAGCTACAGGCGGAACTCAAGCAGACTCGCCCCTTCGCATTAATCGAAGAAGAGGCCATGTTGAATGTCGTTCGCACTGCCGAGGTCCTTCAGGCGGTCATGGCAGATTTCCTCAAGGATTTCGACCTTTCTCCCGTGCAGTACAACGTCCTTCGCATTCTGCGCGGCGCGGGCGCGGCGGGCGCCACTTGTTCGCAGATCGGTGAACGGCTGCTGAACCGCGATCCCGATATCACTCGCCTTCTGGACCGCATGGAAACTCGTGGCCTGATTGCCCGGGAACGGAGCACCGAAGACCGCCGTGTAGTGATCACCCGCCTTTCGGGGACAGGTCTGGCGCTTGTAGACCGCATCGATCAGCCGATGCGGACCCTGAGCACGTCGAAATTGGGAAAGTTCGGGCGGGACGGGCTGGCGGACTTAATTACCAGTCTCGAACGCATGCGTGAAGCATTTGAATTGGATAACACAGAAACAAGTCAGGAAAGGAAATTAAAATGAGCACAGTAGCAGAACTCGATCAGGCATTGAATCAGGCAATTCTCACGGGCAAAGCGCTCGAAGCATTTGAACAATACTACGCCGAAGATGTCGTGATGCAGGAGAACTCGGATGAACCGCGCACCGGCAAGGATGCCAACCGGAAGGCGGAAGTGGAATTCTTCTCTTCACTCGCAGAATTTCACGAAGGCAAGCTGGTTTCGAGTGCCGTGAATGGTCATGTCACGTTTGGCGAATGGTTCATGGATGTCACGTTCAAGAATGGCTTTCGCCTGAAACTGGCGCAGGTTGCTGTTCGCCGCTGGGAAGACGGCAAAATCGTTCACGAGCGCTTCTACTATCACAAGTAAAACTGGCCCGCGATCCGACATGTGACGGCACCGGCGCGCCCGGCATCAACGCCGGTCGCGCCGTTCCATTTGAGGAGCACACCGTTGCGCCTCAAATTGGGCGAAAACACCCCGATCGCGCGATATCGCCTACCAGCCCCGGATCTTCGCTCTTCCAGGTACTCAACAATGACCGTTCCGGGTTGGTCCGCCGCTTGCATCTAGCGCCCGGATGAAAGTCGGAGACATAACCCGCGTCCTGATTCTCGCCGCTCTCACTGGTGTCTATGGCGGGTCCCAGAACCGGACGGCCTCAATCGTCATTGACTATCCTGCCAACGAGTCGCTGTTTCCCCCCGACATGGCGGCGCCGACGTTCCTCTGGAGAGATCCTTCTCCCGCTGCGAGTTCATGGCAAATCGATATCGCCTTTACCGATGGCTCCGCCCCGCTCCACGTCAATTCAAAAGGCGACAAGCTGCAGGTGGGAGAAATTGATCCCCGCTGCATCTCCGCCAATAACAAACTCCCTACGCTTACTGCGGAACAGGCCGCGGACCACACATGGAAGCCGGACGATGCCATATGGTCCGCAATCAAACGGCATTCAGTCAACGCCGCAGCGACGATCGTTTTTAGCGGACTGGCAGTCGGTGTCCGACAGCCTGCGTCGCGCGGGCAAATCCTGCTGCAAACCTCCATCGATCCCGTTGGCGCGCCGATCTTCTATCGCGACGTTCCCCTGATGCCTTCCAAATCGGAGGACGGCGTCATCCGCCCATTGGCAGTGAAGGCTATTCCCCTCATCAAATGGCGGCTGCGCGATGTATCCAAACCCGAGAGCCGGGTCCTGCTTGAGAACATGCCCACCTGCGCCAACTGCCATTCGTTCTCCCGCGACGGCAGCACGCTCGGCATGGACCTCGATGGCCCGGATAACGACAAAGGTCTCTACGCCCTCACGCCCGTTCAGAAGCAAATGCGCATCGGCACTGAGGATGAGATTTCATGGACGTCATTCAAAGGCGAACTCGGCGGTCAGCTCCGCGAGGGGTTTATGTCGCAGGTTTCCCCCAATGGCCACTATGTCGTTACCACAGTCAGGCCACCCGGCTTTAGCGCGAGCCAGTTCTACTACGTCGCGAATTTTGAAGACTACCGGTTTCTCCAGGTTTTCTATCCCACGCGCGGCATCCTGGTCTGGTATGACCGGGAACTGAAAACCTTGAAGCCACTGCCGGGAGCCGACGACCCGAACATGGTTCAGGCCAACTCCACCTGGAGCCCGGATGGCAAATACCTTGTCTTCGTCCGCGCGACGGCGAAAAGTCCCGTGCCAACCGATGGAAAGATGGCCACTTACGCCACCGACCCCGCCGAGACGCCCATCCAGTACGACCTCTACCGCATTCCGTTCAACGATGGCAAGGGCGGCAGGCCCGAGCGCATTGTTGGCGCCTCGCAAAACGGCATGAGCAACAGCTTTCCGAAGATTTCACCCGATGGCCGCTGGATTGTCTTCGTGCAGGCGCACAACGGTCTGCTCATGCGCCCCGATAGCAAGCTTTATATCGTGCCGGCGGCAGGTGGACAGGCCCGACAGCTCAAATGCAACACGAGTCTCATGAACTCCTGGCACAGCTTCTCGCCTAACGGCCACTGGCTCGTATTCTCTTCCAAGAGCCGCACGCCCTACACGCAGATGTTCCTCACGCATATCGATTCGGATGGAAACGATTCGCCAGCCATCCTTATAGAAAACTCCACCGCCGCCAACCGCGCCGTCAACATCCCGGAATTCGTGAATACCGCAAATGATGCCATCGACCGTATCGATGTACCCGCTACTGACTTTTACAGGCAGTTTGAAATTGCATCTGATCTAACCAAAAAGCGTGACTATGCCGCAGCCGTCGGCGAGTGGAATAAAGCCATATCAATGAGTGGAGACGACCCTCGCGCCCACAACGATCTCGGCGTCAGCCTCGCGGCACTTGGCAACACTCAGGAAGCGATGGCGGAATACCGGCAGGCACTCGTGCTCCGGCCAAACTATCCCGAAGCGCACGACAACGTCGGTAACCTGCTCGCCGCTGCGGGCCATCTGGATGAGGCAGTTGCCGAATACCGGAAGGCACTCGATGTCGATCCCCGTTCCGCGGACGCGCACAACAATTTGGGATTCGCCCTGATGAACCAGGGCCATCTCCCCGAGGCGATGGCGCAATTCGAAGCCGCACTCGTCACGCGCCCAGAATATGCGCAGGCGCACAACAACATTGGGAGCGCCCTCGCGGCACAAGGTCATCTGGACGATGCAATTCCCCACTTCCGCCAGGCTGTCGAACTGGAACCTGCCTATGCCGGCGCTGTCAACAATCTCGGTGCAGCCCTGGCGCGGCAGGGAAAATTCGAAGAAGCCACCGTCTATTTCCGCAAAGCGGTGGATCTCCACCCCGGGGGTGCCCAGGAAGAAGCCAACCTCGGCCGCGTACTGTTAGCCCAACATCAGCCGGAAGATGCCATCGCGCATCTGCAAAAGGCGCTCACCGCCAGTCCGGGAACGCCGGATCTGGAAAGCACTTTGGGAATGGCTTTTGCTGACAAGGGCGACATGCCCCAGGCAATCTCGCATTTTGAAAGAGCGCTCGCGCTCAATCCCCGCGACCGAGTGGCGCAGGCCAGCCTCGCGCAGGTATGCATTGATGCGAAGGATGCGCAGGGCCTGCGTCGTCTCGCGTGGTTGCTGGCGACTTCCCCCGATCCCGCAGTTCGAAATGGCGGCGACGCCGTTAACTACGCGCAGCGTGCTGTTGACTTGTCTTCGGCCGGCAACGCGCAGTTACTGGATACCCTCGCCGCCGCCTTGGCGGAGTCCGGACAGTTCGCGAGAGCGTTGCAGGCGGCCCGCGAAGCCCGAACGCGGGCTACCACGGAGAACCAGCCCTCGCTCGCTTCGGAAATCGCAAGCCGCATCGCACTATACCAGGCGAACCAGCCCTTCCACGCTCAGGGTGCAAGGTAACACAACGAAATCGCTATGCTCTCAGAAACAGAAATCCTCACTGACATGCCGAATAACGAGGTCGTCCTCCCCGTCACTAAACGCGCAGTGACCAACCTTGGCGCCCTTAATGAGGCCTGGGAGTATCCGAAACCCAGTTCATTCTCGCGCGGCATGCGGATCAATCTCAATGGTCTAAGCATCATTTTGATCTCCGGGACAGCCAGCATTGATGAGCAGGGGCAGAGCATTCATATCGGCGACTTCCGTGCGCAATTGCGTCGCACCTTCGTCAACATCGCGAAGCTCCTGGAGGCGGAAGGTGCAACATGGCACGATATTGTTCGGACCACCTGTTACCTCCGCGATATCGACCGCGATTACGCCGCCTTCAACGAAGAGCGCACGGCGTTCTACCGCGAACAGGGCCTCGACCCGCTGCCGGCATCCACGGGCATACAGGCAATCCTCTGTCGGCCCGAATTGCTGATCGAAATCGAAGCAATCGCCATGTTCCGCACTCCGCCCCCGGTTGGCGATTCTGTCTAAGCGCCCGGCCCGCACTTTCCTGAACTTTGCGCAGTCGCATTGTATCCCGTGCGCTGGTAGCATGAATCGAAGGCCCTCCGCGCCCTCCAACGCATGTTCCAATACCTTCGTTCGTTGTGGATCTGGTCCGCCAGCGCCTTTCTCGTCGTCCTCTGGGTGCCCGTCCTGGGTCTGGTCTGGCTGTTCGACGGCCTATCTGGCAAAGAACAGCGCCTCAGAACCGGCCGCTGGTTCCGGCGTCTCGGCCGCATGGTCACGCGCGTGAATCCATGGAATATCCAGATCACGGGCAGCGAACATATGGACACGAACCAGGTCTACGTGATCGTCAGCAATCACCAGTCGCTGGCCGACATCCCGCTGCTTTCACACCTCAAACTGGACACAAAGTGGCTGGCCAAGGTCGAACTCTTCCGCGTGCCGGTCTTCGGGTGGCTCATGAAGATGGCCGGAGACGTGCCAGTGGACCGCAACGTGCCCCGCCAGGGCGCCAAGGCCATGCTGAAGTGCGCGAAATACCTCCGTCAGCGTGTGTCCGTAGTGTTTTTCCCCGAAGGCGGCAGGTCGCCCAACGGAGAAGTGCAGCCTTTTAACGAAGGCGCGTTTCAGCTTGCTATTCGCGAGAAAATCCCGATCCTGCCGCTGGTTGTTGAAGGCACAGGAACGGCGTTGCCCTCCAAGACGTGGCTGTGGGGCCGGACCCGCAATATCCAGCTTCGGGTATTGGAAGCCATTCCTGTGGAAGGCTGGGGTGTGAAGGAAAGCGGGGCTCTGCGGGACGCCGTAAGGCAAAAAATCGTCGACGAACTGGATCGGCTGCGCGCGCTTCCGTCAATTCCGGAAAATGCCCGCGGCTAAAGCTGCCTGCCCCTCTCTAAATTCACTGACTCGGTACCGATAAGGGCCATTAGGACACTTTCCGCGCCCGGCGCAAGCCGAACCGCATGTCCTGGTGAGCAAGATGCGCCCGAGATATCCTCGCAGATTACCCGACTATCCTTCCCGAAGGCCTGACTTCGATCGGGCGAACGCGTCCTCAGGCATGGGGGGCGTGGCAGAACTCATCCAGCGCCAGGTTGACGCCCAAATGGAGGCGCTGGAACAAAAGCTGGTTACCGAAATGGCCGCTCAGGGCCGTGAAATGATCGGGACTGCTACCGCTGTCCTCGCGGACAAGCTTGGTGAGCGGGTGCAGTCGCTGGAACGCGATGCGGCGTCGCAGTTGCGAGAGTTATCACGCGTCCAGGAGTCGTCGAGTTTGACCGCCAGTCAAATCGAATCCGCTGTGAACGCCGTGCAGGACCGGCTAAGCGACGTGATTCCCGCGTCGATCCCCAGGGCATGGGGCCCCTCGCTGGTATCGTCGCAGTCGAGTGCGCCCCGGACCACTCCACCTCCGGTTCGTTCTCCTCGAAATCAACGCGCCGTAACGCGAAGTTGCTACGCCTGCCCGAAATGCAATTCTTCGGACGTCCGCCCGAGCACGCCCGATGGTTTCTACGAATACTTTCTCGGCCTGTTTTTTGTTCGGCCTGTCCGCTGCCAGCGATGCCTGCGCCGGTTCCTGCGATTTTGAGCGATTTGGCGTTCATCTGACCGCAAATCCCGCCATCCGCAGTACACTCGCTTGGTAGACTACAGTTTGCCTCGCGACGTCAACAGCATTCTGATCGTCCGTTTGGGCGCGATGGGTGACATCATTCACGCCCTGCCCGGTGTTGCCTCGTTGAAACAGAGTTTTCCCGGCGCGCACCTTACCTGGGTCGTCGAATCAAAATGGCAACCACTGCTTGCAGACGGCGGATTAGCCGACCGGATTGTTCTGTTTCACCGGCATCAGCCAGCCACCTGGGCCCAAACCCGGCGGGAACTCCGCGAGCGGACGTACGATTTGGCCGTGGATTTTCAGGGGCTCATCAAGTCGGCTCTTGTTGCCCACTTTGCAAGCCCTGAGCGGATTGTGGGGCTTGGACCTGGCTTTGTCCGTGAACGTCCGGCCAGTTGGTTCTATTCGACGCGCGTCAAGGCAACGGCCACTCACGTGGTCGATCGGGCAATTGAACTGGCTGCGGGAGCGGGAGCAACTACTAGTCTGCAGACGTTTCCACTCCCCGCTGGATCGCCCGAGGGCGTGCTGCCGAATCCGCCTTTCGTGCTTGCCAGCCCCTTGGCCGGATGGGTATCGAAGCAATGGCCCCTTGAACACTATGAGAGTCTGGCGGAAATGCTCCGAAAGCGCCTCGGAATGCCGCTCGTCCTGAATGGGGCACCAAATTCGCTGCCAAAACTCCCGTGGGCGGTGCGCCATGAAAGCGGGATCGCAGGCCTGATCGATGCTACAAGGCGCGCGGCGCTGGTTGTCGGTGTCGATAGCGGCCCTCTGCATCTGGCAGCGGCGCTCGGTAAGGCAGGGGTGGCAATCTTCGGCCCCACCGATCCGGCACGCAATGGTCCTCGTGGCGGCGACTTCCAGGTTTTCCGCGCTCCTGGCGTGGCCACCACTCATCACAGAGGAGAAGTGATCGACCTGTCCATGCGGGCTATTCTTCCTGAACAGGTCTTCGACGCGCTCGCCGCCCGGGTGCGATGCCACGCGTAATGCCAGCCCCGCCATCCGAAGCCGCGCAGCGTCGCCATTGGTTTCCTAAGCCTTACGCCGATATGGTGGCACGAATGCGCGTGCCGGCCGGATTCGTGATCCTGGCCGCGTTCGGTTGGTTCTCCCACCCCACGGCGAGGTCTTTGCTCGTCGGACTTCCCTTTTCGTTTGCCGGGCTGATGCTCCGGGCGTGGGCGGCCGGACACCTCGCTAAGAACATGCGTCTGGCCCAATCCGGGCCCTATGCGGCAACCCGCAACCCGCTGTATTTGGGAACACTGATTACCGCATTTGGCTTAGCAGCTGCCGGGCACAGTCCAGTACTCGCGGTGATTTTCGCGATTATATTCGCCTTGGTTTATCTGCCCGCGATCGAGTTGGAAGAGCAACATCTAACTGTAATACTGCCGGGGTACCGTGAATTCGCTGCCCGGGTTCCCCTGCTTATGCCGCGTTGGCCGGCAAACTGGGGTTCCGACGCGTTTTCGAGCGCACTTTACAGGAAGAACCAGGAATATCAGGCGCTCATCGGCTGGGTGGCCGCAGTTGCCTGGTTATTCTTGCGATATCGTGTATTGCGTTAACTAAATTTGATGTTCCGATAACTGACTGTTTTGTGGCATAATCCATACCATGTTCCGCAATCTCATAAGATGGGGGGCGCTGCTTGCACCGGCCCTCCTGCTGTTTCAAACCGCTTCTGCCTCGGATATACCAAGGCTTTCGTTTGACGAGATGACCGACGTTTCTGAAATCGTCGTCTCTGGACACGTCACGCGCACGTGGACGGCCTGGGACGCAGAGCACAAGTATATTTGGACGCACTACGAATTGGCGGTCTCAGCGGTCCACAAGGGCGCGGCGGGGCCGACCGTCGATATTGCGGAGCCGGGCGGCGCAGCTGACGGAATTGCGATGAGCATTTCAGGTGGCACCGGCTATCGTGTTGGCGAGAGTGTCCTGGTCTTTCTCTCCCGCATGCCGAACGGATATCTGAGAACCTCAGGTTTCGGCCAGGGCAAGTTCCTGGTGGACGCTAACGGCCAGTTGCAGGGTTCGGCGACCTTGAAGATCGCTGACACCGTTACCGTCGGCAGCAGTGCTTCTGCTGCGATCCGGTCGCTGGACGGTATGACTGTCAGCCATGTTAACCAGTTGGTATCCGCCCGCGTGCGGATTCACGGAGGAAATGCACAGTGAAGATCCTGAGAATCCTGCCCCTCGCTTTGTGCGCACTCCCCTGCGCATTTGGCTATATCGGAGAGACCTTCACAACTACCGGTGCCACTCCGCAAACCATTCAAATCACGCACCCCGATTACGCCAGTCTCCAGTTCTATGTCAATACACTGGTCGTCGGCGGGGCCACCAGCAGCCTTGTGGGTGCTGCCTCGCCCGTGATTTCAACCAGCAGTAACCCCGTTGCTGCAATAGAAGCCGCTATGGCCAGTTGGAACAACGTGGGAGCCGCCGATATCAGATTCTCCGGTCTCCAGACCACCACCGTGGGTCACAACTCAGCCGACTGCCTGAACGTGATCAGCATCGCAGCCACTGCGGGAGACCTCGCCGTGCTCGGCGTGACGTCCGGCAGCAATGGCGTGGTTGGTTTAACTGTGAACAGCTACGTTCAGGGAGCAGGCAGCGTCTGCGGCGGCACCACCAGCGTTCCGGCGGGTTCGATAATTGACTCGGACATCCTCTTGAATCCTTTGTTCGAGTTTTCCACCGACGGTACCACAGGCACCAAGGACGTGCAGGCCGTTGTCACGCACGAATTAGGCCATGTGCTCGGCATGAATCATTCCGGTTTGCTCGCGGCCACAATGTACCCTTTTACGGCAAAGCTTCAGCGGCATCTGAGCTGGGATGAAAAGGCGTTTGCCGCCACATATTACCCCTCGGGCACAAAGTCCCTCGGGACGATCAGCGGCGCCGTGACTTTGGGCTCCGCTCCCGTTGTCTATGGACTCGTCACTCTGACAGATGTTTCCGTGGGTGGTGGCAAGACCATCGGCACCTTGACCGACGCCAACGGTAACTATTCGGTTCAGGTGCCGACGGGCATCTATAACGTTTATGCCGAACCACTGAATAGTTTCATCGGCGCCGCCAATATTTATTCCCTCACCAGTACCACAGGCACCCTGAATAGTGCGCTGGCCACTACCAATTTCACGGCGACATTCTCCGGCGGGAATACAACCAGTCCGCCAACATTCACCGTAACGGTCGGTTCCACTTCAACTGCTAATATTTCGGTCGTCAGCGGAGCCACTACGCTGGCGGTTCCGTTTTACGGCATCGGCAAGGCCGGTGCCAGCGGTGATATTTCGACCTTCTCGTCGATCGGTGGCGCCATACCTTTAGTAGCCGGCGCTTCCTACGACATCGCAGTGACGGGTACCGGTATTGACTCAACCGTAACGTTCCCTTTTATCGGCACCAACGTTACTTTGGTTGGCTCCCCGCGTGTTGATTCTTCCGGCACTGTCGGAGGCAATCCGATCATCCGGCAGACTTTGTCGATCGGAAGCCAAACCAATGCCACTATCGGATCGCTCTGGATTGTCAAAGGCTCCAGCATCCTGCCATTAACCGGAATTCTCGATCTCGAACCGATGGTGCCCACGGTCAATAACATTTTGCCCTTGTATAGCTCGAGTACTTCCATCACCTCGGGCCAGTTCGTCTCCATCTACGGAAACAACCTCACCTCCAACACCCGCATATGGAACGCCAGCACGGATTTCACGGGCGGTACAGCTGCCGGGAGTCCCTTACCCACATCACTGGATGGCGTAACCGTAACGGTGAACTCGCAGCCGGCAGCCGTATACTTCATCAGCCCGGCTCAGATCAATTTCATCGTGCCGTCTAATCTCACGGCAGGGACCGCCAATATTGTGGTAGGGAACGGCGGGTCCTCTGCGCCAACTTTTGCTCCCGATGCCATCGCCACCTCGTCGCCGTCGTTTTTCATATATGGGGCGGCCAGCCCTTACTACGTGTCGGCCTACAACTTCCCCAGCTATTCGTTGGTTGGGGATCCGGCGGTGCAGAGCGGGTCGGTGAAGGCGCTTCCGAATGGAACCGTCATCATATATGCCACCGGCCTCGCGCCTGAAAACGGTGGAGTGGTTGCCTCCGGGTCCACCGCTTTCACCGGCACGGTTACGATCAAGGGGGTGTCGGGGAACAACTCGTTCACAGCCACCGCGAGTTCCACGACGCTGATCTTTGCGGGCCTCTTCCAGGTCAATATGACGTTGCCGGCGAACGTCCCGTCCGGCAACTACCTGCTCACCATGACTACTCCGAATGGTTCGACGGCGAGTTCGGGGATCTCCGTGGTATTGCCCGTCGGGCCGTAAACGCGCATTCCCCGGGTAGTAGCGCTGCCACGCCGCTACAATGGGAGTTCCGTGTCTGCCACCGTTGAAGAGCAACTAACTTACATCCGCAAGGGCCTTGTGGAACTGATTCGCGAGCAGGACCTTCGCGAGCGCATCTTACTCCGCGCTCGCGAAGGCCGTCCGCTCCGCGTCAAGGCCGGTTTCGATCCGACGGCGCCTGACCTGCACCTCGGCCATACTGTCCTGCTGCGTAAACTCAAGCATTTTCAGGATCTTGGCCATCAGGTCATCTTCCTGATCGGCGATTCCACCGCCATGATCGGTGACCCAACCGGTCGCAACGCCACACGTCCCCCGCTGACCCGCGAGGCAATTCTCGCCAATATCGAAACGTACAAAGCGCAGGTATCGAAGATTCTCGACCCCGAAAAGAGCGAGGTTCGTTTCAACAGCGACTGGCTCGGGACCATGCGCTATGAGGACATCGTCCGGCTCTGCTCTCGTTACACCGTCGCTCGCCTGCTGGAACGCGACGATTTCGCCAAACGCTACAAAGAAGGCGTGGCAATCTCCATGCATGAGTTGCTCTACCCGCTGGCTCAGGGTTACGATTCCGTGGCGCTCGAATGCGACATCGAACTCGGCGGCACCGATCAGAAGTTCAATCTTCTTGTAGGGCGCGAACTTCAGAAGGACTATGGCCAGCCGCAGCAAATCGTGGCTACCACTCCCCTGCTCGAAGGGCTGGACGGCGAGAAGAAGATGTCGAAGTCGCTCGGCAATTACATCGGCATCACCGAACCAGCCGAAGTGATGTTCCGCAAGATCATGCAGATCAGCGACAGCCTCATGTTCCGCTATTACGAGCTCCTCACCGATACCAGCATGACCGAGATCGCCGCCATGCAGGAACGAATCGCCAAAGGGGCGCTGCATCCGATGACGGCCAAGATGGAACTGGGTCGGCTGATCGTGACCGACTTCCACTCCGCGGCCGATGCAGGTCGCGCCGCAGACGAATTCAACCGTGTCGTGCAGCGGAAAGAAGTTCCGGCCGATATTCCACTGGTCTCGTTGCCAGATGGCGTACAGGGACCGAACGGCCTTCATGTGGAAAAACTAATTGCGCGCGTCGGGCTTGCCGAGTCCGTGGCTGACGCAAGTCGCAAACGCAAAGCGGGTGCGATCGAGATCAACGGACTGCGCGTGACGGACTTACTTATTCCCGCCGTTGGCGGAGAGTTATTAATCCAGGTAGGGAAAAACTGGCGTCGCGTGACCGTAGGCCAGCCACGCTGATGCTGACAGTCTAGGCCAACGCCAGGCCGACCGTTTCCGGCACGAAAGCTGGCTCGAATCCCGACGCGTCAGGTGAGGGCTGGATCGCACGAGCAAGGTGTTTCAGATCAAGCGATGTCCCTGCCATTCCGGGCGCGGGGCTTCCGAACAGATATCCCTGCATGCAATGAACTTCTGCGTCCCAAAGCGATTCCATGATGGAAACGCGATCCACGTTTTTCGCAATCACGCCGACGCCCAGCCCCTGCGCAACTTCGACGAGCCTCCACACTGCGGCGGCCTCGCGCGGCTGGTCCATTCGATGGATCAGGTGTTTGTCCAGCTTGATATAGTCGGGCCGTAGGTCACAAACCAGACGGAGGGCATCGGCGCTGGCAGTGACGTCATCCAGTCCGAAACCAATACCCTGCTCACGAAGAAAATCTCCGATTCGGTGAAGATGGTCTACGTCGGGGTTTCGGGTCGATTCCACCGCTTCAAATACAAAGTTGCCTGGCGACATGCCTGTTTCCTTCAGTGCGTGCAGCGTGTCCTGCATGCAGTGAGTCGGCCGCTGGATTGTAGACGGAATGAAGTTGATAAAGCAAAGTGAAGCCTCCGGCTGTTCCGCTGCAATGGTGTGTAACGCAAGCTGTCGCGCGTAAGAGTCGAACCCCCGAAGATCGCGGCGGGCTGCGGCGGCCATGATCTCCGCTCCCTCCCTGCGATGGCCTTTGGTGACCCGAAGCAGGCATTCCCGCCCGATGGTGCGCCGCGCTGCAGTGTCAACAATAGGCTGAAACCAGATGGAGAAGGCATCGTCAGTCACGGCCTTCTCGAACCACGACGTCTCGAAAAGCGACCACCAGGCCTCCAGCCTCGTAGTGACCGGAAATTCGTTGGGGAAGTTCAGTTCGTCCACCACGCTGACAGCATCGCGTACGGGGGCGGAAAGAATACTTCGAAGCAGGGCAATAACTTGCTCCGGCGCATGGTCATCCTCGCCGGCGGCATCGCTTCCGGATTCGATCACGATCATTTCCCCCTGGGAACAATATGCGATTCCGTGCTTCTCGAGTGCGCCAACGAGCAGGTCGCGCATCTCCGGTGTTGTCGCGATAAGTTTCAGAGTGGAAGCCATAATCTTTCCTTGTCTTTCATATCGGCGGGTGTCAGCGAAAACTCTAGGGTCCGTAAACCGACCCTGCGCAGGGACAAAGCGCTGATAAGCTGAACCCTTAAGCCAATGAACCTCTGTCAGTTATTCGACCTCTCCCTGCTCGGGCGCAAAGATACGGTTGGCCTGGAATACGACGGCGTCTCGTACACGTTTGGAGAGATCGATTCCCGCAGCAACCGCCTCGCGCAACTCCTTGTCGCGCGCGGCCTTGTCCCTGGAGACAGGCTCTGCTGCTACCTCGCCAACTGCGTAGAGATGATTGACCTCTACCTTGCCTGCGTGAAGGCCGGAATTATCTTCGTTCCCATTAACATCCTTTACCGCGATCGCGAGATCTCGCACATTCTCAATGACGCCGCTCCACGCGCCGTCGTGTCACAAACGGAGCTCGATTGCCCCGTGCCTGTCTGGACTCCATCCGAACTGGCGCAGGCCGCGGCAGGGTTGCCGGACTCGCGCCCGGAGGTTTCCGTCGATGGGGACGCCCCGGCGGGTATCATCTATACCTCCGGCACAACGGGCGCTTCCAAAGGCGCCGTGCTGACTCACCACAATTTCGCCATCAACGCCACTAATTTGGTTGCCTGCTGGGGCATCACTGCAGCCGACCGCTTTCTGCTTGCGCTGCCCTTGTTTCATGTCCACGGACTGGGCAACGGCATTCATTGCTGGCTGGTGAGCGGTTGCCGCATGCGCTTGCTCGAACGTTTCGATCAGCGCTCGGCAGCTTCGGAGTTCCTGGATTTCCAGCCCACGCTCTTCTTCGGCGTGCCGACGGTTTATGTGCGGATGCTCGATTTCGACTCTGCAACAGCCAGTCGCATAGGCAGCGCCGCGCGCCTGTTTGTGTCGGGTTCTGCACCTTTGCCTGCCGAAGTATTGCGCGATTTTGAAAAGCTCTATGGTCACACCATTCTGGAGCGTTACGGCATGAGCGAAACTCTCATGAATATGAGCAATCCGTACGCGGGCGAACGAACCGCCGGTACCGTGGGCTTGCCCCTTCCCGGCATTTCGGCACGGTTGCTGAACGCGGCCGGTGAACCGGTGGCGGAGGGTGAAACCGGTGAGATTTATCTCCGAGGTCCCAACATATTCGCGGGCTACTGGCGCCGGGAAGAAGCCACAAAGGAGGCGTTTCGGGACGGCTGGTTCCGCACCGGAGATCTTGCCACACGCTCGCCCGACGGTTATTACACCCTCTGCGGCCGTAAGAGCGACCTGATTATTTCAGGCGGCTTCAATATCTATCCGCGTGAGATCGAGGAATTCCTGCAGGAGCAACCCGAGATTTCGGAGGCGGCAGTGAAGGGCGTGGCTGATCGGGCAAGGGGCGAAGTCCCGGTAGCCTATGTGGTTGTTCAGTCTGCCTTCGACGCCGACGGGATAGAAGCGCGTTGCCGGGCATCGCTGGCGTCATTCAAGATTCCGCGACGGTTTGTCGTCGTGGATACTCTGCCACGCAATGCGCTCGGAAAGGTCCAGAAACATTTACTGCCCGAAGGTTAATGAAGTTCACTGATGGAGGTATAGATCTGCTCCCGGGTGGCGGGAACGAATACGATCCATGCCAGCGCCGCGAACATCCCTCGCGTCTTCACATCAGTGAGACACCGACAGCTGACGAAAAGTAACTACCCAATACAAGGGTAATATCGGTTGCGTTACGCAAGGCCTCTCGCCATGCTGAATGCCGCTTAGCTTCTTGCCGCATCCGTGTCAAGTCTGTGTTTATCCATGGTCAAAAGGCAAACCCTCGCGGTACGCTGGATGACGACATGAAAATGTTCCCGATAATGGTGGCTGCGGGTTTGTTCGCATACCTCCAACCTGCACACGCGCGCGTAATGCGCGCGGTCGTGGAACATTCGGAAACCGTCGGTGCGTATGTGAAGCAGACCGGCCACTTCTTCGGTGAGCTCGATCCGAATCTCCCGATGAACGCGATTATCAACGATATCCGGCTCGCGCCGCGTAACGGTCGCGGACGCGTCGAGTATTCTGCCACATTCACCTTGATGTATCCATCGGACGTCACCAAAATCGGGGGCGTCTTGATGTATGAAGTGCCCAATCGCGGCAACTCCCCGCTCAATGCGCGCATTCCCGAAGACGGTCTGAGCGCCGGCTATGCGATGCTCAGCAGCGGCTGGCAGGGGGATTTGAGTCCCCAAGCCAACCTGGAGACACTGACAGTCCCCGTGGCAAAAAATGCCGATGGGTCGGCCATTACGGGCCCTGTGATGGCGAGCCTGATGAATCTGCCGGCGGGGAGCACTACGGCATCACTCATGAACGGCTACGCGGCGCTCCGATATCAGCGCCCCGCGACGCTCGACACCCCGAAAGCGCAGTTGACCCGGCAATTCTCCGACGATGGCGAAGCGATTCCGATCGCGGCGAAGGATTGGGCCTTTGCCGATTGTTCGAAGACTCCCTTCCCGGGCGAGCCCGATGCCACGAAGATCTGCCTGCGTGGTGGCTTTCAGTCTGACCAGATGTATCGCGTCGTCTACACCGCAAAGGATCCGCTGGTGTTGGGAATCGGCGCCGCAGCCACCCGTGACATCATCTCTTTCTTTCGTTACGCATCAAGGGATGATTTGGGAACGGTGAATCCATTGGCTGGAAAGCTCCGCTACTCGGTAGGCTTCGGCACTTCGCAGTCCGGCAACTTCATCAAGTCATTTCTGAACCTCGGATTCAATCAGGACGAAGAGAAGCGCATCGTTTGGGATGGTGTAAATCCGAATATCGCCGCGCGCCAGACGCCGCTCAATTTCCGGTTTGCGATTCCAGGGGGCGCGGCGAGCCTCTACGAGCCGGGCAGCGAGGGCGTGCTCTGGTGGAGCGATTACCCCGATCAGGAGCGCGGGCGCCCCCCTGCCGGGTTGCTCGACCGCTGCACGGCGACGAAGACCTGCCCGAAGATTGTCGAAACGTTTGGAGCGACCGAGTTCTGGGGCTTGCGAATGTCGCCTGGGCTTGTGGGGACGCGAGCCGATGCCGATATTCCGCTGCCGACAAGCGTACGGCGTTATTACTTCCCTGGCGTTACGCATGGCGGAGGGCGCGGCGGTTTTCAGGTGATTGCGCGCGATGCCATCGGCCGCGGTTGCGCGCTGCCGGATAATCCGAATTCGACTGCGGAAGCGATGCGGGCTTTGCGTCGCGCGCTGATCGATTGGGTCGTGAAGAACGTCGCGCCGCCCGATAGTAAGTACCCGATGTTGGCCCGCGGCGAGTTAGCCTTTCCGGTACACACGGCCATGGGTTTTCCAGTGATTCCCGGCGCGCCGTTGCCGGACAATTTGATCAATACTTTCTTCGATTACGACCTGGGACCGGGTTTCCTCTATAACGATCTTTCCGGCGAAATCTCGATGGAGCCCCCGCTGGTCAAACGCACCATTCCGATGCTTGTGCCGAAGACAGATGCCGATGGCAATGAGGTTGGCGGCATACCGTCGGTATTGCATCAGGCTCCTCTCGGAACCTATCTCGGATGGAATATAGCAGCGAGCGGATATCTGAAAGGGCGCGGCTGCGGATTTTCCGGCGGCATGATCCCGTTTGCGCGTACCAAAACCGAGAGGGAGATGACAGGCGATCCGCGGCCATCCCTCGAAGAACGTTACGGCACCCACGAGAACTATGTAGCGAAAGTGAAGGCGGCTGCCGCCCAGCTGGTGCGGGAGAGGTTCTTATTGCAGGACGATGCGGATCGGCTCGTGAGAGAGGCCGATGCCAGCGGTGTGCTGAAATGAAGCCCCTTGATGGAATCCGCGTTCTGGATTTCAGCCACGCCCTGGCTGGCCCTTACTGCACTCTATTGCTGGCCGATTACGGCGCGGACGTCTGCAAGCTCGAAGCGCGCGAAGGAGACATGGCGCGCGGCTGGGGACCTCCCTTCGCCGGCGGAATCTCCAGCGTTTTTCTTGGACTGAATCGCGGCAAGCGAGGGATCGCTATCGATCTGAAGCAGGCTGAAGGCCGCGAGTTGTGCCAGCGGCTCATCGATCAGATGGATGTCCTCGTGGAGAACTTCCGGCCTGGCTCAATGGAGCGGCTTGGGTTGGGTTATGCGCAGGTACGCGAGCGCAATCCACGGCTCGTTTATTGCTCCATCTCGGGCTACGGTCAGGCGGGGCCGTCGCGCGATGAAGCCGCCATGGATCTTGTAGTCCAGAGTTCCAGCGGATTGCTCAGTATCACCGGCACGCCCGAAGGCGAATCCGCGCGATGCGGTTACGGAGTCACCGATGTCACGGCCGGGCTGTTCTCAGTGATCGGCATTCTCCTGGCTCTGCGCGCGCGTGAAAAGACCGGTCGCGGGCAGTACGTCGATGTGGCGATGCTCGATTGCATGATTTCCACCATGAGTTCCAACTACATGAGCTACCTGGGGTCGGGCGTCGTGCCGCAGCCGATGGGGACTGCATTTCCGACGGTCGTGCCGTATCGCGCGTTCCACGCGGCGGACCGTTCTATTTCGATTGCAGTGGGCAGCGAGAAATTGTGGGGCGCGTTTTGCCGCGCCATCGGACGGCCCGAAATCGAAAAGCTTCCCGAATTCGAGAGCAATGCAAGGCGCATTCAAAATCGCGTGCCTCTGGAAGCGCTGCTGGCCGAAGTGTTCGCCCAGCGTCCTGCGGCCGAATGGCTGGAGCGGCTACAGGCCGCCGGAATTCCCAGTTCACTGGTGCGCAACTTCGAAGAAGTCGCCAACGATCCGCAATGCGAACTACGCGAGATGTTTCCGCTGATGCAACATGCGATTGCCGGTGCGCATCGCGTCACGGGCACGCCGGTGAAACTCTCGGAAACGCCCGGAGGACCTGGAACTCCGGCGCCGCTCAAGGGTGAGCACACGCGATCGGTGGCGCAGACCCACTTTGGACTAGACGATGCCGCGGTTGACGATCTCCTTGCCCGCGGCATAATCTTCGAAGACTGAACATGCTCGCGCTGCTCGGAACTCTTACGATCGTCATTCTGCTGACGGCGATTCTCACGAAACGCATGTCGCCATTGTCGGCGCTGATTGCAATTCCGGGACTGGCGTCCTTGATCGGTGGCTTTGGCGTGAAGACCGCCGGGTTCATGCTCCACGGCATTCAGGGCGTGGCCGGCGTGGCGGGAATGTTCGTTTTCGCGATTCTGTTTTTCGGCATCATGACGGATGCTGGAATGCTGAATCCGATCATCGACGGAATCCTCCGCGCAGTAGGCAGCAATCCCACGCGCATTGTAATGGGAACAGCGTTGCTGGCCTTACTGGTGCATCTCGACGGCTCCGGCGCGGTAACGTTTCTGGTGACGGTGCCGGTGATGTTGCCGCTGTATGACAGGCTCGGCATCGATAAGCGCGTCCTGGCGTGTGCGGCCTCCCTGGCTGCAGGTGTGAATTTCCTCCCGTGGACTGGCCCGATGATTCGCGCTTCGGCATCCCTGCATCTTCCGGTGGCGGCAATTTTCGATCCGCTGATTCCGGTACAGCTTGCGGGTCTGGCATTTGTCTTTGCGATTACCTGGTGGCTGGGCCGAAAGGAATCCCGACGGTTGGGTTTCGATGTGGCGGCCCGTCAGTCCGATAGCTCCGCGCCGGTACGGCCGCGCCCCGCGCGCTTCGCGGTCAATCTGCTTTTGACCGTCGCGATCGTCGCCGGGATGACGGCGTTCAAGCTGGAGCCGGTCGCCGTGTTTATGGTGGGTGTCGTCCTGGCGCTTCAGATCAATTACCCCGGCTTGGATGCCCAACGGGAACGGATCAATGCTCACGCACAGGCCGCGCTGATGATGGCTGGCATTCTCTTCGCCGCGGGCGCATTCACAGGCATCATGAAGGATTCCGGCATGCTCGACGCGATGGCGAAATCCGCCATTCGTTTCGCCCCGCCAGGAGCGGGCAGGCATTTGCCGTTTGTGTTGGGCCTGGTGTCAATGCCGCTCAGCGTTCTGTTTGACCCCGACTCGTTCTATTTCGGAGTCTTGCCGGTGCTCACACAGACGGCAGCGAAATTTGGCGTAGCGCCCGTTCAGATGGCGCAGGCGGCCATGGTCGGAATGCATACCACTGGTTTCCCCGTCAGCCCCCTGACGCCGGCCCCGTTCTTGCTCGTCGGACTCGCGGGAATTGAGTTCCGCGACCATCAGAAATTCACGCTGCCTTTTTTACTGGCAGCCTCCGTCTGCATGACACTGGTCTGCGTGACGATCGGAATCTTCCCCGTCTGACTGGGAATCTACTCGCTACTGTCAGTAAGTTCCGCCGCTGGATTCGCCTGATGCTCATGAACGATCCCGAGTACTTCGTCCAGCAGCGGGCCGGTGTCAGCCGTTCTGACGTCGTTCTGCAACCTCCGCAGCGCAAGACTCACCACGTCGCGATGCCGCAGCTCACTGCCGGCTCCGCGCTCCACCAGTTCCAGCCATAACTGGTGGTTGAGTTCCACATCTTCCGGCCAGAGCCGTGGCGGATGCGGCCCAAGGTTAAAGTACATCGATTGTCCGCCACTCGCGGAAATAATTTCGAGCGAGAGCGAGGGCCGCGGCGCCTGTAGTTTCTCCCATGCCGCGCCCACCACCTGTCCCTGTTGTGCCGGAGTCAAAGTGCTCGAGGGCGCCGCCACAATGCGTGAACTTTGCAGCATGGCTGCGGTCTGAACCAGAGCGGTTGCCGGGTCGGATCCCGGTACCGTGAGCAGCTTCACCGTCTTGCCCGCTTTTTCTGCGACTGCCACTACTCGCGAGAATAGTATGGTTTCCGAATGCGCGAAAACCTGGTCGGGATCCAGCCCGTGTTCACCCGATTCCGCCTGTCCCACTACTCGAACGGTGAGGACGACGATGTCCTGACGCCGTGTATCGGTCTTCGACAATGCGCGAATCAGATGCTCCAGATGGTTGGGGTTGCGCGCGGCCACGATGATGTTGCCCGGCCGGACGTTCATCACGCCCACGGAAATCTCATCGCTGGCCTGTAGCTGGAACTGCTCTTCCTCATGGCCCGCATGCGAAATCACGGCATTGTGCCGCTTGTTGTAACGCTCGGATAATTCGAAGATCAGGAAGAACGTCAGCGTGAAGGATAAGCCGGAGATCGTGGCTATCTTTTTGGTTAGTACGTTGATGATCGCGAGCGCAAATAGTGCCAGCGTGATCAGGATCAGGCCCAGAGGAATTTCGGTATTGCCGATCTTGAAGTTCATCGGCACTTTCCACTCGCGGGCATTTGGCATTTTGTAACGCAGAACGAGTACGGAGAGCGATTTCATCGCGAAACTCCAAACTACACCGAACGCGTAAGCTTCTCCCAGCATGCCGACGTCGCCCATGCTGACCACGATAGTGACGAGTTGCAGAATGGCAACCAGATTAATGATCCGGCTGGTGGTGCCAAATCTACGGTGCGGCTTGCGGAACCACGGCGTCAACACGCCGTCTTCCGCCACGCGGTTCATTACGCCATTGGAGCCGATCAGCGCGGTATTCACGGCGCCGGCCAGAATCAACACGCCAACCAGCACCACGAAGCCATGGAAAGCCAGCTTTGCGCCCATGGGGCCCGAAAGGAACATCGAGAGGCCGCCGATAAGGTTATCCAGATACTTCTGGCGTTCCATATCCGGGATGAGCATGACGGCAAAGAATGAAACCAGCGACGTGAAGACCATGCTGTAGATGAAGATCACAAAGCCGGCGCGTTCCAGATTCTTTAGCTTCGGAGACGCGATCTCGCGATTGACCTGCGCCAGGCTCTCTTCGCCGCTCATAGCCAGCAATGAATGGCCAAGGCCAACCAATATCGCAACGGCGGGGATGGCCGTGACGCCACTTCCCTTCAGCCATCCCAGCGCGTCGGGGCCGAACTTAATGTTGCTCATGGACGGAAACGGCACCGGTTGATAGCCCTTGCTGAGGATGGTGAACAGGCACCAGACAATCAGCATGACAACCATCACCGTTGTGACCTGCATGATCCGGAGGGCCTTTTCGCTCGATTCTTCGATGCCAATGATGTTTTTTCGCCAGAAATACAGAGTGACAAGCACCGAAAATCCCGCCGCGAAGTGGGGCTGGTCCACCGGTGCGTAAGAAAGGTGGAAGTAAGTGATTGACTCATTCACCAGTCCCGCCAGGTATAGTCCCGCGCTCACCGCGCTGATTGGACCAGTCAACACATAGTCGAACATGAGCGCCGATACGGAAAACTTCGCCAGCGTCGCGCCCATCGCTTCATGCACCACGCGGTAGACGCCGCCACGGACAAACATGCTGCAGCTCTCGATATAGATAGCGCGTACGGCATACGAGAACAGCATGATGCCGAGGATGAACCAGGGGGCCGATTTGCCAATCGCCGTCTCGGCAATGCCGCCAACGTAGTAAGCGGAAGACGCGAGATCACTCAGAACAATTGCGGCGGCGCGCCAGAAAGAAATGAACGACAGCATCACTGTCGTAGCGACAACGACCTTAGTCGCAGTCGAGCCGGAAGGCTTCGATATGTCCATTGAATGACTCCGATTTGACTCCCGTTGCGGGAGCACTGCTCTCAAATTTGGCCTGCGGGGTTAGCTGACGGGCTGGAGCTTGAAAGTACTCTGTCCTTGCGGACTACGCCCCCACTGCTTGGTTCCCCCGCTTCAACATGAAGAGTGACATGTTGAATTCGGCACTTGGGTAGTTTAACATGCAAAACACGCACACACTATAAAAACGGCATCAGGCCTGAGAGCCCGATGCCGCTTGTCAAATCGCCAATCGTACAACTCTACTTCCAGGGGCCGAATGTTGCGATCATCGCCAGCGTCAGCGTTGTCTCGCCTCGAGCGCTGTTCGGCGTTTTGCCGACATTGAAGAACAGCTCGTTCGAATAGTCGTGACGCGCTTCCAGACGAGTCGTCAGAATGCTGTTGAGTTTGTATTCACCCGTCAGCGTTCCTTCCATCAGATTCTGCGCGAGTCCTGTTTCGAACCCCTGTCCGTCCTTGAAGTATTCGGCGCGGGCGGCAAGGGCTGCTTTCTTGCTCACCTGACCACGAACCGCGAAGGCCAGACCTTCCCAATTGGCGGAGCCACCGCCGACTGGATTGTGATTGTTGCCGTAGTCGCCGTTGATGTAGAAGCTGACTTTGTCGTTGGGCGCAACCTGAAGGGTGGTGTCGATCAGATTCCTGTTTCCGCCGGACGGCTGTGTGCCGATAACCGGGTTGTTCGGGCCGACGTAGTAGTTGGTGTTCCAGGTATAAATACCTTTGACGACGCCGAGCGTTACGCCGATATTCGTGAACTTATGGTCGCCCATCGTTGTGTTCCACGGATTCACCAACTGGAAGCCGATAGTGACCACTTTGTTGATTGGCGTGGTTGTTTTCAGGCCGAAGTGGTAATAGGGGATCGCCCAGGCGAAGAGCAGCGAACGGCTGTAGTTCCAGTTGGAGCCGCTTTCAATTACTTCGGCTCCGGCCGATGTAACGAAAGTTCCGAAGTCGATTTCAGTGCCATGCCAGTTCTTCGGCTTGGCGATAGCGTACATCTGTTCGAAATAACGAAGTGCTTTGTGCTGGACCGCCGCCGGGTCGGCCGCGTGAATAAGGCGCATGGTTTCACCGAAACCCGCGTCCACGTGAACGCCGAAGACCGCGTCCGATTTGTCGATTGTGAATTTCGCGAGGCTTAATTCCGGTTGGCCATTGTTAATATCGAAATTCTGCAGCTGATCGGCGATATTGCTCGGATGATTCGTATTATCCGTGATGTAGCCATCTGCCAGACCGCTGAACACCCAGCCGCCATACTTGGGTGGCGGTGCCGGAGGCGTCGCGGGCGCCGGTGCCGGTGTTGCCGCCGCCGGTGCACTTGCAGCTGGAGCCTGATCGTCGGGGTCATCCGCGTACACCAGTCCGGTGAACGAAAGCAGCGCCAGTAGGCAAATTGAAACTCTCATGTGATTTCTCCTTGGGTTTGGTTGACATGAGACGGACACGCTTACACGGTGCATCCGGACCTCAAGTAGCCAGTTTACGGGTCGTGGAAGCACATGCGAAATCGATAGTTTTTATTTGGCAGATGTCAATTACGTATCAAGCGATACGCAGTCTTTAGTTGGAGAAGCAGGCGGGGAGAGGATAGCGGTACCTGCCCGTAATCAGTAAGTTAAGCGTTATGAACAGTTTCTGGGGATGCCTCAATCTTGGCGCGGCTGCGGAACAGCACGGCAACGATTAACAGAATCACCAGCGCTCCCAGAGAGGAACTCGCCCAAAAGTGCTTCCAGTCGCGAACCGCATTCGCCCCGGATCCGGTCGTGAAGAAGTCCAGCGCACTGCCTGATATCAGTGAACCGGCGTACATGCCGACACCATAAGTGATGAAGGTGATGAAACCTTGCGCGGCGCTGCGCAGATGGGCCGGCGCCTGCTGATCCGTGTAAAGTTGCCCCGTCATAAAAAAGAAGTCGTAGCAAACACCGTGCAGCAGGATGGCGACATAGAACATCCACACTCCTGGTCCTGCATCGCCGTGCGCGAGAAGCGCGTACCGAATCGCCCACGCGGCGAGTCCCATGACCAGGATTCCCTTGACGCTCATGCGGCGCAATACCCACGGCATAATCAGCATCATGCCGACCTCGGACGCTTGTCCCAGCGTCATCTTGCCGGCCGCGTTCACTACGTGAACGTCGTTCAGGTAATCGTTCGTGAAAGAGAAATAAAACGTCAGCGGGATGCAGGCCAGCACCGAAGCGATCGCGAAGACAAAAAACGACTTATCTTTCAGCATGACAAGCGCATCCAGACCCAAAACACGGCGGACACTGAAAGGTTCACCCTTCGCCTGCGGCGGAGTGTGCGGCAACATCAGGCTAAATAAGCCCATCACAACCGAGACGCCGGCCGCCAGAAGAAAAGGCGTCGCGGATTTCTCTACCGCCATTGCGCCCACTATAAGGCCGATAGCGATCCAGCCGAGCGTGCCGAAGACGCGGATGAGCGGGAAATCACGCCCCGGGTCTTTAATGTGTTGCAGAGTGAGCGAATTGGTCAGCGCGATAGTGGGGAAATAGCAGAGGCAATAAGCCAGCAGCAACGCGTAAACAGCTCCAAAAGACTGCACGCCAGCCACCTGCCACAAGAGGATAGCGCCGATGAAGTGTAACGCCGCCAGTACGCGCTCGGTGGAGAAGTAACGATCGGCGATCAGACCGACGAAAAACGGCGAAATCATCGATGCCAATGCAGTAGTGCCGAATACCGCGCCCGCCTGCGTTCCGGTGAAGTGCAGCGTGCTCGTCAGATAGGTGCTGAGAGTGACATACCACGCGCCCCAAATGAAGTAATTCAGGAACATCATGGCGCTCAGGCGCGCGCGGATCGAAAAGGGCATGAAGAGAATTCTATCCCGTCGTGTACGGCGTCACAACACAACTCAAAACGAAAAATCCCCGCCGACTGGCTGGACAGGCAGTCGGCGGGGATCCGAGTTCAAACGGACGCTAGCGGCCTGGGCCGCCTGCGGGAGGCGGTCCACCGGGACCGGGGCCACCAGGCCCGCGACCGGCTGGCGGTGCGGCGGGTTTCTGCTCACCGTGATGACACGTGTAACAGGTGACCTTCTGCTCTCCGTTGAATTGCGTATCGTTGATGTTCTTGACCATCGCCATCATCTTCCGTGCAGTCACCTTTTGAGGTTTCTCGTCACTCGCTCTGTCTTCCATGTTGTGGCAGAAATCGCAACGGACGCCGAGGCCTGCCGGAATGCTGAACATTACGCCCATATAGGTATCCTGCGTGAGCACCTTTAGGTTCTTGGCAGGAGGCATGCCGCGCCCTGGACCTCCGGGACCTCCTGGCGGGGGAGCCTGCGCAAACGCGAGACTCGCGCTGGCGAATAGTACGGTAATAAGGATTCGACGCATGGGTACAGTCTACCGTAAACGAGCCCCAGAGGTTGTAAAGGGCTGTCAATCATAAAACTTCACACGCAAACAGCTACTCGATGCGATACGCTGTACCTGTCACCGGTATTTCCGTCGGATTGAGGCGGAACACGCTGAAAATACGAACTATGGCTGGCCAAAAAAAACTGGCAGGATATGTGTGGGTGAAGCTTTCGATCGTCTTCGGGCTGTTGCTGGGCTTCCTGCTGCTGGGCCAGACTATCGTCACCTACCGTTTCGTCCTCCGGGGTATGGTGCGTCAGGAAGCGCAAAACGAGGCCGATCGCAGGGTGCTCTCCCTGGCCCGCGCTTCGCGGCTCACGGGATCCCGCGACCTTGCGACACTCACGCCCGTCATCGACGAACTAATTAAGGAAGCCCCCGAGAAAATCGCCTGGATGCGCATCCTGAGCCCTGATGGTAGGGTGCTTGCCTCAGGGGGGAGCCTCGGTACCGTGCCGCAGTGGACCACGGAGACGCTTCGTGCTGCCACCGGACGAGGGGCGCCACAAGACATTCGGACCATTGAAGCGGGTGATGTTCTGATCGCCATCAGCCCTCTGCGTTCAGGAGGTGGATTTGGGCGAAATGGTGGGGGACCGCCAGATGGTGGCCGCGGTGGACCTCCGCCCGATTTCTTTCGCGGTGCACCTCCGGAAGGGGCCACCGGCGGGAGGGGAATTGTTGCGACTCCAAACGACCAGAACGCCCCAGGTCCGTTTTCCGCCACTGGCGCCAGTGGCGGAGAGGCACGGCCAACACCTGCGGGCGCGTCGGGCCAGCCTCAGGTGCAGCGTGGACCTGGGTCCGGTGAACCGCGTGGTCCGGGACGCGGCCCCGGCGGCCCCTATGTCGAAACGGCCATTTATCTTGACGGTGTCTCTGTCAGTTTTGCGCCGCTGCTGTTACCACTCGGCGTAGGCTCGACGGCTGCGATCGCTTTGCTTGCCGCAGTTGTCATCATCGGTCTCCGCTTCCCGCATTACCTCAACAGCAAGCAATATGAAGAAGAACTGGCACTTGCCCGGCGGGTGCAGCATGACCTGTTCCCACGAGAGGGCGTCTCGACAGGCAACATGGAATTTGCCGCGCGATTCATTCCCTCGCGTCAGGTAGGCGGAGACCTCTACGACATCTTTGAAACCGACGATGGCGGCGTTGCTATGGTTCTTGGTGACGTTTCCGGCAAAGGACTTTCGGCCGCGCTGCTTATGGGTGTCGTGCAGGGTGCAATTCGCACGTCGAGCGACGCCGGGCTGGCAGAACGGCATGAGTACGCTGCCGAGCGCCTGAATCATCTGCTTTGCGTCAAAACGGCCCGCGAGCGTTTCGTCAGTCTCTTTTGGTGCTATCTCAATAAGGAAGGCGACCGCCTCAGTTACATCAATGCGGGGCATTTGCCTGCGCTGCTGGTGCGCGAGCGCTTCGGCCGCCCGGATGTCTGGCGTCTTGAGCAGGGTGGCGGGCCGGTACTGGGTGTGCTGCCGACTGCTCGCTATAAGCCAGCCGAGGTAGATATAGAACCCGGAGATTTGCTGGTAGTGTTTTCCGACGGCGTCTCCGAAGCCACTAACGCAGCGGGAGACGAATTCGGAGAAGAAGGCATCATCGAATCGGTGAAACGCGAATTCCAGAAATCGGCCAGTGGCGTTTGCGAGGGCATTCTGAGCGACGTACGCGCCTTTCTGGGCGATGAACTTCCCCACGACGATCAGACGCTGATGGTCGTGAAGCTCGAACGCGTGGGAAACCACAAGCCAGCCAGTCGCGCCGAAGATGTTGCAGTTCCTGCCATGACATGAGGCACCACGACGCGCCATGACACGCCTCGTTCCCTCGTGTTCAGGTCAGTGTGGTAGTTCTGAGATTTGCCCTCCGAAACTACGCGTCCGGTTCTCATCTTCGATGGCGATTGTTCCTTTTGCCGCGCTTGGGTTGATTTCTGGCGCAGTCTGACTGGCGATAGTCTCGAATACCTCCCTTTTCAGCAAGCCGCAGAACGTTTTCCCGACCTCTCGATCGAAGAATGCCGCAAGGCCGTCCAGCTAGTCACTCCGGAAGGCCGCTTCCCTGGCGCGGAGGGTATTTGCCGCTTTCTCGCTGGCGTGCCCGGTTATGGCTGGCTCTTTTGGTGCCATCGATTCCTCCCGGGCTTTCCCGCCCTGGCGGCGTTGGTCTATCGGTTCATCGCGAATCATCGTAGCCCTGCGTGGCGCTTCACGCGCGCGTTGTGGGGCAGTACCGTCCGGCTTTCCACTTACAACATTGCCGCCGAAGTCTTCTCTCGCTCACTCGCCCTGATCTATCTGATTGCCTTCGTGTCCTTTGGATTACAGGTGCGAGGACTCATTGGCGCGGAAGGAATTCTTCCAGCCAGAGAATTCCTCAATGCAGTGCACCGGAGCTTAGGAAGCGCTGGGATCTGGCGTTTGCCGACGCTCTTCTGGTGGGGCAACGCCGACTTGACGCTGCTGTCGATCACCTGGGGTGGAGTAGCGCTCTCACTCGTCTCGCTCCTCACAAGAGCTCACAGCCGATGGCAACGCTTCGTCTTCATCATCCTGTGGCTGTACTATCTCTCGATCGTGAATGCCGGCCAGATCTTCATGGGGTATCAATGGGACTGGCTGTTGCTCGAAGCAGGGTTTCTGGCCATCTTTCTCCAGCCCGTGAAATCGCGCATCTGGTTATACCGCTGGCTTCTATTTCGGCTCATGTTCGAATCTGGTCTGGTGAAACTCCTGAGCCATGACCCCTCCTGGCACAGCTTCACCGCGCTCAACTTCCATTACGAGACGCAGCCGATCCCCACGCCGCTCGCCTGGTATATGCACCTGCTGCCCGATTGGTTCCAGAAGCTCTCGGTTGGCGGGGTATTCGCGGTCGAACTGGTGCTGCCGTTTCTTATGTTCGGCCCGCGCCGGATGAAACAGGTTGCGGGTATCGCCACCATCGCGTTCCAATGCCTGATCATCGCCACAGGCAACTATACTTTTTTCAATCTGTTGACCATCGCGCTCTGTCTGTTCCTGTTTGACGACTCATTCTTCGCTCGCGCAGGCAACCGATTGAGCCTCGGGCGTTTGAATGCTGCCCCCAACGTGACCACCGCGCCGAATCGTTACGTTACGGCAGTCATATGGTCACTAGTCGCCTTTCTCTCGGCTGTGGAAGTCGGCAACACGGCGGGAAAAGTCCCCCCGGCCATCGAGAACATCGCGAGCCAGATATCGCAGTTTGGCATCGTCAATCACTACGGACTCTTTGCCGTAATGACCACGGAACGCATGGAAATACAAGTCGAGGCCTCGCAGGATGGTGAGCGCTGGGAGCCTTATCTGTTCCGTTACAAGCCCGGTCCACTGAGCCGCCGCCTGCCTTGGGTCGAGCCGTACCAGCCGAGGCTTGATTGGCAAATGTGGTTCGCCGCTCTCAGCCGGCCGCAGGACAATCCGTGGTTTATCCACATGCTGGTGGGCTTGCTGCGCGGGTCACAGCCCATCGGCGATCTGTTCGAGCAGCGGCCCTATTCAGGCGCTTTGCCGAAGTTCGTCCGCGCCACTATTTACGAATACCACTTCACCTCCTGGGGCGAGCGGCAGAAGACAGGCAACTACTGGAAACGTGAGATAAAGGGGTTGTATTTTCCCCCTGCGGGCCTTCGTACGACACAATAGAGTCTTCCAGCCTATGTCCCTGCATAAACTCGCGGGTCAGCCCGCACCCGCAGATATCCTGATCGACGTCGCGAAACTGGAGGCCGAGTATTTTTCGCGCCAGCCCGACACTGCGAATAAGGAACAACTGGTCAGCTTCGGAACCAGCGGACATCGCGGGACTCCCGCGAATTCCACCTTCACCGAACAACACATCCTCGCGATCACGCAGGCGATCTGCGAATACAGGCAAGACAGCGGGGCTACAGGGCCATTGTTCATCGGCAAAGATACGCACGCTCTTTCGGGAGTCGCCCAGCAGACCGCCCTCGAAGTATTGGCAGCCAATGGCGTCGATGTCGTGATTCAGCAGGGCAACGGCTTTACGCCTACCCCCGTAATTTCGCGGGCCATCATCGAATTCAATCGTGGCCGGCTGGCTGGCCTTGCCGATGGCATTGTGATCACGCCCTCGCACAATCCGCCCGAAGATGGCGGTTTCAAATACAATCCATCGAATGGTGGCCCGGCTGGAGGAGATGTGACCGGCGCGATTCAGAATCGGGCCAACGAGTTGTTGCGAGCTGGGAATCGCGACGTGAAGCGAGTGCCCTGTGCTGACGCCATGCGCGCTTCCACCACTCGCGAGCAGGATTACGTCGCCGGTTACGTGGACGATCTGTCCAGCGTGATCGACATGGAAGCCATCCGCAAGGCTGGCGTGAAGATCGGCATCGATCCACTCGGTGGCGCGTCACTCGCGTATTGGCAGCCGATCGCCGATCGCTACGGCCTGAACATCGATGTGGTCAACAAGAAGGTGGATCCGCAATTCGCCTTCATGACACTCGATCATGACGGCAAGATCCGCATGGATTGCTCAAGTCCTTACGCCATGGCGGGGCTCGTGAAGCTGAAGGACGATTTTGCGATTGCCTGGGGTTGCGATCCGGATTCCGACCGTCACGGCATCGTGACACCCAGCTCGGGACTCCTCGAACCGAATGCTTATCTCGCAGTGGCTATTCACTATCTGTTGACGCATCGTCCGGAATGGCCCGCGAGCGCGGTCATCGGCAAGACGCTGGTGAGCAGTTCCTTGATCGACTGGGTAGTCGCGAGCCTCGGCCGCCAGTTGTTTGAGGTGCCAGTTGGCTTTAAGTGGTTTGCGGGCGGCCTGTTCGATGGGACATGCTGCTTCGGTGGCGAAGAGAGCGCTGGCGCGAGTTTCCTGCGTCGCGACGGCACCGTGTGGTCGACCGATAAGGATGGTTTAATACTCGGCCTGCTCGCTGCGGAGATCACGGCTGTGACCGGGAAAGATCCCGGCGACTACTATCGCGACTTAACGGCAAAACTCGGCAGAGTCTGGAGCAAGCGAGTCGATTCACCGGCGAGCGCACCGCGTCGTGAGCGGCTCAAGAATCTCGCCCCGGCCGATTTCACGGCCACAACGCTTGCGGGCGATACTGTGACGACGAAGCTGAACAGTGCCAAGGGCTCACCACTGAGCGGACTGAAAGTGATGACGGAGAAAGGCTGGTTCGCGCTGCGGCCTTCGGGTACGGAGAATATCTACAAGGTCTACGCGGAAAGCTTTGTCAGTGCGGAACATCTTCAGCGGATCATCGACGATGCGCAGGGGTTTGTTGAATTGACCTTGAAGGGGATCGCGTAATGAAAGCACAGCCGCCCGCGGCCGACAGTGCGAAATGTGAGCTGCCGGAAGTGGACGTGAAGCTCGCTCGCCTGCGAACGGCAATAGATGAAGGTGACGCAAGCGGGATAGCCGACGGCGACTCCTTCAATCGGGCACGAGAAGAGCTCAGTCTGCTGTCTCGACTAACCTCTCCCCGCCATTCGTAGCCGCCCCTCCAGTACCAGTTCCGGTCGCAAATTCAACCACCGCAAATCATGGCCTGCGGACAGTTTCAGCGCCGCCTCCGGAATCATCCCGATTAATTCACTCCCAGCCACGCGGATCCCGCGTCTCCCGCAGAGTCGGCAAACAGCGTCGAACACAACATGCAGCGGTGTCCGATGGAAGTCGACCAGATTGATCGAAACCTGGACATTGGCACGTGAAAGCAGCGGCAGACCCAGCGCCTTCACCGCCGGCAAACCTCCGTTCGACTCCCGAATCTCCCGCGCAATATCCTGCGCCGCAGCCAGATCGTCGGTATCGAGAATAATATTCCAGGCGACCAGAAATTCCCGCGCCCCTACGACGCACCAGCCTGCCGTCGGGTGCGAATGATCGCCGATATCCGGGGCCAGTATCCCCGCCCTCGCGCCCTTCCGAACCTTCTCCAGCCGTACACACTCCGGCCGCAGCGCCGCCGCTTCGTACAAATAGACAGGCACATGTAGTTCCCGCCAGATCCGTTCCCCTGCCTCGCGCGCCAAGGCGGCACACTCAGCCAGCGTACTGCCTTCTATCGGCACGAAAGGCACAACGTCCGCCGCGCCCAATCTCGGATGCACGCCCGTGTGCTTCGTGAGATCGATTCGTGCCACCGCCGTCGCCACCACCGCCAGTGCCGCATCCGCAACCGCGCGCGGCTCACCGGCAAACGTCAGCACCGTGCGGTTGTGATCCACATCCGACGTCGAATCCAGCAGCATAACGCCAGCCACGCCCGTGACGGATCGCTCCAGTGCCGCCACCACCACCCGATCACGGCCTTCCGAGAAATTCGGCACGCACTCAATCGTCAAACGCGCTTGTCCTTTCCGGGCTTCCCGATACGGCGCTTGATCCCGTGCGAAAGGTGTCGCATCAATGCCGCGCCAATCTTATAAATCGTTCCGGGAATCACAATGACTTCGCCGCGCTCCAGACCCCGCAGCGATTCCTCCACCACCGCATCCGCCTGCATCCACAGGAAGCCCGGGATATTGTTGCGGTCCACACCCAGCGTGTCGTGAAATTCGCTCATCGTGAAGCCGGGGCAGAGAGCCTGCACTTTCACTTTTGAGCCAATTCCATGCAGTTCCATATCCAGCCCCTGCGTGAACGCATTCATCCACGCCTTCGTAGCGCAGTAACTGACATTGCCCTCGGTCTGCCCAAACGCCGCGACAGAAGATACGTTGATCACCGCGCCGGTCCCCCCGCGTGGCACCATGAGTCCAAGAGCCGCGTGCGTCAATCGCATCGCAGCCATGACATGCAGCTTATGCATCTGCTCCTGGCCATGCAGATCGGCCTCCCAGAATCGTTTCATTGTGCCGAAGCCGGCGTTGTTGACCAGCATCTCCAGGCGTGCGCAGTTGCGAATCGCGCTCTCGGTCGCCTGCAGGCCTTCCTCCGTGGTCAGATCGGCAGTAACCACCTCAGCGTGAACCGCGGGAGCAAGTTCCGCCGCCAGCGAGTGTAGCTTTTCAGTGCGTCGGGCCACCAGAATCAGGTCGAAGCCACGGGCAGCCAGCTTGCGCGCGAACGTTTCGCCGATCCCGCTGGACGCGCCGGTGATCAGCACCACTGGTCGATTGTCAGAAGTTTTCACCAACACGACGATAGCAGTTTCGCGCCGCCTGAGCAGCCTCCTGATAAGATGACGCAGTCACTCGGCAATGTTCCGGTCCAGCCTGAAATACTGCACCCTGCTACTCACGCTGTTTGCGGCGTATGCCCAAATTCCTGGCCCCGCGCAGCCCATCCCGTTCAGTCACAAGCTTCACGCGGAAGCAAAGTTGACCTGTAGTACCTGCCACTCAGATCCTCAGAAATTCGGCGATTCCATCGAAATCCCCGACGCGCCGAAGTGCCTGGAATGCCATGCATGGTCACAGAATCCCACACCGACCCGAGCCACCCTCCTCTCCTACGTGGAAAAGAAGCAGGCAATTCCCTGGGTCCGGGTCTTCTCACTACGCGACTTCGTTTTCTTCGATCACCGTTATCACCTGATGAACGGCGCGGAGTGCGAGGGATGTCACGGCCCCATCAGCACCGAGGACGTAGTTGCCGATCAGCTCAACACCACGAAGATGACCTTCTGCCAGCCGTGTCACGTGAAAACCCGTGCTTTGACAGGCTGCACCACGTGCCACAACCAGCGCTGAAATGTGCGTCAGTGATGTGAATCAATAATGCGATTAGCGGTGAGGATCCACCAGCGGCGTCCTGCCCGCCGCCTTCAGCATATTCACCATCAGCGTCACCGCCGTGTCAATCGGCAGCCCGTTCGCGATTTGAATCGCTGTCTGGCCCCGGGCATTCTTCACGTCAACGTCCACGCCCTTGTCCGCCAAAAACTGGATCACTTCGCAGATCGAAGCCTGCGGAACCAGCCCGCCCGTGCCACTGACTGAGGCATGGACGGCGTTATTCCCTGTCTTATTGGTCGCGAGAACAGTCTTGGGGTCTGGGTCCAGTTCGTAAGCATACTTCACCACTTCCACGTGGCCGCTGCCCGCTGCCGACATCAGCAGAGTGGTATCGTCCTGCGCTTTGAGCTTTGGATCCGCTCCGCCTGCCACGAGCGCTTTCATCGCTTCGAGCTTGCCTGCTTTGGCGGCTACCATCAGGGGCGTCTGCTGTCCCACCGGACCGCCGCGTCCACCACCTCCGCCAGCTGCCGCGCCCCTGCCGGCAGCCGCTACCATCGCGGTCTTTGCATTCGGGTCAGCGCCTTTCGCCAGCAGCTGTTTTACAAGATCCACGTTCCCTGCCTGCGATGCCGAATGCAGCGGCGTCGTGCCGCCACGGTCCGCCACCGTGGGTTTGGCGCCAGTGTCCAGCAGCGCCCCAACAGCAGCCGGCTGACCCAGGTTTGACGCGATCAGAATCGGCGTGCTGCCATCCGGCAATGCTTTGTTGGGGTCGGCTCCCGCCGCCACCAGAATTCGAATCGTCTCCGCGTCACCTTTCTCCGCGGCGAACATCACCGGCGTGAAGTTGCCCTTCGAAACCGCGTTCACATCCGCGCCATGTTCCACCAGAACCTTCACCACCGCCGGCCGGCCTTGCGCCGCAGCCCACATCAGGGCGTTCTGGCCGCGGGCCGGATCGGTAATTGTTGTATCCGCCCCGTGAGCCAGCAATTGCCGGACAGCATCAGTCTGCCCGTTGCCTGCGCAAATCATCAGCGCTGTCTCGCCATTCCATCGTGCCGCCTTCGCATTGGCTCCGGCGTCCAGAAGTTTCTTCACCAGCACGCTGTCTCCGTTGGCGCATGCGAGAGTCAGCGGGCTCTCACCGTAGTCGTTTGCCGTGTCCGGCTTCGCGCCCGCGGTAAGCAGCAACTGCGCCATCTCGTCGTCGGCCCGTTCGGCCGCCCAGGCGAGCGGCGTTGCCCCCCCTGGCGTGCTGGCGTTGACGTCCACCTTTTCTTTCAGCAGAGCGATGACAGCCTTTTTATCGCCCGCCTTAGCCGCATTCACAAGGCGGAGATCCGCCGCCAACAGCAGGGAGGCGATGGTCATCGCGGCCAGGACGGGGAGCACTGCGCGCCGAATCAAAACTGATTGTCGTTGGGACATAAACCTTCACTCCTGCCCGCCCGATACGCTTGCATTCGCCGGGCGCGCCTGATACGTTTAGTATGACTGAAATGTCAGCATACAGCATCGGGTAGAATAGTGACCAGGTCCATGCAGCCCTCCGCTCTACGAATCTCCGCCGTACGCACCACGTTTGGCCTAGGCCTGATCACTGCCCTCGCGGTGTTTGCGCAGCAACGTCCGCCTGCCCAGGCTGCGTCAAAGCCTGCGGCACCTGCGGTAACGGACGCCGCATCCCAACAGGCGCTTGTGGATCAGTACTGCATCATGTGTCACAGTGAGGGGCTGAAAACTGCCGGCGTCGTCCTCGAAGGCGCTCACATCGATCGCGTTGGTGAAAACACCGCCCTCTGGGAAAAAGTTCTCCGCAAATTCGGCACAGGTCAAATGCCCCCGCCGGGCATGCCGCGTCCCGACGCTGATACTGCCGCAAAATTCACTTCGTGGCTGGAAACGCAACTCAATGCCAACGCAGTCGCCCATCCGAATCCCGGTGCTCCGGCCATCCACAGGCTGAATCGGCTGGAATACGGCAATACGATCCGCGATCTGCTCGGGCTGGAAGTGGACGTCAACTCGCTGCTTCCGGGCGACGATTCCGGCTACGGTTTCGATAACATCGCCGACGTCTTGTCTGTATCGCCGGTCTTGTTAGAAAAATATATGTCGGCCGCGCGCAAGATCAGCCGCACGGCCGTCGGCGCTATGGATATTCCCGCCGAGGAATCGGAATTTCTGGTTCCCTTCGGCACACCCACCAACGTTCGTGTCAGCGACGATCTGCCGCTCGGCTCCCGCGGCGGCTATGCGATCCATTACAACTTCCCGGTCGATGCCGAATACACAATTCGCGTCACTACGAACAACGGCGGCGACCGTGGCGCCAAGATCGACACGCGCATTCCGGTGAAGGCCGGGCCGCAGGTGATCGGTGTATCTTACGGCAGCGAGTCTCCCATGCCTGAGGCCACGGGTGGCGGCGGCCGCGGCGGTGCTGGCGGCGCGGGTGCCGGTCCCGGAGGCCCACCGCAGAAGCTTGACCTTCGGATGAATGACGTTCGGGTGAAGTTGCTCGATCCTCCTGCTGGCGGCCAGCGTAACGTTTTCAGTATTTCCATAATCGGACCATATAATCCGACCGGCCCTGGTGACACGCCGAGCCGCAAAAAGATTTTTGTCTGCACGCCGTCTGCGCCAACTCAGGATGAAGCCTGTGCCCGCCAGATCCTCACAAATCTGGCGCATCACGCTTACCGGCGGTCGGTGACCTCCGCTGACGTCTCCCCGCTGCTCGGCTTCTATCAGCGTGGCCGCCAGGGCGGTGGCAGTTTTGATAAGGGCATCGAATCCGCGCTTCGTGCATTGCTGGTCTCGCCGAATTTCCTTTTCCGCGAAGAGCAGGATCCCGCCGGCGTCAAGCCCGGCTCCGTCTATAAGCTCACCGATTTCGAACTGGCATCGCGCCTCTCCTACTTCCTGTGGAGCAGCATGCCGGACGATGAACTCCTGGACCTCGCGCAGAAAGGCCGCCTGCATGACAGCGTCGTGATGGATCAGCAGGTCCGCAGAATGCTGGCTGACTCGAAGTCCAGTTCGCTTGTGTCCAACTTTGCAGGCCAGTGGCTCTTCCTGCGCAATGTGGAATCTGACAAGAAAGACAAAGACGCCTTCCCGGATTACGATCAGAGCCTCCGCAATGCCTTCAAGACCGAGACCGAGATGCTGTTCAACAGCGTCCTCCAGGCCGATGGCAGCCTGCTCGATCTCCTTCGCGCCAACTATACATATGTCAACGACCGGTTGGCAAAACACTACGATATTCCCAATGTGTACGGCCCCGCGTTTCGCAAAATAACCCTGACCGATCCGAATCGCTTCGGTCTGCTTGGCCAGGGCAGCCTCCTCACAGTGACGTCGTTGCCCAATCGCACTTCAGTGGTGCAGCGTGGCAAGTGGATTCTGGAAAATCTGCTGGGAGCGCCCCCCCCTCCGCCACCTCCCGGCGCGGCAGATGGCTTCAGCGCGCACGGCTCGGCCGGGCATTTGACTCTGCGCCAGGCGATGGAGCAGCACCGCGCTGATCCGAACTGCGCGGTCTGCCACACCCGTATGGACCCGCTGGGCTTCGCGCTTGAGAACTATAATGGTATTGGGAAGTGGCGTGTTATCGACGATACAGGCGCCAAAATCGATGCCAGCGCGACCTTGCCCGATGGGACTAAGTTTGACGGTCCGGCTGGCCTGACGAATTTGCTGCTGACAGGCAAGAAGGTCGATTTCGTGAATACTTTCACTACGAAGCTGATGACATACGCTTTGGGCCGGGGAGTCGAGTCATTCGACCAGCCGGTGATTCGTTCGGTTACCAGGGATGCCGCGCGGGACGATTACCGCATGTCTACCCTTATTTTAGGCGTGATACACAGTGCCCCGTTCCAAACGAGAAGGGCTGCGGAAGATTAATTAAGGAGACTCGGCCACCATGTTCCTGACTAAGAAAGCTATCGCTCGCCGGACGTTTTTGAAGGGCCTCGCGGGCACCACCATCGCTCTGCCGTTGCTGGATTCCATGATTCCCGCAATGATGAACGCGGCCGAAGCCGCCATGTCGAAAGCGCCTGTGCGCCTTGGTTTTTCGTACGTGCCGAACGGCATTATCAACCTCAACGGTGAGTGGAAGCCGAAAACGGTAGGAGCGGGCTTTGAGTTCGCGTCCACCATGAAGCCTCTCGAAGCCTATCGGGAGCACGTGCTCGTTCTCAGCGGCCTTATGCAGAACGGCGGTCGCGCGCTTGGCGATGGCGGTGGCGATCACGCGCGCGCCGGAGCCAGCTGGCTGACCGGCGTCCATCCGAAGAAAACCGAAGGCGCGGATATTCACTCCGGCATCTCGGCGGATCAGATTGCCGCGAAAGAGTTTGGCAAGCAGACGCAGATTGCCTCCATGGAAATCGGCCTCGAAGCGGCTGGCCTGGCTGGCGGTTGCGATTCCGGTTATAGTTGCGCCTACACCAACACGGTTGCCTGGCGCTCGCCCACCACGCCGCTGCCGGTCGAAGTTAACCCCCGCGCCGTGTTTGAACGCCTCTTTGGCGATGGCCAGAGTACGGACCCGAAGGCCCGCCTCGCTCGCATGAAGGAAGACAGCAGCATTCTCGACTTCATGATGGAAGACGTCTCCAGAATGAAGACCGGTCTCGGCGCCCGCGATAAGAACAAGCTGGCCGAATACCTGGATGCAATTCGCGATATCGAGCGGCGCATCCAGCTGGCTGAAGCGCAGGACAGCAAATTCAAAATGCCCCTCCTGGGCAAACCGGGCGGCATTCCGGACGATTTCAGCGAACATGCCAAACTGATGATCGACCTTCAGGTGATTGCGTTCCAGACGGATCTCACCCGCGTCGGCACGTTCATGATCGCGCGTGAAGGCAGCAACCGCAGCTACAAGCAGATCGAAGTTCCCGATGGCCACCACTCCGTCACGCACCACCAGCAGGATGCGGACAAGATCGCCAAGACCATCAAGATCAACGAATTCCACGTCAAGACCTTCGCCTATTACGTCGACAAGATGAAGAACACGCCGGATGGCGATGGCAGCTTGCTCGATCACTCCATGTTGCTCTACGGCAGCAGCATCAACGACGGTAACAAGCACACCCACGACGATCTGCCGCTGGTGCTGGTAGGCGGCGCGAACGGCCAGATCAAGGGTGGCCGTCACATTGCTTATCCGAACGAAACGCCGATGAACAACCTGCTGATCACCATGCTGGATAAAGCGGGCGTGAAGACCGACAATTTCGGTGACGCAACCGGCGCCATCGATCACCTGTCCGACGTCTAATCCTCGCTCTCAGTAAAATCAAAAGGGCTGCTAACCACCTCGGTCAGCAGCCCTTTTTTCAATTTGTGGAGTATTTACTCGGCCGTCTTCTTCACCGGCGGTTCCACAATCCGGATATGCAGTTCGCGCAGTTGTTCCGGCCGCACCGTATTCGGCGCGTTCATCATCATGTCTTCCGCGTTCTGATTCATCGGGAACATAATCACTTCGCGAATGTTCGGCTCATCCGCCAGCAACATGACGATTCGATCCACGCCAGGCGCAATGCCACCGTGCGGCGGCGCGCCGTACTTGAGCGCGTTAATCAGCGCCTTGAACCGCGAATTGACTTCATCGCGCTGATACCCGGCTAGCTCAAACGCCCGGTACATAATCTCCGGCTGATGGTTCCGGATCGCACCCGACGACAACTCATACCCGTTGCAAACGATATCGTATTGGAAAGCTTTGATCGTCAACGGGTCCTGATTGTTCAGCGCATCGAGGCCCCCCTGCGGCATCGAGAACGGATTATGGCTGAACGCCACGTTGCCGTTATCGTCCGTCTCATACATCGGGAAATCGACAATCCAGCAGCACTTATAAACGTTCTCTTCAATCAGCCCCAACTGCCTGCCCAGGTTGTCGCGCAGACCGCTCAGGATCTTACACATCTTCGCGACGTCGGTATCGGCCAGGATAATGACCGCATCGCCCACACCCGCGCCCGATTCGCTCTTCAGTTGCGCCGATGCCTCCGGCGTCAGGAATTTCGCGACAGGCCCCTTCAGTGACCCATCCGCTTCCACCGTCAGCCACGCCAGCCCAGCCGCGCCGCCGGACTTCGCCTGCTCTTCCAGCTTGTCGAAGAATGTGCGCGACTTGCCCGCGCCACCCGGAATATTGATCACCCGCACCACTTTGCCCGCGAACGCCCGGAACGTGGATTCCTTGAACATCGCGCTCAGATCGATAATCACCAGCGGGTTCCGCAGATCCGGCTTGTCCGACCCGTACTTCATCATGGCCTCGGAATACGGAATGCGTGGAAACGGCGCGGAAGTGATCGGACGATCCGGCCTGAACTCCGTGAACACGCCCGTCAGCAGTGATTCCACGGCGCGGAACACGTCGTCCTGCGTCACAAAGCTCATCTCCAGATCCAGCTGGTAAAACTCGCCCGGCGAACGATCCGCGCGCGAATCCTCGTCGCGATAACACGGCGCAATCTGGAAGTATCGGTCGAAACCCGACACCATGATCAGCTGCTTGAACATCTGCGGCGCCTGCGGCAGCGCATAGAACTTACCCGGATGCCGGCGCGATGGCACCAGAAAATCGCGAGCGCCTTCAGGACTGGACGCCGTCAGCGTCGGTGTCTGATACTCCACAAAACCCAGGTCCACCATGCGGCGTCGAATGCTGGCAATGATCTTCGAGCGCAGCAAAATATTCGCATGCATCTTCGACTTCCGAAGATCCAGGAAGCGATACGTCAGGCGCAGGTCTTCCGGCACCGCGGTCTCCGGAAACACGCTGAACGGCACAGGCTCGGTGGAACCCAACAGTTCGGCTTCCGTCACACGCACTTCAATCTCGCCCGTCACCATGCCCGGATTCACCGCGCCCGCATCGCGCGCCACCACCGTGCCATCCACGCGAATAACCGTCTCCTTTGGCAAGCTCGAAAGCAGGTCGTAAGACGACGTGCCCGGCGCAATGATGATCTGCGTCACGCCGTAGTGATCCGCCAGATCGATAAAGTAGACGCCGCCGTGATCTCTGCGATTTCGCAGCCAGCCCGAAAGCCGCACGGTGCTGCCGGTGTGCGCGCTTCTAAGCTCGCCGCATGTATGTGTTCGGTACTTGTGTATTTCGCCAGACTGCATGGTCGATTCCTGTGTCCTGTCTTAATCCGTCGCGCGCCGTCGAGGCGCAAATTTCGCAAAAATCTCTTCCCGCGTCACGCGGTGCTGCTCGGTCGATTGCATGTCCTTCAGCGAATACACGCCCGCCGCAATTTCATCGTCGCCCAAAATCAGCGCATATCGCGCGCCTGACTTATTCGCCAGTTCCATAGCCCGCTTCAGCTTCAGGCCCGCCGCCACTTCCACGGCAATTCCGGCGCGTCGCAAATCCCGCGCCAGCACGCCCGCATGCTGCAGCGCCGCATCGCCCAGATGCGCGATAAACACATCCAGCCCCGCTTCTTCATTTTGAGGCACGGTCATCACCAGCCGGTCCTCGCCGATCGAAAACCCGATTCCCGGCGAATGCACATTCGACCCCAGCGATTCCGCCAGCCCGTCATATCGCCCGCCGCCCAGCACTGAATTCTGCGCGCCCAGATCGCCGTGCGTCACTTCAAACGTCGTCCGCATGTAGTAATCGAGCCCGCGCACCAGCCGCGGCTTTACTTCGAACGGAATCCCGCGATCCGTCAGGTATCCGCGCACCTTCTCGAAATGCGGCGCACAAATTCCGCACAGGCTGTCCAATATAGATGGCAACTGCCCAATCAGCGCCTGATCTTCCGGTACCTTGCAATCCAGCACCCGAAGTGGATTCGTTTCCGCGCGCCGCTGGCAATCCGTGCACAACTGCGCCGCCACAGGTTTTAGCGCGGCCCGCAGCTTTTCCACAAACTGAGGCCGACAATCCTGACAACCCACAGAATTGATCAGCAGCGTGAAACCGCTCAACCCGGTGCGTGTCAGCATTTCCGACACCATCTCGATCACTTCGGCATCAACAAACGGCGAATCCGACCCGATCGCCTCCGCGCCAATCTGAAAAAACTGCCGGTAGCGGCCCTTCTGCGGACGCTCGCGCCGAAACATCGGGCCAATGTAATAGAGTTTTTGCACACCCGGCCTCTGATCCAGCCGATGCTCGATATAAGCGCGAATTACCGACGCCGTATTCTCCGGCCGCAATACCAGCCGCGAACCGTCGCGATCTTCAAACGCATACATCTCTTTGGAGACGATATCCGTGTCCGCCCCCACGCCGCGAGCGAAAAGCTGTTCTTCTTCCAAAATCGGCGTGCGGATTTCCTGGTAGTTGTACGCTCGGAAGACTTCCCGTGCAATACGTTCTACCCGGTTCCACACAGCGGTGTCCGGAGGCAATAAGTCCCGGGTTCCTTTTACGGCTCGAATCATTACAGGAGGGGGAATTTTTCATGCTATCACGCGGCGGCGAACAAGCTTGGCTGATATGCGCGAACGTACCAGCTCGTCGCAGTCGGAGTTTGAGCGGGCCGTGCAGTCCGTTCCCGTCGATCTTCGATTTTTATCTATATTCCCTGTCAACAACATACGAATTTGGCCACATTTTCCCGCACCCCGCGCATGCTCTGCTGATACTGAGGACACCCCCATGGCATCAGACGCTCAACACGCAGCAAACATCGAAAACGC